>JAYYRA010000012.1:0-50575 GCA_036127675.1 Verrucomicrobiota bacterium
TGGAGAACTTTCTGACCAAGGGAAGCAAGCGACCTAAAAACCAAGGGTTTTGGGAAAATAAATTCAGGGTGCTTTTTTCATTGGAATCGGAAAAGTGATCCTGATATTTTTTTCCTATCCGCTCGAGTTGATCTTTAGATAGGCGCTGGTTGGGGTCCAATTCTTTTCCATCGACAAGGACCCGTAGTTGAATCAGCAAGCGATTTCGATTCTGCAAGGTGGCTAAGAGGGGACGGGCATCCTTGCCCTGAAAAAAATGCCGGTCGATCGCATCGATTGCCCAGTCCAACTTGCCGGAAAAAAAGGCCTCTGAAGCTTCAAAAAAATCACCTTCGCCAAAATCAGGGACCATATCGATCACCATTTCTTCAGTTATTTCTCCTCCATCTTTTCCCAAATAAGAAGCGAGCTTTTTGGTTTCCTCAACTCCCAACCGGGAATGAGCCCCGATCTTACCTGCCAGGTATTCCAAAGCACCATTGGAAAATCGAACGCCGAATTCCTTGGCGGTATCCTGCACCAATCGACGAAAGGCCACATCTTCCTTTTCATTTTTGGCAACATCCTCATAGATGGCGTTTTTTTGTAACCATTTCACGAATGCATGGCTCCGATGAACTGGACAGGCGGAAAAGATCAGCTTGGTCTCCCCCAAATTTTCCAGAAAGGGTTTGAAAGCTTCCAGTGCTTCTTTGGAGCCTTGAGCGGCTCCCGTCTTGGTTTGATTCAAAAAATTGGCTTCGTTGATCCAGACCAGTTTTCCTCCACCAAAAAGGGAGAGAGTTTCACCGGCGGATCGTGCCTCGCTCAAAATTCTTTCCACCTCATCGACTCGATCAGCCCTTCCGTCAATGATTTCTCGGGACAAATCATCTGGGAATTCAGGACATAGTTCATCAAAGACTTCCTTCGCCCGCTGTCGGACCAGATAATCATCATCTCCTAAAACCGCGTATAATGAATTAGATGACATGAAAGCGAGTTATCTACCTAATATCTAAAGGAGAATAATCTAATTCGAAAGGGATCAAACTTCAATACTTCCGGAATCTGCGGCGGCAAAAACTTCCTCGATTTTGTACTTTCTAAGTTTTCGACGCATCCAATCCAATGCAGCAGTGGTCGCCCGTCGGCGGTTGGATGCACGGTCCCCTCGAAGATAAAGCTGTTTGGCCCAGACTCCAACTGGAGAAGAATAACCCAAATAGATCGAACCAACCGGTAAAAGTTGGGTACCTCCGGCCGGACCGGCAAAGCCGGTTACACTGAGACCGTAATCCGCACCGAATTTTTCACAGGCTCCGGTTGCCATGGCAATGGCGACTTCCTCACTTACTGCCCCGTGTTGTTCAAGCATGCTTTCCGGTACTTCCACCATTTGTACCTTGGCATCATTATGATAACAAACCGCACCTCCATGAAAAACTTTGGATATTCCAGCGATTTCCGTGAATTGGGAGGACAGCAATCCACCGGTACAGGACTCCGCAACGGCTAAGGTCTTGTTTAATCCACGAAGTTCACGAAAGATTACCTCGGCAAGGGTGTGGTCTCCAAAGCAAACGAAATCCTCACCCAGTGCTTCCCTGCATTGATCTGCAAGGGTATGAAGCTTTTCCTCGGACAAGATGTCGGAATCTAATGAACTAAGGCGAAGATCAACCATTCCGGCGTGGGCACAGTATCCAACAATCAATCCCTCGATATCATTGAGCATGGGTTCTACGATTTCGGCTAGGGCGGATTCTCCGACTCCGGCAGTTCGCAATTGAATGTAGCAATCGATTTCCGGAAAAATTCCTTCCTTTTGCAAACGAGGAACCACTTGTTCTTCAAACATTGGATGCATTTCGCGGGCAGGACCGGGAAGCATGACCAAAATCTTACCGCTTTTTTTCAGAAAAAGTCCGGGAGCGGTGCCGTAGGGGTTGGGCAAGACCTTGGCATTCTCCAGTCTGTAGCACTGCTTCAGGTTGCTCTCGGGCATCTCACGATGAAGGGATTTGAAGCGTTCCCTGATGTGCTGCTCGATCGATTCATCAAAGACCAGATTCTCATCGAGGGCTTTGGCAATTGATTCGCGGGTTAAATCATCTGTTGTGGGTCCCAGTCCGCCCGTGGTGATCACCAGATCGGAACGTTTCCAACTTTCGGAGAAAAAGAGATGAATATCTTCGGGGTTGTCCCGCATGACTAAATTGGCCGCGGGTTCGATCCCATGATGAGCCAGTTGAACTCCCAGGTAAGTCAGATGGGCGTTTTCACGAATTCCAAGGAGAAGTTCATCTCCCAAGGTCAGGGTTTCTACTCGTATGGGAGAACTCATGTTTGTTCTTTGTTGAGACTGGGTTTATTTTGGGTATTGTCTAAATGCCAATTCGTAAAGTAGGCAAGAGTAACAAAGATTGCCAATGCAAAATCAGATAAATGAAATGCGAAAAGTCGCCCGTGGGCTTCCGCAGACCCCTGGGGTATACCTGATGAAGGACCGGCTGGGTCAGGTCATTTATGTAGGTAAAGCAAAGAATTTAAAAAAGAGAGTAAGCAGTTACTTTCAAGGTTCAAGAAGGTTCATTCGGGCACAACCAAAGATTGCCGCAATGGTCGATATGGTCTGTGAAATTTCCATTCATCAGACCCAAAATGAGACCGAAGCCCTGCTGTTGGAAGGAAAGCTGATTAAAGAGTATAAACCCCGATACAACACAGATTTTACTGATGACAAGCAATTCCTTCTCGTCCGGGTAGATTTGCAAAATGAGATGCCCAAATTTCGCCTTTGCCGAAACAGAAAGGAAGACGGCGCTCATTACTATGGACCATTTGCACAGGCGGGTATGCTACGTTCCACATTGTCTGAAATGCGAAAGAAATTCGGTATTTTATTGTCGGATGGAAAGCCGGTAAAATTAAAGGACGGGCGCTTCAAATTATATGATGATGCCCGAGCAGAAATATTTGCCGGGCATAATGAGACAAGCAAAGAAGAATATGCGAAGAGAGTGGAGGAAGCATGTTCATTTTTAGAAGGTCGGGCAAAGAGTTGGTTGGCGGAATTGAGGGAGGAAATGTTAAAAAGAGCGGAAAAGATGGATTTTGAAGGAGCGGCACATCTGAGGGATATGTCCGAGGCGATGGCCAGAACCATTGGGAGGGGGCGAAAATTTACTAGGAACTGGCCCAAAGCTGAAGAGGATGAGGCACCGGCCGTTCAAAGAATTGGTGAGATTCATCAATTAGAAGGTCCTGCTAAATCGATCGAGTGCTTTGATATTTCTCATGTATCTGGAACTTTCGTGGTTGCATCCATGGTTCGTTTTCAAATGGGCAAACCAGATAGAAGAGCTTATCGAAGATTTAAGATTCGAGCCTTCGAAGGAAATGATGATTTTCGGGCAATGCAGGAGGTGGTCGGTCGAAGATATGGCAGATTGCACGACGAGGGGAATCCGTTTCCTGACTTGGTTGTAATTGACGGAGGAATTGGCCAGGTTCGGGCCGCACTGAAGGCATTTCTAATTATGGAATTGGAGCCACCTGCCATTATCGGACTTGCAAAGCGGGAAGAAACCATTGTTTTTCCGGATGAGCGGAGTGAGCTAAAACTCGATTTTAGGGATCCGGCATTAAGGCTTCTGCAAAGGGCAAGAGACGAGGCACACCGATTTGCCAATCAGTTTAATGCAGACCTCAGGAGCAAAAAAATTCGGGAATCCATGCTGGATGATTTTGCCGGTCTGGGAAAAGTACGTCGAGAAGCACTTTTCGTACATTTTGGAAGCTTGGAAAAAATGAAAAAAGCAAGTGTGGAAAAGATTCAAATGGTTGAAGGATTCGGTCCGAAATTAGCTGAACGCCTCCATCTTTTTCTTCATTCAGGCAAACAGCAGTGATGAAGCTAAATTCAACTATTTCATTTGGATTTATTTTTTCCTTAACTGTTCTTTCTGGAGAAAACCACAACTGGAATAAATGGAGGGGGCCGGATGGGAATGGTAATTGGAATGGGCCGAAAATTCAAAAGGAATTGCCGGGAACGGCTTTAATAAGAATTTGGCAGTCGAAAATATCCCCCGGGTATTCTGGTGTAACTGTCTGCAATGGATTGGTTTACACTATGGATCGCCCAGTAAATACAGCATCCGAAGAAACCGAGAGAGTGCTTTGCCTGGATATGGAAACTGGCAAATTACGTTGGGAATTTTCCTACCCCTGCAGATATGAAAAAATGGATTATGGAAAGGGACCGAGGGCATCGGTAACCATCCTTGACGGCAAAGCGTATTCGCTGGGTGCCATGGGGCATGCTCATTGCCTAGATGCTGTAACTGGACGCTTGATTTGGAAAAGGGCTTGGTTGGGAAAGGGGAAAGCAAAAGCTCCGATTTGGGGATTTTCTTCTAGTCCAGAACCTTTTAATGACGCCATTCTTTTTCATGTTGGAAATGAAACAACCGGCAATATTCAGGCAGTGAGCCGCCATTCGGGGGAAACCCTGTGGACGGTGGGGGATGATACAATGGCAGGGTATGCTCCACCACTTCCAGTTGAGCATCTCGGGAACATTCAATTGGTATGTTGGGGACCAAATAAAATTATGGGTTTGCCGATAGGGGGAGGGGAACAATATTGGAGCATACCATACGAGGTAAAATATGGGGTTTCGATAGCCAAACCCATCTTTGAAGAGGGAATCTTGTTGGTCAGCGGATTTTGGAACGGAACCAGGGCAATAGAGATTCAACACAACCGGCAGGGAAAGCTACTCTGGTCGGAGGAAGAGAAATTGCGTGGGCTGATGTCCCAACCTCTTTACTCGAATGGAATTTGTTACTTATTGGACCGTAGTTATGGGCTTACCGCGTTCGAATTAAAAACGGGTATTATACTTTGGAGGGATAATCATAATCTGACTGCAAAAGACCGTAACCCCCAAGCCACTCTGGTATGGACAAACCGAAAGAAAGGGGAGGCATTGGCATTGAATGCCGAGGGTGAGCTTGTATTTCTTCATCTGAACGAGAATCATTACGAGGAATATTGGCGGGAGCAGGTATCGGGTAAGACATGGGCACATCCGGCATATTCGAATTCAAAAATTTATGTACGGGACGACCGCGGCCTTTCCTGCTGGCAATTACCGATCGATGGATAATCCCATTATAATTCGTCTGTTTCGAATGACCATTCTGCTTTCAAAACATCCTCGATGTGTACTTGCCATCCGACTTTCATCCAGATATCGGTAATTTCGAACTTAATGATTAGGATGAATGCCATAGGATCGATTTTTTCGCTCTTTTTAGGGCTCCAACTTTTGAGTACTCCAATTAGAAAAAATGGTGATTTATCTGGAATTCTTGAAAGTAAAGGAGAGGCATGGGTTGAAATAAAGGAAGATAGTGGGTTCCGTAACCGTTATCTGGCTCCTTGGCATGGGGGGAGTCCAAGCAAAGGTGGTGGGTTTGATCCCAGGATTCTGAAGATCATTCAAGAAACTGTGGTAGGAAACCGGGTCTATCTGAAATGGAAACATGATGGCCATTTGAGAATCGAAGAACTGGCGGTGATCGTTCCAAGAGAGTCGCGAGGGATCTTTACAGGTAAGTTAGTGGAAATTGGGAATCATTGGGTTGATTTCGAAAATCCGGATGATCGAATTCCGTGGAGGTTTTATTTGCGATGGATTGGAGGCTACCCAGAAAATGGGGGTGGATACGACGGAAGATCAAGGGAAGAGTTGATCGCCCGAAGTGATCAGGGATTACTTCGATTTCGTTGGAGCTATGATGTTCGTCCCCGATTTGACAGTATTTTGAATTTGGAAGGTTATCAGGAACCCCTATTTTACGAAGTGGAGAGTTTGCCCCCCTTGCTTCAACCATCGAAAGATCCAATCCCTCCAAAGATGGAAAATCCTTTCGAGACACAGGGAGCACCGAAAGGAAATCCCTTTGACACCGCCCCAGTTCCAGTCAATCCCTTTGAGTCTGCTCCTGCGCCTGCGGCTCCGTCTGGTAATCCATTTGATCTACAGGGAGCACCGAAAGGAAATCCCTTTGATACTGCCCCAGTTCCAGTCAATCCCTTTGAGTCTGCTCCTGCACCTTCGGCTCCGCCTGGTAATCCATTTGATCTACAGGGAGCACCGAAAGGAAATCCCTTTGATACCGCCCCAGCATCGGTCAATCCCTTTGAGTCTGCTCCTGCGCCTGCGGCTCCATCTGGTAATCCATTTGAATTGGAAGCGGGTAAGAACTGAGCTTTTTACTAGTAAGGTGTTGCTTTCCAGTTGGACAAGGAAGACTTTCCTCTTAGAAAGAGCTTTGATCCATTATTCATCAGCCAATCTGCCTGAGTGGAAGATCCCTCTTCCCAGTCTCTTCGAATCTTTATTCGTTTTGCAAAAATTCTTTCTTCCAAAGTATCCGTATTGCTTTTACTTGGACTGCTCCAAAAAATGTCAATGATTTCACCCTTTTCATTAAGTCCTACGATATCTACAGAAGCTCCGTCCTCAATGTAGGTTTTGATCCTGGGATCTTCACTTAAATCAAGTTGTACCATCCATTCTTCCGTGAAGGGAATAACTTCATCGAGATAAGTTTCATAGGTGGTTTTAGGAAAAGTTTTCGGAAGAAGGTACCCGTCCAAGTTTCGGACAGCGAATGTTTTAATGTGTGAGGACCAAATGGGAACAATTTCGTTGCCGCGAGAGTCGATGGTGTAAACCAGAGCGGGTTCATTGTCAGGATTGCGATAAGACGGGATTTCGAGAATGGACTTGGTCGCTTCGTCAATTGCTCTTGAGAAACCATCACGGTCAGTAGGATGAATAGTTTCCAATCGAGTTTTACCGGGCAGGACAACCAGTAGTCCAGCAGCTCGTGGGTAATAAAACCGTTGTTGATGGATCAGTTGACCCTTGCTTCGATTGAGATCGGAGAAAACACCATCTTCTTTGAGCAATTCTTCATTGGAAAGTTTCACCTTACCCGGGTGATAGTAAGCCCGATAGGGTCCTACGGGAAAATCTTCTTGAAATTTGGCTTCGAGACGAAGGTGGTTGGTTACCTTGATTTCATTTGGATCCACTTTGGATCCAGAGAAAATTTTCTTTAAGTTCTTCCAAGAGAAGTAGCTTTTTTCAGATCTTACCTTTTGCAACTTTTCAAAGAAACGGGAGCTGTCACTATTAGAGGCTGGATAATAAAGGGTAAAATTTCCATCGAGTTTATCATTTCGGAAGCTCTTTCTGTATACGATTTCACCGATCTTTCCATAAGCAGTAAAGACCCCATCCCTTTTCCCATTTGCATAAAAACCTGTCAATTCCGGCAAGCCGTTACTTTGCCAGAATTCTACTTTGCCATCTTTTAGACCATTAACGAATCCAATTTCGAAGCGAATTTGTCCATTATCGTACTTTTCGGTTACATATGCACGCTTACCTTGACCAAAAGGTTGATCCTCATCAATCGCGTACAAAATTTCTTTTCCATAATCATCTTTGCGGTACTCAACATCATCGGATGACAATCTTTTCTCCGTGCAGGAAGATAGAACTGCCAACAAAGAGATGAGTAGAAGGAGTTTGAAAACTCGATAACTTTGGGAATGAAAAAACATAATTCAAATCTATCCTAGGATGCACATTACTGGCTCGGCAATGTAAAACTTATTGAGTTCGGGAGCGTACCTGATCGGCAATTTCCAAAACATCCTGAAAGGGTAGAGTGACCACCGCGGTGGGTCTTCCCACATCCATTTTGTAAACCACCACGCCAAGCCATTTCCCTTGGTCATCAAAAACTGGGGTTCCAGGCTCAGTGTTTTCAATCACAAAGTATGGACGTGGTTTTTCAATGACTGCATTGACCCAACCCCTTCGAAGCGTAGATTGACGATAAAGATTTCGTCCCAATTTCGAAATGGAAATTACTTGGTCCAGCACTTCAGGCTTAGGGTTGTTTTTTTCCTTCGACTGAGGAACCGTTGAAAATTTTTGGGCTTTGGAAGGATTTGAGCTATTGGAAATAGGCAACAGAAAGGCGAGATCCAAATCTGAATCTTTTAAAATTAAGCGAGCCGGAATTTCGCTTCCATCCTGCATCAAAATCAAAACTTCCGAGTAATTGACTTGGACGGATGCACCGGGGGAGCGTAAGCGGGATAGAATATTTGCAGTGGGGTCAACTTTTGTAAGAGATACAACCGTTAAGCCATCTTCTGCGATAATGGTGCCCAATGCTTCGAGTTTTTGCTCCTGAGGAGGCATACTTCTACCACCGACACTAACTTCCAGGCGAACGGTTGCGGAAATCCAGGTTACACAATTCGCATGATCCTTAAGCAGAGACTTCCAAGTGACTTCCGTGGCGGTTTTTGAGAAAATTTCTCCAGCGAAAAAGTTAAATATTAGAAAAATTGTCAGAAAAGCGTATTTCATTGAAGTTCAGTCCTCCTGGTTCCAGTCCGGCTCAAGTTCTAAGAACAAGGTGTGAATGCCTCTCCGAACAAAGAAAATCATTTTTTTCGGTCTTTGGGAAATGATTTGGTTCATCCTTTTTTCGAACCGATGAACGGTTCCAACGGATTGGTCTTCTACTTTTAGCAATAAATCTCCCTGTCTTAGCCCAGCCAAAGCACCCCATCCTGCTGGTTCTACATTTTCAATTACCAGTCCCGTCTGGTTCAAGTCGAGCCTCCGGTTCACCCGGTCTCCGAAAGATAATTCGCGCAAAGTGAACTCAAAAGTTTCTTCCTCATACTTGGGCAATTCATTGGGTGGAATTGGACGCTTTTCCAAAGCTGCAGAAAGCTTGATCTCACGATTGTCGCGAAAAACGCTTAGCTCGATTGTCGAATCAATCTTATATTGTTTAATCATGTTGCCAAAAACTTCGGCATCCTCAACCCGATGAGCTTGGATGACTTGCCCATCGATCCGAAAGATAAGATCGCCACTTTTCAATCCGGATTTCTCGGCTGGTGTGTTCGGGAAAACTTGGGCAACCCTGACTCCACGAGTATTCACTGGCAGATTTAATGCGGAGGAAAGCTCCCTAGTAAGCACCTGCGTAGAAATTCCTAACCAGGGTTTCCAGGCTTGAACAGGTTGATTTTCTTCTGCTTCAGGTCCGATTTTTATTACGGTTAGAAGCTCGGATAGATTTCTTTCAAAACTGACCAGAACCGGAGTAGCTTCGGTTTTGCCACGGGTCAACTTTCGGCTTGTTTCAAATAAATCCTGATCCGAATGAACAGATATACCATTGACTGAAATAATTACATCTCCGGGCGACAAGGCTGGTTTTGCGCTGGCTGATGGTCCTCCTTGGTTTGTGGAATGAACCTGAACTCCAAGCTTGTTTTTTCTTTGAGCTTCCAATGAAGACATCAAAGTAAAGTTTCGAATGGTTAGTCCCCAACTCTTTAATTCCCTTTCCTTGGCAAATGCAGGTTCTCTTGGAATAGGAGTTATGTTCCATACCTTTTGGCTTCCATCGCGTAAGCCAACCGCTTTAACATTCTTGTTGATAGGACGGGAAGACACGAATTGGTTGAAAATGGGAATTTCCTCAGGAATTCGAGCCGATACTTTCTTACCGTCATATCGAGTGATCAAATCACCCGCCCGTAATCCAGCTTTCTCTGCCGGCGAACCGGTGATTACCCCGGAAACCAGAATACCAGGCTCGCTTTCGTCAATCAGTGGCTGACTTTCTAAACCAATCCAAGACCGGGAGACATATCCTTGGGACTCAAGTTTCTTGGCAACGGACTGGGATAAGTTTGAAGGGATAGCACCACCGAGGCTACCAATACCAACTTCATTTATACCGATGATCTGACCTTGTTCGTTTACCAATGGTCCACCGCTATTCCCGGGGTAAATGACTGCATCATGACCGAGCCATCGAACGAGTTCACCGACTCGCTCGCCATCCAGTCGAAAGGATCGAGTATTTTGAGAAATTAGAGCGACATTTGAAATAATTCCTTTAGTTACTGACTGAGAAAGTCCGGCCGGACTGCCCATTGCAAAGCAGATATCTCCAACTTTTACCTGTTCTGAATTTCCGAATTCCGCAATGGTTAGTGGCTTGCTACTGTATTTTCTGTCGGAAAGTCTTAGCCGGAGTAAGGCAAGATCGGTCATGGCATCTGCTCCGAGGAGATCAGCCATTATTTCTTCCCCGTCATGAAGTCGACAACTCAAACGGGATGCTTTTCCTGCCACATGATGGTTAGTCAAAACCAATCCATCCCTGCTAATGATAACCCCGCTACCAGTTGATCGGCTTTTCATCATTCTACCACCTGCTCCCTTTTCCGATACTACTTCAATTCGAACGATTGCCTGGTATACAGATCGGACTTTTGAATTAAGCCCTATTTCGGCATGCTTTCCAAACAGTTCAAAGGAGAAGGCTAGTATAACCAAGTAAATGATCTGGAGACGATTTTTGCACATGATATTTAAAGCGTTCCCATTCTTAGGATTCGTTTGACTTGATTTGGTGGAAGGGGCATGAAAGGAGATATTCCGTTCTAGATTCAAATGGCAAGCAAACAAAAGGAAACTTCACATGAGTGAGGACCAAAGATCAAAAAACTTGTTCGGTGCAAAGCAGGCTCAATTTTTGGCCTTTGTTCTTTGCTTTGCCGGCACATTGATTTTGGGATGCCTTTTGGCCTTTGTAATTTATCTTCTGAATCAAGCCTTTAGTCTGTTTTCCGGGGTGATATGGTCCTTGGCATTATCTGGGATGTTGGCAATCCTGCTCCGTCCGGTGGTCACTTTTCTGGAAGACAAATGGCGCATGGGCAGACTTCTTTCAATCCTAACGCTTTACCTTTTAGTTCTTGCAACTGCATTTTCGACTATCTGGTTCATTGGTGGCAAAGTGATTCATCAAACCCAAGATTTTATAGGTACAGCATCCGAATGGCCAGATCGCTTGGAGGAGCAAGTAAAACATCGATTGCCTGCAGAAACATGGGAATCCATCTCTGGAGAATTTCAATCTCTTAAAAAGTATTGGCAGGATGCGATCATCCCTACAGGCAAGGTAGAAAACCTTGACCTAAATGAAACGGAACAGGCGATCTATGCATCACTCTCCCCTAGTCAGCGAGAAGACTTTCGTCAGTTGGAAGATATGGAGAGGTATGAATTCTTTTCCTTAAAAGATCCCGTTAACCGCGACTTGTTTTTGGATCAGAAAAATCTGGAATTAAAGAATCAGACAATGGAGTCCATAGAGAAGAATAGTGGCCAGATAGCTGAAAAATCCGCAGAAGTAATAAAGTCAGCCTGGGTGGGATTGATGGAGATTTTCACCAAAATGACCTACATCGCGGTAATTCCCATTTACTTATTCTATTTTCTAAGTTCCAATCGTAATCTACTGGATGATTTGGACAAGGAATTGATTTTCCTGTCCAGTTCTGTCCGGGAAGATGTCATTTTCTTAATCCGCGAATTCGTCAGTATTCTGGTGGCATTTTTCCGAGGACAACTGCTCATTGGGTTATTAATGGGAATCGGGTATGCTATCGGCTTTTCCATAAGCGGATTAAAATTCGGAATTACGCTGGGCTTGTTATTCGGCCTTTTGAATGTGATTCCTTATCTGGGTTCTGTTGTTGGTGTCATACTGACCTTTTTGATCGCATACTTGCAACCGGAGGGAATTGCAGAAAGTGGGCAGTGGGGACTTTTGCTTGGGTGTACCCTTACTTTCATTGTTGTTCAACTAATTGAAAGTTACTATCTGACGCCCAAAATCATGGGGCAGCAAACCGGCCTTCATCCAGTTGTGGTGATCGTATCAATATTTTTCTGGGGAACTGCATTAGGGGGAATTTTGGGGATGATCTTTGGTATTCCTTTAACCGCATTCATCATCATTGCTTGGCGATTGATTTGTCGAAAATACCTTAATCGTTCCTTATGTTGATTGAATTTATCTTTCATAATGCTCCAATCGGATTCTTGAGCCCTTTCAAGTTTTATCTGATCCTCTTATTTAAACCAATTCAGGGTGAGATGCCGAATAATTTAGATGTCGATATATGCGATTATTTGATCGAGTGATCTCTAATTCCGAACGCTTTTAATTGCTTCATTCTCTAAATTCCTGCTAACCATCAAACCATTAAATTACTTCATTTAGGATTCGAATAGCTGAAGAACAAAAATAATAAACCAGAGATTTTTATTGGAACTTAATAATGGCTGAAAAAGACAAGGATTTCGTGCATTTGCATGTCCATTCGGATTTTAGTTTACTCGACGGATGCTGTCGAATGGACCGGCTGATGAGCCGGGCAAGAGAGCTCGGGATGTCAGCCATGGCCTTGACGGATCATGGTAACCTGTTTGGGACAATTTCCTTCATAAAACAGGCTGAGAAGCATGGAATTAAACCGATTATTGGATGTGAGGGTTATTTGGTCACAGATCATAAAAATGATGAAAAACCGGGAAGAGAAAATCATAAGTCTTATCATCTTGGATTGTTGGCTAAGGATTATGAAGGTTATAAAAACTTGTCCAAAGTGGTATCCGATGCTCATGTGGATGGTTTCTATTACCGCCCGCGAACGGATCTAGAAACCTTGGCTGAGCATGCGAAAGGCCTGATTGGATTTACCGGTTGTATGCAAGGGTGGATACCACAATTAATTCTTCATGGAAAAGATGGTGAGGCGGAAGACGCAATGGGGCAAATGATCGATATTTTTGGTAAGGAGAATTACTTCGTTGAACTTCATAATCATGGTATAGAGGAGCAAGCCCAGTTGGTTCCCGAACTTCTAAAGTTAGCCAAGAAATTTGACCTAAAGACGGTAGCTTCAAATGATGTGCATTATGTTCGGGGAGAAGATTGGGCTCCGCATGATGCTCTTCTTTGCATACAAACCGGAACGAAGTTGGATGATCCGAAACGAATGCGTTATGAAGCTCGTGAATTTTATTTAAAGTCAAGAGAGGAAATGGAAGAGCTTTTTAAAGAGGCTCCGGAATCAATTACCAATACCTTTGCAGTTTCAGAAATGTGTGATTTGAAATTGCCATTTGGTGAGAATAATTATCCGGTATTCAATTTGCCTCCGGAAATTTCCACAAAGGTTTCTGACAATATCGAATACCTGAAATTACAATGTATTGAGGGTATGCAAAAAAGGTATGAACTGAACTATTTGCCCGAAGATAAAAGAGATGAAGAAACCGATGGAAAGGTTCGTGAGCTGAGTGAAAGAATCGATTATGAATTGGGAATTATTTCGAAAACTGGATTTAATGATTATTTTTTAATTGTTTCGGATTTTATGTTATGGGCCAGAGAACAAGGTATTCCTGTCGGTCCAGGTAGAGGTTCCGGTGCCGGTTGTCTGGTGGCATTTCTTCTTGGAATTACAGACATCGATCCATTGAGATTTGGACTTTTATTTGAAAGATTCCTTAATCCGGAGCGGGTCTCACCACCGGATTTCGATATCGATTTTTGCATGCGCCGGAGGAGTGAAGTGATCGAGTATGTTCGTGACAAATATGGTCGGGATTGCGTTGCCAATATCATTACCTTTGGAACTTTCGGGGCCAAGATGGTAATGCGCGATGTCGCTAGGGTTCGTGATTTGCCTTACGCAGAGGCAGATAAATTGGCTAAAATGGTACCCGACGATCTTAATATAACCTTGGATGAGGCCATTGAAAAAAGTCCTGAATTTAAGACCGAGTATGAGAGAAATCCAATCGCCAAGCAAATTGTTGATACCGGCAGAGTGATTGAGGGGATGGTTCGGAATGTAGGAACCCATGCGGCTGGTGTAATCATCGCCGACCGCCCCCTTAAGGAGCTTGTTCCTTTGACCACACAAGACGGGGTTCTAACGACTCAGTTTCCAAAGGATCCGGTGGAGGACTTGGGGCTCTTGAAAATGGATTTTCTTGGACTAAAGACTTTAACCGTAATTGCAGAGGCGGAAGATCACATCCGGAAAAAGAAGGGATACGAGAATTTTCGGGTGACCGAAGCTGATTTAGAGGATGAAGCCACTTTTAATCTTTTGAATGAGGCAAGAACCATTGGAGTTTTTCAACTGGAGTCCGATGGGATGAGGAGGCTTTGTCGGCAGATGACAATTTCCAGCATTGATGAAATTATTGCTCTGATTGCTCTGTATCGTCCCGGGCCAATGGATTGGATCCCGGATTACATTAAAGGAAAGGAAGATCCATCCACCATTCGTTTTCCCCATCCTTTGCTGGAGGATGTATGTTCGGAAACGTACGGGGTGATGGTTTATCAAGAGCAGGTGATGGAAGCGGCCAGAAGAATTGCTGGATATACCCTGGGTGGAGCGGATATTTTGCGCCGTGCGATGGGAAAGAAAAAGCCTGAAGAAATGGCCAAGCAAAGAGAAATATTTGTTAAAGGTGCGAAAGATACCAATCAAATTGAGGCAAAGAAGGCGAATGACATTTTTAATATACTGGAAAAATTCGCCGGATATGGATTCAACAAATCTCACTCTGCGGCATACGGTATGATCAGTTACCAAACTGCATTCCTTAAAGCGAATCATCCGGTTGACTTTATGGCAGGTGTGTTGGCATGCGAACTTGGTAATTCGGATAAGTTATCCCACTTTATTGGGGAGTGTTCGGAAATGGGGATTTCGGTTCTCGGTCCTGATGTCAATGAGTCGGGTGAAAATTTCACCCCCTTAAGTTCAAAAGGGAATGAAAAGGGCTCTATTCGATTTGGTTTGGCGGCAGTTAAAGGAGTTGGGGACATTGCTGGTAAAATAATTGTTCAGGAGCGAAATGAGCATGGACCCTTTAAAAGTTTTACCGATCTTGTCGAAAGAGTAGATGGGAAGGCAGTTAACAAAAGAGTTCTGGAATGCCTAATAAAGACAGGGGCGTTTGATGTTGTTGAGGGAAATCGTGCCGCCTTGTTGGCCGATTTAGATCGGGCAATGGGAGAGGCTCAATTGAGAAGAAAGGACCGAGAAGCAGGTCAAGTGAATCTCTTTGATATGATGGTACCTGAATCGGATGAAAATAATGGTGCAGGGAATGATTTCTCTCCTAGCACTGATCATCCAAAGGTGGAGGAATTGGATGAATTGGAAAAATTGAAGCTTGAAAAACAACTGCTTGGATTCTTTCTTTCCGGGCATCCAGTTGATACTCTTGGGGGGTTGGGGCCACTATTAGATACGATCCGTCCAGATGAAATCGATGAAATTGAAGGGAAACGGTCATTCCGCCTTTGTGGGGTGCTAACTGATCTGGAGAGACGATTTACAAAAAAAGATGCCAAGCCCTGGGCCCGATTTACTTTAATGACGAAAGAAAAGGATTTTTCTCTTCCGATGTTCACTGAAGCCTATGAACAATTTGGTCAAAAACTGGAAGAAGGAGAGATCATGGTCGTTGAAGGAGTGGCTTCTAACAGGGATGGAGAGACCAGAATGACGGTCAATTCCGCATTACCAGTAGACGGAGCATTGATCACTCTGGTAGAGGAAGTCACATGGCTCTTGGACTCTGAATCGGATGAAACCCTCCCTTTTCTTGAGGAGATGTTTACTTTGGGAGACAAAGGTTTAGGAAATACTCTGATTCGCTTGGGCTTTGCAAAGAAGAAGGAAGAGGATGGACTCGTTGCGGAACTGGACAGTCGGTTCACTTTGAGAATGAGTTCGAAACTCTTTCGGGAATGGAGAAGTAAAGCTCCTGTTCTCGGGGCTAGAGTAAAGATTAAGCTACCTGATCCACCCAAAGAAAGAATTTTTGAAAAAAGATGATCAATTCCTTTCTTCACTCTTCCTTCTTGACCGATTTTCAACCATCTGTATTTTTGTACTCTTTATGACTATAGAGATAAAACTACGCAAAGGTGAACCAATGGATCGTGCCATCCGGCGCTTGAAAAAGCGCTTGGACAGAGAGGGCGTAATTCGCGATGTAAGAGCAAAAAGATATTTCGAAAAACCATCTGATAAGAAGCGTAAGGCTCGTAAGGTTGCTGCCTTCACTCAAATGTTGCGTACAAGATACGAAAAAATGTAATTCGAAATACTGCACTTTGCAGTTCGAATTTTTCTCGTAAGAATTTAAAATATAGCATTAACTAATTGGAGAATGTCCCAATTAGCCAAAAGACACAACTTGAGCTTGCGTCAACAATGGCGTGTTTTTGATAAGCAAAATTCGCCACCCAAAGCATATCTCGACCTGTGTGGTAAGATGATTCAAGTTGGTGAGTTCTTACTGGCTCATGATGTTGCGAAAGAAGGACTTGGTAAGCACAAAAATGACAAGATGCTTGCTCAAAAAGCAGCACACGCTCTTTGCAAAGCCGGTTCACCAATGATGGCAACACAGATTCTTGAGGAGCTCGTTACTTCCGGTACGAGGGATGTCGAAACTCAAAGTCTTTTGGCCAGTGCTTACAAGGACCTTTGCGAATACTCCGTAAATCCAGAGAATAAAAGTCATTATGCGGAATTAGCAATTTTTAGATACAAGGAAGCGTTCGTCGCTCAACTTGAAGAAGCTGAAAAAGGAGTAGATAATCTGGAAAGCCAATATTATCCATGCATCAATGTAGCCTTCATGCATTTTGTTTCGCACAATGTTCCTAAGGCACACAAGTATGCGAACTTTGCCAGAGAAATTTGCCGGACATTGCGATCCAAGGGGGACGCATCCTATTGGGTAATTGCTACGGAAGCTGAAGCCAGTCTTTTACTTGGAGAAATTGATGTTGCGATTGCCGCATACAGTGAAGCGGTAAACCTAGAAGACGCTCAGCCTTCCCACATCGCGAGCACGCGCAAGCAAGCTTTGCAAATCTCCTCACTTTATTCCGATGAATCTATTCGAGAAAATATTGCGGGAGCATTCCCAGTCCTAGGAATTGTTGCCTGTTCTGGCCATGTGATTGATAATGCAGGAGCTAACCGTCGCTTTCCTCCTGAAGCAGAAAAAATCGCAAAGAAAAGAATTGAAGAATCATTGGAAAGAATGGGTGCGAATTGCGGATACAGTTCGGCTGCTTGCGGTACAGACATCCTATTCCTTGAGACAATGATTGAAAGGGGAGGGGAAACCCATATTTTTCTACCTTTCTCAAAGGACGAATTCATTGAGACAAGTGTACGGAGAGCCGGGGGGGATTGGATATCCAGATTGGAAAATGTTTTGGATCACGCTACTTCTGTACATTATGTTACTCATGAAGGATATTACGGAGATGACTCGCTTTTTTCATTCTGTAATCAAGTAATGATCGGTTTTGCCGCGATGCGTGGTCGTGGTTTGGATGAAGATCCTCAACTTTTGGTTTTCTGGGACGGGAAACCGGGGTCTGTTGGAGGAACCGGGGAATTGGTAGAATCCTGGAAGTCAGTCTTTAACGAGCCACTGGTGATTGATGCAAATGAAGTCCTGACCGATTTGCCAGAATTGAAAACCGGAAGGGTTGTTGATGCTCCAGTCATAAATCAAACTTCTCAGGATGGCTTTGGAGATGACTTGCAAGCCACACGCTCGGTCAAGACCATGATCTTTGCTGATGTTGCTGGATTTAGCGAGATTACTGAGGATTTAACCAGTCAATTCGTGGAGGCCTTTCATGGTGGAGTGGCCCAAATGATTGATAAACTTCCAAACCCTCCCTCTTTTGTAAATACATGGGGAGATAGTTTTTTTGCTGTTTTTGAAGACCTCGAAAGTGCGCTCAAATTAGCCCTTGGAATGCGGGATTATTTTACCGACGGCAAATGGTCCGAGTGGTTACCCAATGGAAACATGGATGTTCGAATCTCAATGCATGCCGGACCGGCTTATGAAGAATTTGATCCGATTCTCAAGAAAAGAAACTTTTTTGGCAGTCATGTGAATCAAGCAGCCAGAATTGAACCGATTGTTCTTCCTGGTTCGGTATTTGTTTCGGAAACCGTAGCCGCCTTGATTTCATTTGGTTATGAGGAATATGATTTCGAGTATGCCGGAAATATTGACTTGGCAAAAAAATATGGCACTTATCCAGTCTACATCCTCCAAAGAAAGGGGTATTCGGATAAGTTGATTTCCTGAGCAGTTTTTCAGCAATGGAATCCCACACCAGTCAAAGCATTTCTGATTTACCTTCTCCATTCGAGTCCTATTCCGGAGATGGTCCGTATTCTTTCATCAGTTATGCCCATGCCGATAAGGTGAAAGTCTATCAGACTATTCGGGCCTTTAGGGAAAAAGGAATCAATATTTGGTATGATGAGGGGATTCCTCCTGCTGGTGAATGGGTTGATGAACTGGCACAAGCTATCAAGAAGTCTGTCTCGTTTGTGGTATTCGTATCTCCCCGATCTGTGGATTCCCGATATGTCCGTATGGAGGTTCAGTATGCATTGAGTGAGCATAAGGAGATACTGACAATATTCCTAGAGGAAACAAAGTTACCCCCTGGGTTGTCCTTATGTCTTCAACAATTTCAATCGATATCAGTCAAAGAGACAAATTGGATGAGCAATGCTTCCAAGGCATTACTACTGAGACAGGACAGTTTCGAGTCAAATCCCAAAAAAGTTTCCGAACAGGAAATAGAAATTGTCGAGGAAGAGATTGATTATGGAATGCAACTTTGGAGCTTGTGGACCAACGCTATGCAAACTCAGAATATCAGATTTGCCAAAAAAGCGAATTCCAAACCAAAAATTGCACCGGAGAAAGTAGTTTCACAAATTCCAATCGAAACCAAAGTGCCACAAAAGCCTGTTGCGCAGCCTAAACCTTCTGAGAAATCGAACAATGTAACTAGGCATCCTTTTGCCTTGGATGTCAAAGTATCGGAATCGGAATCGGACC
The DNA here is from genome assembly GCA_036127675.1 of Verrucomicrobiota bacterium. Classification (GTDB taxonomy): domain Bacteria; phylum Verrucomicrobiota; class Verrucomicrobiia; order Opitutales; family Seribacteraceae; genus Seribacter. The sequence continues at coordinate 18,896 of JAYYRA010000012.1, forward strand.
AGAATACCAAGATAGTCGAACCTCACCGCAACGAGTACGCTGGAATATTCAAATGGATTCCACCTGGAAAAATAACGATATTAGTCCCTTATTCAGACGAGAGAAGACTTGTCCATGTCAGGGATGGATTTTGGCTTGGAGAATATGTGGTAACTCAAGGCATTTATTTGGAGGTAATGGGATCGAATCCCAGTTTTTCCGAACTGGGTTTCGGAGAGGATTCTAGTAATTATCCGGTAAATAATATATCGTGGTTGGATTCGGTTTCATTTTGTCGGGCACTAACAATGCTTGCCAAAAATGAAGGGAAATTACCTGTTGATTATGAATATCGCTTACCCACTGAAGTCGAGTGGGAATACGCTTGTAGGGCAGGAACTCAAACCGATTATTATTTTGGAGATGATGCCTCGGAACTTCACAAGCATGGCTGGTTCAGAGGCAATAGTCGCAAACAAATGCATCCAGTCGGAATGAAGCAACCAAATGAGTGGGGACTTTATGACCTTTACGGAAATGTTCGTGAGTGGGTAGGGAATTCCTTTGTTAATACATTACTTAACGATAGTGAACAGGATGAGTTTAGAATTAGTCGAGGCGGAGCGTATATGAAACCTGCTGTCGAATGTATGTCTTCTTCCCGATCTACGAATTCGCTTCATCACAGGTTTCGAAATCTTGGATTTCGAGTCGCACTTGCTCCGAAGCCAAAATTTTAGATTTTTCGATAAAGCTCCTTTTGAACCGAGCTTTTCTGAATTGTCATTACTGATAAATCCCACAATGTAGACCATTCGAATGAACCCAAATAACCCCGAGAAAACCCATTCCAAACAAAACTTAGACGGTAGTGATCAGGTCGCAGTCCGAAGAGAAAAACTTGATAGAATCCGTGAGGAAGGCATAGATCCCTTCCGCATGAATTGGGTACAAAGCCATGTTTCTAGTCAAGCAGTATCCCTACTTCAAGATGAAGATGAAACAGGACCCGAAGTCTCGGTTGCAGGTAGAATCGTTGCTTTTCGTTTAATGGGAAAAGCATCTTTTCTTAAGATTCTCGATCGTTCAGGGAAAATTCAATCCTATGTTCGAAAAGATGAAATAGGAGAGGAAAGTTACGCTTCTTTTAAGAAATTGGACTTGGGCGACTTCATTGGAATTAAAGGGCCATTATTCCGAACGAAAACAGGCGAAGTAACCATTCGAGCAAAGGAGTACAGACTTTTATCCAAAGCATTGCGCCCTTTACCTGAAAAGTGGCATGGCTTGACCGATAATGAACAAATTTATCGACAAAGATACTTGGACTTAATTGTAAATGAAACTTCCAGAGATCGATTTCTTTCACGTAGTAAAATTATAAGAGAAATCCGTGAATTTTTTTGGAGTCGAGATTTTCTGGAAGTCGAGACTCCAATGCTTCAATCGGTTTCCGGTGGAGCAGCAGCCAGACCATTCCGTACACACTTTAATGCGCTGGATTGTGATTTCTCAATGCGAATTGCCTTGGAGCTTCACTTAAAACGTTTGTTGGTTGGTGGTTTTGATCGTGTTTTTGAAGTGGGAAGGGTCTTTAGGAATGAAGGACTTTCAAGGCGTCATAATCCGGAGTTTACCATGCTCGAAGCATATCAAGCATACACGGATTTTCGAGGAATGATGGAACTGACCCAGTCCTTGATTCAGCAAGTTGCGGAAAATTCACTTGATTCTCTGACCATCCAACGATCCGAGGGTGAACCGATTGAGTTGGGCGGGGAATGGAGGGAAGCAAAATATAAAGATTTAATCATTGATGCGGTTGAAAGAGAGGACTGGTTTGAGTTACCCAAGGAAAAGAAACTTGAAAAGTGTAAGGCAATGGGAATTGAAGTTGATCCTTCACTAGAGGATTTTGAGGTGACCAACGATGTTTTTGAGAAAGTCATTGAGCATACTTTGATCCAACCTACCTTCGTTACCCATATTCCAAAAGAATTGTGTCCATTAGCCAAAGTCACTGAGTCGGATCCTTCAACGATAGATGTTTTCGAACTTTGCATTAATGGGCAGGAAATTGCTCCAGCTTATTCGGAACAAAATGATCCTGATATTCAAAGGGATGCTTTTAGAATGCAGGTCGGAGAAGAGACGCAGGAATTAGATGAGGATTTCCTAACCGCATTAGAGCATGGGATGCCACCGGCAGGAGGCATGGGTATGGGAATAGACCGGTTGGTCATTTTTTTGACGAATGCCGCAAATATTAGAGATACCATTTTATTTCCAACTCTCCGCCCTGCATAAAGCAGAAATTATTTCATTATTCTCTGAACTATTGTGGGCAATCCCAAAGACAGGGAAGTAATTTTAATCAAACCCATATGGTGGAGACAGTTGGGTTTTACTTTCTTTCTTTTTTTATGTGCGGTGTTTTTCGCATTTATCAATTTTCTTGGAACGGTTGCAAGTTGGATCGTTACAGTTCTGATGCTGGTATCATCAATCCTTAATTTGGCTGATCAATTAATAACCTGGTCGCGCTTGAGAATCGATTCCCAGGGCTATGATTTAAGAACATGGTGGGGAAGAAAAAAAATAGCTCATAAAGATATCCAAAGCTTTGAGTTGGATGAATATATGCATCGAAAACTAATCTTTGTGAAGTTTAGGACTTCCAAAAAAAGCTCTGGGAAAAAAGAAAATGTTCCATTTCCCTGTGCATTTGGCAGACCCGTTGAAGATGTATACAAAGTTCTGGAAGAAAATCTTGATAAGACTCCCAAGCCGATAGATTAACGAGCTATTCTAGACGAGTTTGTAACTACGGAATTTACTCAATACAAACGGAGTCAAGTAGGATAGGGCAATAAAGATGATTTGAGAGGTGATAAAAGTCATCAACGGATTAAATGCCTTATCCATGAAACCATAGGAGTGAAGTCCAACACCTAACATGTTGGTGCCAAACCAAGACCAGGCGGTTACCACATTTCCAAAGATTGCAAGGCAAGATATACCCCTTATTTTTGCAATACCTGCCCATCTGGCGTGCAGAATGATTGCATTCCAAATTACGATCAATAATGCACCGTTTTCTTTCGCATCCCATCCCCAAAATCTCCCCCAGGATTGATCAGCCCAGATTCCGCCCAACACCGTTCCAACCAAACTAAAAAACAAGGAAAAACAAGTGATACCAAAAATCATGGAGCCAAGGGTCTTCTCCACCTGTTTTTTTGACGAATGTAGGATTTTGGTTAACTTTCCGTTATTTTCTTGGGAGGGGAAAAATTGACTCAAAAGATAATGAACCACAAATGCAATCCCGAGGAACCCGGCAAGAAATGTAGTGGAATAACCAATGGTTACAGTAACTACATGGGTTGCCAGCCAGAAGTTCGAATCCAGAACGGCCCTCATCATTTCCATCGTATCACCGGTTGGATTAAGGGAGGAATCGAGACTCAAATTGTGAGCAATAACCAGGCTTCCTCCCCCAACGACTGCTCCCATTGAAGAAGCAATGCCTAGGCGCAAGTATTTCTCGGTTAACCAGCAGAGAAGTACCGCCCCCCAACCTATAAACAGTGCGGAGGAATAGAGATTTGTGACCGGTGGTCTTCCTTCAATATACATCCTTCCAAGCAATCCGAATGTATGCCCAACGAGTGTAATGATGGTGAGGTAGTAAGCAAAATTTTTATAATAGTTTGAGTTTTCTGGATTAAAGTTTTCAGATTTGCCTGCCAGGCAAAGCCAAGACAGACAGGCGGAAGCAAAAATTAGAATATAAGCCAGAGAACTTCTGTAAAAGGGCTCGAATTTGTTGTAACTTTTTTCGAAAAGAATTTTATCCACTTGTTCTGGGGCCCGGTCCACGGAAGCTTTCTTTATGGAAGCAACAGCGGAGTTGAATTCTTCTGGATTATTATTGAGAAACGCCAATCTTAGATCTTCATAGAACTCGAGAACTGGGTCCACACCTTTACGGAGTTTGATCGCTTCAGCATATTGAGCTGCAAACAAGGCACTGGGGTTCATTTTTTCGGTTTTGTAAATAAAGTCGATTTTTTGGCGTAAATCGGTAGGGTCGGAAAGCACAAGTTCGCGTAAAAGGGAAGAGAATTTGGAAGGGTCAAGGTTTCTTTTTTCTTGAGAATCAAGAGGCTCTTCCCCAACCATTGATTCGCCTACCTTTCTCCACTTTTTATCTTTGTCGCCTTCTTCGGGTGGGATAGGAAAAAACTCAGACCAAAGATTTGATCTGGAGTAATGATCCAGCATGAAAACAACTTTGGCAAATTCATCGCTTCCCATTCTTATGGCGTCAGCGTTTTCTGATATTGACTGGGTAAGTTCCCGAAAACGACGGTATTCAGCGATACGGCTTGAGTCTGATCTTTCGTCAAAAAAGAACTCTTCCAAAGACAAGTCAGTTAAAAGTTGATTGTCATCTGGTGGAGAAGGTGGGGTAAGGGTATGTTTCAGTTTTCTGTAAAGAAGAACGCTTCTGTATAGATCGATGATATTCTGGTCAAAACTGTCCTGTTTTTCCCGCTCAATTTTTCCGGCTTCTCTGGCATTTTGGTCGATTTGCCCCAAATAGGGTTCCAGTTCGTTGTAAGAATAAAATTTTCCGTCTTTAGCGAACTTTCGATCTAAAAGCCCAAGAACCTGATCGTGATCGATGACGAAAGTTTTTAGCTGGTCTGCTCGGTCCGGATTAAACAAAACATTTGCCAACCATTCAATTGCAGGAATTTTGGATCCATTTTCATCTAATGCGGTTCTTTTGTTGCGTAGAACCAATAAAGTATTTCGGGCTACGCTATCTAACGGCTTTACTCTTCCTCCTCTGAGAACAGGTATTTCGGAAAAGGATTCCAAGTCAATGGAGTCAGGGTTGGGAATATGATCGGATTTAAAGAAATCAAAAACTGAAGATTTAGTAGAGCCAAATGGCAAAATTGAAAGGTAGAGACCAATCAAAAATAGGGTCCCTGGAATAATAGCGTGCTTTCCAAACTTCATTATGCGGCGACCGATGAACTAGAGTGTTTCCGCAAAAAGGAAATCAGGTGAAAGCTAAATTGCCAAAGCAATCCAATGGAAACTAGGATGCAAGCGATGTAGGGAATCAGCCAACTTGGGTTACGAATAACTTGGAACACGGTGTAATCTGCCGCATTATTCATTTGATACTGATAAAAAGTTTTACCGTCATGTCTAAGAGGAGTGTTCATGTAAACTAATGCATTTCTTTTCTGTCCGTTTTCCAGATTTAAAGTAACATAGCTTTCGAAATTATGGGGTATATCGGTACCTTGATAAAATTCGTTCTCAATCTTATTCAATCCAATAGAGTATGGTAAATATTCTCTTTTCGATCTCAATTCAGTGCCCCAAAGTCTTCCATTGTGTCGGATCGGTTGGAATGATAAGTTTGCCAATTTGGGATGAACCATATCCCATCTTCCATTTCCAGCAGGATGAGAAATTGCAGCCCAAGTTCCAAGTTCCTCCGAACCGTCCAATAATTCAAAAACAACATAGCTGAAATTAACTGCATCACTACTGAAATCTTCGTCAGACGGGAGAATCGAAAGATTTGCTGATGCACCGACGCCACGATTTACATCTGAAGTAATCTTACCTCTTTCGTCCGGATTTTCTTTGAAATCAAAATTACAATTCGCGCCGAAATGCTTCACTTTTACCTTGAGAGGGAAATCAGGAGTCCGAATGATCTGACCTGTTTCGAGCATTTCTTCCGGAATGGCAACCACCTGATGATTGTCTTTTTCAGTTACATCAGTGAATACCAACTCTACTCCGTGAAATCTTTCGATGTAATTACTCTTTTCACCCTTGTCGATTTGCATTCTGGATTCTACTTGAATCGCTTGCGTAACCATTTGACCGATAAGAAGGAGAATGATTCCAAGGTGGATAATTTGAATCCCCATTTTTTTCAGAGTCATTTGAAAACGAGTAACGAAAGCTGCGATTAGATTTACAATTAACAAGCCCCCTAGTAAATACCCACCTGGTATGGGCAAAGGTAAAAAATTCAATATACTACCACCCCAGAATTCGACGGGATAGTGCCAAATCCCGAAAAAGCTTTCAAAGTATTCTGCCTGAGCTCCCCGAATACCAATCCTCACTTGTTCTAAAGTGGCAACGAAAATTAAAATCATGGAAAGGCTTAGCAAAACTAGTGTCAATCGCACGGATGCCAAAGGAACAAGCCATGGGAAGGTTCTTTTTCGGACACCTAGTGAAAAAGGGCTTTTATTTTTCCGCGTTTTTTCGCTCATGCCAAAACGAGAATATTGAATATTTGATTAGTGATCATGAAAACAGACTGAATTCAATAAATTTAAAAAGTTTTCTTTTTCAACTTCAGCCAGTTCGGAATCTCCGATTAATTTGAAAAACCATGAACTTGATTTCCCAAAAAGCAAGGCCCCGTAAACCGATTTTTGTTTATTTTCGGCAGTAAGTAAAAAGGCGGGTTTCTCGTCTATTATGATATCTGAAACATAGGTAGACTTTGATGCGTCGGAGATTTCTGCAAGTTCAACTTGAGTCAACCAGCGGTTGATGTTTGGAAGTAATCCACCCACATCGCCGGGGAAAGTAGTGATCGAAAAATCCAATTCTTTGCCATTATCTCCCTTGACCAAGTAACTGCCCACCCGAATGGAAGAGGTTTTCCCGGGCAACCAGTGTTTGGGAGTATCCCATGTAGGTCGTCCAGCAGTTGGAGTGGTTGGATTTTGCGAGATGGCAGGTTGGACCGCTCTAATTTCTTTTTTTCCGGAACGGGCGACAATCGAACCTAAAAAACTTTCAAAAGATTTTGTTTCCGACCGGATGAGTTCGGCGTCAGCAACAAACGGAAAAAGCCAAGTGTCGTCATCATTTCGAAGGATAGCCAAAAGTGCGGTATTGGGATTTTTGCTGCCATCCTTTTCGGATAGTTTAATCCAATCAAAATTTTTACACGAAATTTCCTTTGTTTTTAAGACTTCCTGCAAGGATTCTTTGTTAAAACGATCGTATCCCAATTCCATACCAAACATATTGGTGATTTCCAATGAGGAAACGGATTCGCGAAAAGGCATTACTCCAATTCTACCCATCGGACCAAGTTTTGTCTTAACATGAAATGAACCGGCGAGGGGTCCGGTGAGTTCAGAATTTTCTCCCCAGTTTTGAGGTAATTTCCAGGTTACAACCGGTCCCTCATACTCTGGTGTAATAGAGTAACTTGTGATTTCTGATTCTTCCGTACACGAAATTTGTAGTAAAAAAACTACTACCAGTGGCGACCAAAGGGAACAAATCTTTGTGCTATTCCAGTTAAAAGGCATTTAGATTATTATGTATATGGAGAAAGTCTGAGGCAACTCAATGAATAGAGTTTTACGCATTACATTTGAATAAGGTAACATCCCCATCCTGAAAAAGATATTCCTTTCCTTCCAGTCTGAGTTTACCATTTTCTCTAGCAGCCTGCATGGATCCAGCCTTTGTTAAATCGGTAAAAGATACCACCTCTGCTTTGATAAAATTCTTCTCAAAGTCAGTGTGAATCACCCCTGCACACTGCGGGGCAGTCATACCTTTAGTAAAAGTCCATGCCCGAGCCTCTTTTTCACCTGCGGTAAGAAAACTCGCCAAACCCAATAAATCGTAGGTCGACTTAATTAAGGCAGATACTCCTGAATCCTGCACGCCCATTGCATCAAGATATTCCATTGCCTCTTCCTCGGGCAGTTCGGAAAGCTCTTCCTCCATTTTTGCTGATATAATACAGCAATCGGCATCCTGTTGAGTGGAAGCCCATTGACGGAATTTGGCAAGGTGTTGATTACTAGACGGGTCTGAAATTTCTTCCTCTTTCAAATTACATGCATAGAGCATGGATTTTGAACTGAGTAGAAAAAAAGCTTTTAATCGTTCTTTCTCATCTTCATCTAATTCTAAAAGATTGGCCGGTTTTCCTTCATCCAAATGTGGAATCAATTTTTCCAATAAGGAAACATTTGCAGCGGCATCCTTGTCTTGGCCTCTTGCTTTTTTTAGATTTTTCTGCAGCTGGTTTTGAGCCGATTCCACATCGGCTAGTATCAATTCCGTCATGATCACTTCTGCATCTCCAATTGGATCAACCCGCCCCATATTGTGAATCACATCCTCATCCTCGAAACATCGAACTACATGTACGATTGCATCCACCTCGCGAACATTCGCGAGAAATTTGTTCCCTAATCCTTCACCTTTGCTGGCACCCTCAACTAAACCAGCAATATCAACCATTTCAATAGCTGCAGGAATAATCGTAGAAGTTCCGACAAGTTCGGCGATTGGCTTGAGGCGAGAATCCGGAACCTGTACCACTCCAACATTGGGATCAATAGTACAGAAAGGATAATTGGCCGCTTCGGCCTTTCTGGTTTTGGTCAAGGCGTTGAAGAGGGTACTTTTACCCACATTGGGCAAACCGACGATTCCTGCTTGTAGCATAGTTTTGAAAAACCATCCATAATGCCTCTGGTTGACCGATTGGTCAAGATTGCTTGGGTCTTATTCGAAAGCTTTCGAATTGACCCAATCGCTCCGATACATAGTGTTTGATTTTCATTGTGGCGATAGTAGCTCAGTTGGTTAGAGCACTGGTTTGTGGTACCAGGGGTCGCCGGTTCGAATCCGGTCTGTCGCCCCACTTTTTTTTCTAGGAAATATTGTGAAATGAGCTGCAATCCCTAGTTTAAAAATGCAAATTAAGGAAATTTTTACTTATGGGTCACTTGCCGCCAAGTTTATCGCGAATGGATTTTCTGACTTTTTCTCCGGTTAGGTCGAGAAAGGTTACGATTATAAGCATACAGATTAAAACGAGGGAAAACTTATTCCAACTATCCGCTGATTCGGCATAGAGTTTCAGATGCAAACCGATTCCGCCTGCTCCAACATATCCAATGATACTGGCTGAGCGAACATTATACTCCAGCATCCATAGGCAATGACTCCAAATGATCGGCTTTAGGTTGGGCCACAAGCCATATTGAAAAGATTGCCAAGTGCTTGCTCCTAGGGATTTTAATGCAGTCTGTGCCTTTAAATCTGCGGATTCGAAAGCTTCGCTGAAGAATTTGGCAAGGTATCCAATACTGTAGAAACTCAGTGCAATTACCCCAGCAAGAGAATTGGACCCGACCAGGACAACCGCAAGAATTGCCCACAATAAACTTGGGATGGTACGGATCAAATTTAGAATCATTCGGGTGAAAAAGACCAGCCATGCCGGGCTTATCGTACGCGCGGCACAAAGAGACAGAAAAAGGGATAGAAATGAAGCGACAAAGGTTGAAATTGCCGCAATTTGAATGGTTTCCCAAAGACCTTGCAGAGTAGAACCCAGTATGGACCAGTCGGGTGGAAAGAATTGATCGAAAAACCGCAATAAATTACCAAGGTAATCAAGGTCCCGACCGGAGCCTTCCAGAGCGGGTAGAGAACCGATTACAAGAAATAGAAAAAGGACAAATGTAATGCCAGGCAAATCAAACCTGCTGTGCCAGGGGATTTCCTGTTCGTCGCCCTTCATTTGTTCAGATCTTCGACGAAACAACTGCTTTCATCTGAAGATTCGAGGTGAATTACTTTGTCCGCAAATTGATCGACTTGATTGTGGTCGTGAAGGGCACAAATGATCCCAAATTCTTTTTGTTCTGCATACTGCTTGAGCAATCCAAGAGTTTGGTTCGCCCAATCGGTATCCAGGCTAGCAACAGGTTCGTCAGCTAGGATAATTTGAGGATCAGCGAGTAGAGTTCGAATGATAGCCAAGCGTTGTCTCTCACCTCTGGATAAGGTCGATGTCCACTGGTTAATTTTTGTTGAAAGTCCTAACTGGTGAAGAAGTTCCATTGCACGGTTTTTCTCCTCAATTGGAAAATTCAGGAGTGTTTTGGTCCAAGTATGCCGATGGAGGCATCCGCTTAGAGCATTATTTAATGCGGTCGCCCCTTCCGCCAGTTCCAAATCCTGGTAGATCATGCCAATTGGCAGTTTTGAAATTACATCTATTTGGATGGTGTTGGATTGTTCTTCAAAATCTTGATTGATTTTTCGAAGAAGTGAGGTCTTTCCGGAGCCAGAGGTTCCAACGACAGCAATAAATTCACCTTTTGAAAGTGAAAAAGAAAGATCGCGAACCAACCAGCGATCTCCCATTGGAAGGTTTAAATCTTTTACTTTAAGCAAACAGCTTTCTGGAGCATTCAAGTCGAAAGATTTATGGTTTTAACTTTTTTTGGAACTCTAAAGCCTCACGGGTTACCTTGAGATGTTCATCCGCGACCACAGAAATCAGTTTGCCGTTAAAAATTCGGTCTCTTAGATCGGCATTGTCTTCATTCATTTGTAATAGAGCTTCTTTGATGATTTTTCGGTCTTTTTCGGACATCGTTGATCTTACGCAAAGCGTGTGGGCAGGAACAGGCCCTTGTTCTTGAAAGACTCTTAATCTCTCCTTTTGAGTATCATCTAAATATTTGTTATCGCCGCGGTAGACATAGTCGCTCACTGCCGCCGCCTCCACTTCTCCGCTTAAAACTTTTTCAACCGCAGATACATACCCGGTTCCATATAAGGTCAGGGAGAAAAAATCGGTTAATGATGTTTCATTCCCTACCAATCCCCGTTTCATCATGTCCCATGTGGGAATCAGAAAGCCTGAAGTACTGGAGCGACTGGCAAATGCTACTGGTTTGCCCTTTAGCTCATCAATGGACTGATAAGTTTTTTCCTTTTTGGTCAGCCAGATACTTTTATAATGTGGCTTTCCATTTTTTAAGTGAACCAAAAGGATATCGGCTGTTTCCTGACTCAAATTTCGAGCGGCATCCGTGGAACTCAAATACCCCAGATCTAAAGTGCCGTTTCGAAAAGACTCAACTACAACACTGGAATCGCTAGGGATGATCACCTCAACCGGGCGATCCAACTTGGTACTTAGGTAATTTTCCAAATCTTGCTTTTCAACCAACATGCTTGCCGGTTGCTTATTCGCTTTCAATGCAATGATTACTTTTTTCAGGCTCAATTCGTTATCATATTCTTCAATTTCTATTGAATGATTTGAGTCTCCGCATGAAACCATTGCGATGGTGAGCAGGCAAAAAACGAGGCGAAAAATCCAAGGGCAGAAGAAAAGACTATTTTGAATCATGGAAAGTTTCTTGTTGATACTCAGTCTCAATAAGGATTTGCCACGGATTGGTCAAAGGAAGAATCCGTAAAAAGAAAGAAACTTTTCAGATCTCCATCTTTTTTTTAATCAAATTTAAGGTGAACTCGGATGGAGACCCTTGTTTTTCCATCCATGATGTGCAGGCAAAACTTAATTTATTTCTTAAGTTTTTATCTCTTGCTGCTCTTACAAGTTGTTGAAAAACTTCGCCTGGATCGCTGGTTTGAATTGCGGCACCATGTGCAAACATATCGGAGCAGGTTTCATGAAAATTTTGGTAATTGGGTCCAACAACTAATGGAATACCAAATGCAATTGGCTCGATTGGATTTTGCCCACCCTTATTGGGCGGCAAGGTTTTCCCCATAAACCCAAAATCAGCGACTCGAATCAAACGGGAAAGTTCACCTGTGGTATCCGCAAGATAAACGATGTTTCCACTAGCGGCTTGTTTTTCCTTACTTCTAACATGAAAGGGCAACTCGCAAGAGCGGAGGGTATGAATAACTTCTTCTCTTCTTTCTGCGTGTCTTGGAATAATCAGGAGTCTGATGTCAAGGTTTTCAAGTCTCAAAGTTTGCACGATTTCAACCAGTAATTTTTCTTCCCCTTTCCATGTAGAGATGCCCGCTAAAATCATGGATTCTTGATCAAAACCAAATTCTTCAACCAGTTCCACTCGATTTTTTGGACCAAAATACTCCCGACTGACTGCATCGATTTTAAGGTTCCCGGAAGTGTGAATCTGATTCTCCAGTAAACCTAATTTTGCCCACCTCCGACATTGTCTTTCAGAAGCGGTAATAATAGTAAGGTTTTTTGGAAAAAGAAGAGAATGGAAGCATTTCAAATTATTCAATCTGGTAAAGGATCGATCCGACAATCTGGCGTTAATAATAAAAATTGGAATTTCCCTTCTTTGTGCCTGATAAAAATGTTCGGGCCATAATTCACTATCCACCATTACAATCACATCCGGATTGATTCTTTTCCAAGCCTTGCTCGAGAAGGGGAACCAATCCAATGGAAAAGGACCGATAGCGGAGACTAGATGCCCGAATTTTTCTTCCGCTAGGCTCAAACCGGTACTGGTTGTGCCCGATAAGATAATTTCTGTATTCTGCTCATTTGAAAGTTGATTCAAAAGCTTGGAAATCGAACTTACTTCGCCAACACTTACAGCTTGAATCCAAATTCTTTTGGTTCCTTTCTTTTTGGGTGAAAGTTTTGGCCAGTTTCCTGCCCGGTAAGAAAACTTCTTTCCATATCCACCACGGCGTAGCATTCTCCTGAAATAATAAGGAGAAAACAAAATTCCGAGAATCGGAAAAAGAATACGGTAAATGAGAATCAAGATGAAATTTAGAATCGGGAATGATTAACATTGCCAAATACGTGTAGGATACGAGATTATTCAACCCTTTTTGTTTTATGGAGACCCAAGACCGAATCACAGAACTGTTTTCTAAATGCAGAGAGTCTGGAAAAGCCGCCTTTATCGGGTATGTTTGTGCCTGCGATCCGGATTTCGAAACCTCATTGGAAATTTGTCGTACCTTAATCGAAAACGGGGTGGATTTATTGGAATTGGGGGTGCCTTTCTCAGATCCTCTGGCAGATGGCATGACTAATCAATTGGCGGCTCAGCGTGCCTTAGAGTCCGGATGCGTTGGAGAAGATGTTTTTCGTCTGGTTCGGGAGATTCGAAAGTTTTCCGAGATTCCGATCGTATTTTACACTTATTACAATTTGATCTTTTCACAAGGAATCGAGACTTATGTCAGAAAGTCTAAAGAAGAAGGGGTGGACGGACTATTAACTTTGGATCTTCCTCCAGAGGAGTCGAAGGAACTCGTTGAAGTTTCGAAAAGACTGGGAATGAAAAATATTTTTATCATCGCTCCAACCACACCAGAGACCCGGATTCCAATTGTCGTGGAACAAGCTGACGGTTTCATCTATTATGTTTCAAGAGAGGGAGTAACCGGGGAAAGAAAAGATTTGGCAACCAATCTAAAAGAGCGAGTCGCCACTATTAGAAAATTCACTGACTTACCAGTAGTAGTTGGATTTGGAATTTCCACCCCCGAACAAGTTAAGGAGGTCTCCGCATGTGCCGATGGGGTTGTGGTTGGCAGTGCATTGGTGAACTGCATATCGGATCACTTAGGAGATCCTGCCCAAATTACTCTTAATATTGGATCCCGAGCTAAAGAACTGACCTCTGGTTTGTCATAAATCAAAGAAGCGTGAAGTTGCGTACCCATGAAGAACACCACGCCAACCTTGTATGTTTTAGCTGGCGTTACCGCTTCTGGTAAAAGCAAGCTGGCTCTACAATGGGCAACTGAAAATCAAGCAGAGATCCTTTCCTGTGATTCGGTATCTATCTACAAGGGAATGGATATTGGCTCCGCAAAGCCTGACTTGCTGGAGAGAAACAAAATTCCGCATTATGGAATCGATCTTCATACGCTTGATGAGCCTTGCGATGTGGGAAAATATTCACTTTATGCACAAAAAAGGGTCCACGAAATTCAAGAGAAAGGCAGTCAAGTCCTAGTGGTTGGTGGAAGTGGGTTTTATCTTCAATCCTTCTTTTACCCAGTGGTTGATGAAATTGTTGTTCCAGTTGAAGTTCGCAGTGAAGTAGAGGATTTTTATCGAATGAATGGATTAAATTCGCTGGTCGATAGATTGAAGAAGTTGAATCCAGATGGACTTGGGGCGTTGGATTGCTTAAATCCCAGAAGGGTATTGAGGGCTTTGGAGCGATGTATCGTATCCGGTAAGTCTCTAACCCAATTGCAGACTGCATTTAAAATGCTGCCCAAACCCTTTCCTGAGATGAAAAAAAAAGTGATTTGGTTGGATCGAGAAAATGAGGAGCTAGAAATAAGAATTGAGCAAAGAACCAAAAAAATGTTGCGGGCAGGTTTAATTGAAGAAACGAAAAAATTAATCGGAGATGGGCTTTTACAAAATAGTCCAGCTGCATCATCTATTGGTTACAGAGAGGTCATATCCTATTTGGAAGGAAAAATTCAGTTTGATGAACTTCAGTCGATGATTGAATCATCGACTCGAAAGTTAGTTGCGAAGCAACGGAAATGGTTTCGAAAGCATTTCCCCGATGACTCCAGAAAGAAGATTGCTGGAGAAAAAGGCATTAGTTCTAGTGATTTCAATTGGTTTACAGGAACTTGACCATTGACCGTTCCTTCGACTAAATTGCTTCTGTTCGATCATTCCACTTCATTTTTGTTTTATGAAACCCCTTCAAAAAATCGCCATCATCAGCAATGCATCAAAGGACGGTGCAGAGGTTGCCGGCCAAGAATTGAAGAAACTAGCTGAGGGGCAAGGATTGGAGGTTGTGATCACGGAGGAATTCCCAGCACCGGAAGGCTTCCTCCAAGGTAAAGATGCCTGCTTTGTCATAGGAGGTGATGGAACCTTGCTTGGTTTGATGGAGCAAGCGGTAGAGCATAAAGTCCCAGTAGCTGGAGTACGGTATGGCCAGCTTGGTTTTTTAGCCACTTTTTCTCCGGATGAATTGAGCCTGCAAATGCCAAGAATCTTTCAGGGAGAATACCAAATCGGGCAGAGAAGTCTTTTGTCTTTTATGGAAAGTGGAGGAACCCCCCAAATGGCTCTAAATGATTTGGTTGTAAAGAGCGGATCCAGTGGACGCCTTGCTCGGTTTACCGTTTTTGCGGGTGAGGAGCCGGTAGCGGATTATGCATGTGATGGAATCGTATTTTCGACACCTACGGGATCCACTGCTTACAACTTGGCTGCTGGTGGTCCCGTTGCTCACCCGGACGCGAGGGTTGTTTTAATGACGCCGATATCCGCTCATACCCTGACAAGCCGAAGTGTTGTTTTTCCGAGTGGGGTTTCCTTGAGGATTGAGTCCGGGAATAATCCCGACCCTCCTTTAGTTTCAGCAGATGGACAAAGTGTTTTTGAACCAAATCCTCGGTTTCCCATTGAGGTATGTGCAGCAGAATTAACCTTTCCTTTGTTGGAGGAGTTGAATCACTCTCATTTCAGGGTTCTTAAGAACAAATTGAAGTGGGATTAGTCGAATGTTGGAAATCCCGGTGATTTATTCCTGAAATGCTTTCCTCCGGTACACGCATTGGGCCATCAAGGATTGAATCGTGGTTGGGGGATGGTTCTTGCGGTCAAAGTTATCAAAGTGTTGAGACGGATGGCGAGAACAAGGGCAATAAAATTTATGTAAAATTGATTCCTCGCGAAGTATCTGAAAGAAAAGGGTTTAGCGATTATTTTCTTCAGGAGTGTCAGGCACTGGAACAACTTGCTGGACCTGGGATTTGGCCCATCCGCAAATTTGGGGTAATGAAGTGGAAGCATTGGGCTTATTATCTATGGTTGGATGGTGAAATTATGAGAGTTTCCAGACCAATGGAATCAGATGATAGCCAGAAGGAAGAAATCGAGATTCCACTTAGGACGCTTGCTGATTTTCTGGAAAATCAACCGGAGCGAATTACTCCGAAAGCGGTTTTGGAAATTATGACGGATTTGCATCAGGCCATGAACCGTGCCCATTTATGCGGCGTCGTGCACGGTAATCTTAAGCCGAGTAATCTATTGGTAAGGGATAATGGAGAGGATCAGTGGGATGCTTGGGCAACCGAATTTGGATTGTGGAAAATGAAGGCCTTTGCCAGCATCGGTGAGGAAGAGGGAAATCCCCAAACCGTTACCAGTAATTTGGAAGTTCAGGAATCAACTGAAAAATCGGTTGAGTTTCGTCCTGAAAAATCGACTTCAAAGGAGATACCCAGTGAAAGATGGGATCTTCATGCAATGGGCAAAGTGGTTAAATGGATCATCGAAATGAAAAAATCAGAGTCGAACCCGGAATGGTCTGACTGGATGAGTTGGGCTAAGCAAGCTACTTCTGCAGAAGGTTTCCCAAATGTTTCCTTCTCCATGCAAGAAATGCCAGGTATGTTGGATATTTCTAAGTTCGGAATGAAAGTTGATGTGGATACGAAGGAATCTAAAATTGAAGATGCCGAAGTTCGATTGTTAAGAGAAAAGGAATGGGCAAGATTGGAAAAAATAGAAACTTTGAAGTTTCGTCGAAATATGACGGGTTTAGTTGGAGGAATTTGTCTGTTTGCCTCATTACTTACATCTTTTTACACAACCTTTTGGCCTAAGCCATGGTCCGAATATTCAATGGATGGAATCCTAGACAGTTATCAACTGGGCTTGGGGGTTTGGAGCGGACAAGCGTGGGGGATCGTACCGACTGCTTATGACGACGAAGGTAAAGGTGGGCAAAATGTGGTTGGAGAGTGGGAGAAGCAGGATGGCTTGTTTGTTCTCAGTTTTAGAAAGTTCAAGATCAATCCAAAGGAAGAAGGAGATAAAAAGCTTTGGCAATTCATTGGCACAGGAAAAACTTCCCCGGATGACTACCATAATTGGAAGGATTTTCTCCGTTTTGATCGAGAAAATCAATCTTTGGTACTGGTCAAGCGGGTGGATGAAAATACTGAATACAGGCCTGGTAGTTTGGGCGATACCTCGCCCCGTCTATTTCCAGCCGAAAGATTTAGTTCGGCTACGGGCAAGGTTTCTCCAGCCAAAATCTCCTTTGTCAATGAAGATGCGGACGGTTTTAGTTGGGCACTGTTTTTCTCCATTGGTTTTCTTCTGGCAACTTCGATATACCATCGGGAAATGAAGAAGATTGAAACTGAAGAAGAAGGAAAGGATTGAACTTATTCATTTCAGGCATTAAGGAACGAAATCTGATGAGTATCGATTCTATACGAACTGTGAAATGGATGCTAATCGCCTTGTTTGTGGTTGGTTTCTGTTCCTGCTCAAAAAATCCTCCAGTTGGTGAATTTAGTGGCGAGATTAAGGACTGGGTGCATGAGGTCTTTACTGGAAAGTATGTAACTTCCACTAGTGAGAGTCCGATCGATTTGATTCTGCGGAACACTCCGAATGGAATGCTTGCAGAGATGACATTTCGTCATCCTAAAATAAAAACGGTCAAGAGAATGGGGACATGGGAAGTTGGGGATGGGGAGAGGGTGATTCGATTCAACGATGGGAAAATACCTTCAGAATATTTTCTTATCAAAAGAGGAGTTCGCTTTGCTTTCCAAACAAAGAAGGGACTAAGTAACGAGGACGGATCTCCAATTTTGCTTATGCGCAATGAAGGGTTATCCAGAAAAGCTGCTTACCCATTAAAAATAGAAATGCGAGAAGATGGAAAGGCAATCGTGGTTGGAGGAGCAGCCAAAGCAAAGCTTTTTGGAGAGTGGAGACCAGCGGGAACTGGATATGTCGTAGTTACTCAGTTGCCCCCGGAGCGTAAGGAGGACTCAGTTGATGAAGCACTGGAAACTTATAAATATTTCCTTGAATGGGCAGGAAAGGATTCCAATGACCTTATTCTCAAGAAAATTGTTTTGATGAAACCTTTCCTTAAGAAAGACGGTTCAAAAAGACAAAGTTGGATGAGTTCTTTGATCTTTGATGATGATCCAAGGTTGAAATTTAAGAATAAATAGGGTTTGGCTTGTAGATCAGGTCTAAGGTTTGACGTATTGAGTGAGTTCCATATTGTATTCTCTTTTTGCTAAGAGCTATTCTATGATTACCGCCCTACAAAACTTCATCTCCAAAAGGGGAAGACCGCTGTTTTTTTTCCTTCTAATCATCATTGGAGTTTCCTTTGTTCTTTACTTGTCACAGGGAAACTCTTCGGTTTTTGATTTTTTCCCTGATCCGAATCAGCAGAGGAAGGTTTTTTATGGGACCGACTTAAATGATCCGGAAAAAAGGAGGGTGCTCAATATTACCAATAAAGTGGCGGCAGACTTGGGTGCAGTTATTAGTCCGACTCGAGAGGTTTTGCAGAAAGCGGATGCCCGATATTTTGAAAATTTACAAAATCAGTTAAGGGCTGCTTATCAGCCGGAAAATAGGGATAAAGTCGATCAAGAAGCCTTACAGAATATGTTTGGCTACATGCAATCCTGGCGAAATTTTCCGGATTCCGTAAAGGTCATGGCTATAGCAAGAAGCGGAGATTACGATTATGAATTTTCCGAGTCTTCAATCAGAGCGAAATTGATTATGGATCATTTGGCGAATGAACTCGGATTTTTGGCTTTGGATATAAATCATCCAGGTATCAACTCTATTTACCATGATTTTCTTAATCAGATGAATCCTATGCTTTCGGAGGATGAGAATCGTTCGATTGCCTTCCAAAACATTGGAAGATTTCGCGGGGTTGCACCCAAAGATGTGGACAATGTTTTATTTGATCATTTTCGGGCCCATCAGGTAGACCGTATCTTTGCAGGAGCTGGTTTTTCATTGGATTCGGAAGCGGAAATCGAGCTCCATAATGACCAATTTGCATGGGATGCGGATGCCGTATCCATAACCATGGATGACTTCGAACACCAAAATCCTGCTTTTGCTTCGATTACCTTTAAGTCTCTTCCGGAAAATGGAGATGTGATCAAAATCGATAATGGAAAAAAACAGTCGATTTTTGTTTTCCATAATTCGAACAAAGAAACAAACGGAACAAAGTATTTCGTCCAAATCACCAAGGAACTTTCTTCGACTGTCAAAGCACTTGCATCTGAAATTAAGACTGCGAATATCGGATTCAAAGTAAAACTGTCCGGTGAAGAGCTTTCCTTAGTTTTTGAGGAGAATACACAATCGGGAAAGATTCCAAAGTTTGAAACGAACTCCCAAAATATTCAGATTCGAGACCATTTAACGGACCCCATCAAATCCTTTTTTGAAGAAGTAAAAACAGATGAAGTATTTGTTGAACCTGCCCGTACCTTTGCATCTGTCGTGAGCTTCGATTCCGATCAGTATTATTCTCCGCTTCCTGAACCTGATGAAGCTCGTATGAAATCTTACTTTGAACGCAATAAGGAGTTATTCGAGCCATTGCCTGTAGTTCCTATCGAGGACAGTGCAGAAGTGGAAGCAGGATCAAAGGGGCCGACTGGACCTTCAGGGATAGCCGAGTCTAATTCGACTGTAGTTGATCAAAACAAGACAACAGTGACCTATGAGGAAAAGAAGGAAGAGGTCAGAAATAGAATCATAGAGATCGATAAACTAGATGCTCAAAGAGAAGCTGATGAGTTGGCTAAAGAGGCCGCGTTGGCGTTTCTGGATTCGATCAATTCATTTGGAGAGCGCATGCGATCTAAATTTGCAAATTATCAAGAGATTAGAAGCTCTAATGAGATGAAGGATCTCCTTCAATCATCCGGAGCTAAAATCAAGAAAGTTTCCTTTGCGAAAAGGGACATGGCAGTCAAATCAAGAGTCTTAGGACTACAAAGCAGGGAGAGTGAGAGACGATCAAATCGCGATCCTCTTATGGAAGTCGATGCATTAAACGACAGGCTTTTTTTTACCAGATCGATTCGAAAAACTAACAATGGATATGCGATTTTCATCTTAGACCGCAAAACGAAAGAAAATCCAGGTAACTTTAAAAGCTCAGACTTCTCCTCAATTTACTCTGAGTTCATTGCTAAAGAAAGGGCTAATGCTTTTGGTGAGTGGTTGGATCAGCAATTTGAAAAATTATCCGCCGGAAAACTTGACTTAGAAAAGGTTAAGTTTCTTTCGGTTAAGGCAAAAAGTCCACAGGCAGTGCGTGCTTCATACGATAGGAAAAGCTCAAAAATTCAAAGTGAAATTCGTAGTTTGCAGGATGAAAGAAATGGGATTTCAGACGCAGAGCGAGAATCCAATGCGACAGAAGAGCAGCTATCAAGGAAATCATTTCTTGATAGCGAAATTAAAACACTCCGGGATAAGCAAGCTGATTTAAACAGTGAAAGAACACTGTCTAATCGGTTAATGGAAGTTATTGGTAAAACAGATCCAAGTGGAGATTGGATTGAGCAGGAGAGAACCGAAGAAAGTGCCCTATTTATTCGTTTAAACCAGGTCTACACCTTGCGGGCCAAAAAGGCGGATAGTGAACTGGTTAAACAGAGAGCCCGGGATCTGGAATTCTCTAGGTCTGAGAATGCTCGAAGTCTGCTGCTGGGGAATCTAGTTGCAAAAGGGCTAAGACAGTAATCGGAAATTATTTTAGCTCAGTTTTTTTCCAAGCAAGGAAATATTCCAAATTCCCATCATTACCCTTGGGTGCAGCCTCTTTTTTAAAAATAAGTGAGGATGCCTGTAAATTCCTCTCAACAAATTCAATAATTTCTTCCAATACTCTTTTTTGAATTTCTTCAGAACGAATTACTCCTTTAGCAGAATTTGCCTCCTCTCGCGTACATTCAAACTGAGGTTTGACCAAGGCGACAAGCTTACCCGAGGACTCTACGAAGTTCCAGGTTTGACATAAAACTTTTTTTAGAGAAATGAACGACAGATCCATCACTACTAGTGGGTAAGGGCTTCCATTTAGCTCATCCTGCTTCAGGTTTCTGATATTTATCTTTTCGATATTCGTCACTCTTGGGTCGGTACGTAGCTTGTAATGAAGTTGACCATGTCCAACATCGATACAGGTGGCCTCGCACGCCCCTTTTTGCAACAGGCAATCGGTAAAGCCACCCGTTGATGCTCCAATATCCAATATGCGTAGACCGGAAGGATCAATTTGGGAATGGATGAGGAAATTCTCCATTTTTAAGCCACCTCGCCCCACATATTTCATCGGTGACTTAAGATAAATTTCCAGTTCGGGAGAAATAAGCTTGCTGGCTTTCTCAAGTCTTTCTGTGCCGAGCCAGACCTGACCTGCCATTATAAAAGCTTTTGCTTGTGACCGGCTTTCGCACAAGCCTTTTAAGACCAGGACCTCGTCCAAGCGTATATTTTCTCCCTTTTTCATTTCTGAAATGAAAAGGAATTTGAATCTTTATCGCAACGATTGATTGGGAAGGAAAAAGACAATTTTAAAAAAAATAAAAAAACTACTTGACGAGTGTGGGGCAAAATGGGTAATAGTGGGTTGAAATGGTAATTAAAGGTTAAATGGTAAGGGCGCATGGCGGAAAGCGGGACAATGTTTTTTGTGGGAGAATTCACTCACGCCTTGGATTCCAAGGGCAGAGTGACAATTCCTTCAAAATGGAGAATTTCCGGCGGGGAAAACACCTACCTTGCACTGCCCAACCCAGGGGGCTACATTACAGTTTACCCGCCAAAAATGGTGGGGCGTTTGGAGGAGAAAGTGGCAGAAGCCAGTTTCAGCGATGTTCGGACACAGGCTCTACTTATGGAACTGTTTTCGAAGGCTCATTCTTTTGGTTGCGACAAGCAGGGTCGAATCAATTTGAACGACAAATTGTTGGAGCACGCGGACATACAAAGCAAGGCTGTGTTGGTTGGGAACTTCTCGGCATTTGCAATTTGGTCGGAAGGCCGTTACGCAAGCAGGGAGTCTGCGGATCAAAGGAACATTTTTGATGCGATGAGGGAGTTGGGGTTATGAAGATGGTGGACTTGTTAAGGGTGACTTTTAGGGTGGTCACCCGACGAAGGGAAATGAGTTCATTTTTTACCCAACTCCCTTACGCTTCTTTTGACTGGAAAGCTAGGGGCGGGGGTTTACATGTACTGTGGAGCGGTTGAATTTGTTTGCTCACCATCGACCGTGAGGCATGTCCCTGTACTGCTCGACGAGTGTATGGCTTATTTGGAGCCATCAAGGGGTGGTAATTTTGCGGATTTAACATTTGGTGGAGGTGGTCATAGTAAAGCGTTGCTAGAGGCCAACCCTAATAACTCTTTGTTAGCAATGGATTGCGATCCAGACGCAGAAGTCAGGAGTTCTTCATTTGATCATAAGTATACTGATCGTTTCAGGTTCGAGGGTTCTTCTTTTGTAAATATCGATCAAATTTCATCAGAAGAAGAGTTTGATGGGATTTTGATGGATCTAGGTATTTCTTCTTTTCAATTGATGGAGCCAGAAAAGGGCTTTTCTTTTAGGCTGGACGCACCAATTGACATGAGATTAGACCCTCGTGTTGGTCAGAGTGCAGCCGATTTTCTTGAGACTGCCTCTCGCGAAAGCTTGGTTAGAGCGATCAGGGAATACGGTGAGGAGAGAAGATGGAATAGGGTAGTAAATGCAATTTTAGAAGCTCGCGGATCTGGGGTTCTTTCGCGTACAATGAGTGCAGCTGAACTAGTCGCCAATGCAGTAGGAGGTCATCGTTCAAGGCAGAGAATTCATCCGGCGACCAAGACCTTTCAGGGGATTCGAATTGCAATTAATGGGGAATTAGAGTCGTTAGTTGCAACTTTACCGAAGGCTTTTAGAAGTTTAAAAAAAGGCGGAGTCTTAGCGGTCATTTCCTTTCATTCGCTTGAGGATCGAATTGTTAAAAGATTTATGAGGAAGATGTCAGGGAGACCGGAGCATCGAAAAGATTCGAGTTATTTAGATGAGAGGGTGGTTTTCGGTGAACTTTTGAAGTCAAAAGCTATTTTACCAAGTAAAAAGGAAATTGCTGATAATCCACGTAGTCGTTCGGCAAGATTAAGGGTAATCAAAAAAACCAGAAGTTCAGAACTTTAAGCGTATGAGCAATCGAAACATCATTCTAATTTTGATAGTTATTTCTCTTTTCGGAGCAGGATCCATAGGCTTGGTTTGGTTAAGAATGGAAATTTCTTCCATCGCAAGAGAATGTGGGGAATTGGAAGATGAATTGGAAATTGTGGCTCGTGAAGTTCATGAACTAAGAGCCCAGTATTCAAGGGCCATGCGTCCATCTTCATTAGCTTCTATGGTTGATGGTCGACTTTCCATGCCAAAGGCCCAAATGACATTCCATGTAAGTTCCGAGGATATGAAAAGGAGATTGGATGGGGTCTCATTTGCAAGAGACAAAAGAGGCAGAGGTGACAATAAGGTGTTCGCAGGGACTCAAAGATGAAAAGTATCTTTATTTCCCCGATTCGATTTTATCTAGTATTTGTATCTATCATATTCGCTTTCACCTTCATCGGGGTAAGGTTGTATTTTCTTCAGGTTTTAAAGTCTGAAAAGTATACTGAGTTCGCACAGGGAGCTAGAAAGAATTTTATTAGTGTAGAATCTAGACGGGGAGATATAGTAGACAAAAAAGGCAACTTATTAGCCACCACTCGATCTGTGGTAACAGTTGGAATGGATCCCTATACGATTGATGAGGAGGAAGACTGGAAATACCCAGATCTTGCTAAATTATTAGATATACCGGTTGAAAAAATAAACCGCGCCGCAGCTCTCAAAATAAGAACAAGTAAGGAGGGGGGTAGCAAGATTTCAAAGGTTAGATGGGTAAAGCTTAAAGATGAAGTGGATGAAGCTACTTACCGAAAAATTCAATTTCTAAGGGTAAAGGGTGTTTATGGAAATTTTAAACACTCTAGAATTTATCCAAATCGAAATCTCGCATCGCACCTACTTGGTTTCGTTAATAAGGAAGGAATTGCTGCGATGGGAGTAGAAAGGTTAGCGAATTATTATTTGCAAGGGCAAGACGGTTGGAAGGAAAGTGAAAAAGACGGTAGAAGGCGGGAAATGCCACAGTACAGATCTTTCGAAATACAGGAACAAGCTGGACTGAATGTTGAGTTAAGCATCGATCGGATTGTACAAGAAATTGTGGAAACACAATTGTTGAAAATTGTGGAAGAATATGAACCTTTAAGTGCAAGTGTGATTGTTGGAGATCCTAAAAATGGGTCAATTTTAGCACTGGCGAATGTTCCAGATTTCGATCCGAATCGGTTTAATCAATATGAGCTTTCTGATCAAAGAAATCGAGCGGTATCGGATTTGTACGAGCCAGGATCAACATTTAAAGTAGTTCCAGTAGGTGCTGCATTAAATGAAAACTTAGTTACTGGTTCTGATCTAATTGATTGCTCTGTTTCAACCTATCGAAATGGAAGTAGAAATCTCAGGTTGCCCAGTGATCATCACCCATTGGGTAAAATAAGCGTTCATGAAGTAGTGCAAAAATCTAGTAATCGTGGAGCTGCACAACTAGGTATTAAATTAGGTGCTAAAAGGTTATATGATTATTGCAGACTATTCGGTTTTGGTCAGAGGACGGATTTTGGAATGGGAGGAGAAAGACAGGGCACCTTGCATCATCCATCTAAATGGGATGGTTTAACTATTACACGATTACCAATGGGTCATTCTGTTAGTGTAACGCCAATGCAGATACACATGGCAGTTTCAGCTGTTGCAAATGAAGGGGTTCTGATGAAACCCAGGTTTATCAACCGTGTCTTCGATGAAAGAGGAAAGACAGTTGTGGTATTCGATCCAAAGCCTGTAAGGAGAGTATTAGATATAAATGTGGCGAAAAATCTGACAAATATGTTGGTAGATGTAGTTTCAAACGAAGGTACTGCGAGGCAAGCTGTGATTGATGGTTTTAGAATTGCAGGAAAGACAGGTACTACACAAAAAATTATCGATGGAAAATATTCCAACAGACATCATGTAGCTTCGTTTGCGGGATATTTTCCCGCAGAAAACCCGAGCATAATGATAACAATCGTGGTGGATGAGCCTAAAATGTCAAAGGGGAGATTAGGCTATGGTGGAAGTGTCGCAGGTCCAGCATTTAGAGAAATCGGCCAACAAATAATAAGCTATATGGGAATAAAGCCGACTCCGAGAAATAAAGAAGAGAAAACTAAATCTGAGATTGCAGGGAATTTGAATCCTTTAAGGGCCATTTAAGAGTAAAATGCCATATGAATACAAAGAAACAAAATATTAGATCCATTCAGGAAATGCACCGAAGATTTTCGGATGAAGTAAAAATCAGCGGATTAGCAGAAGGTGAGAAAATCGTAGAGCACAAC
This sequence comes from Verrucomicrobiota bacterium, assembly GCA_036127675.1. Taxonomy (GTDB): domain Bacteria; phylum Verrucomicrobiota; class Verrucomicrobiia; order Opitutales; family Seribacteraceae; genus Seribacter. The sequence goes on from JAYYRA010000012.1 coordinate 44,043, forward strand.
CTATCTGATGTAAAAATAAATTCGATCGTAACGGATAGTCGACGAGTAACCCCAGGATCTGCATTTTTTGCCATTCGGGGATTAAAGTCAAATGGTGAAGATTTTGTAGAAGATGCGGTAAAACGAGGTGCAAAAGCTATTATAGCTGAAAATTTTGATTCAAACGAAAATCCCGGGGTAGCAAAAATTCAAGTAAACAATTCGAGAAAAGCACTTGCAAGAATTGCAAAGAGATATCACGGGAACCCAGATGAAAGCATATCAATTGTTGGAATAACCGGGACAAATGGAAAGACCACGGTTTCTACGATGACCCGCCATTTGCTCGAAGAACCAGGTCGGCCGGTAGGCTTAATTGGCACGGTACGTTATCACTTAGGAGATAGGGAGATGCCGTCGTTTCGCACGACTCCAGAAGCAGCAGATCTGTATCCAATGTTGAGAAATATGTTAGTCGGTGGATGCTCGGAAGCGGTTATGGAGGTCAGTTCTCATGGTATTCATCAGTCAAGAGTTTCGGGTATGCAGATGGAGGTAGCAGTTTTTCTAAATTTGACCAGAGATCACTTGGATTATCATAAAAATATGGAGGCATATTTTGTCGAGAAGAGAAAAATTTTTAATGGTGAAAATGGAAAGCTTCCAAAATTTGCCATAATCAATGGTGACTGTCCCTATGGAAAAAGATTGATGGAAGAGTTACCACCACAAGTTCGAATTCTTTCATTTGGTCTGGAAGAATCAAATGATTTTAGGGCAAAAAATATAAACTTGGAAGCGGACGGTGCGGAATTTGTATTGGATTCTCCAGCTGGTTCAATGGTGATAAAAAGTCCGATGCTAGGAAGATTCAATGTGATGAATCTATTGGCTTCTCTGTCAATTTTACATGTGATGGGTAGACCCATTCAGGATGCAATAAGAAAAATTGGGGCCTTTCAAGGTGTAGATGGGAGAATGGAGTCTATCGATAAGGGCCAAGACTATAATATAGTGGTTGATTATGCTCACACCCCGGATGCTTTAAGAAACGCCCTCAGTATGCTTAGAGAATGCACGAATGGAAAGGTTCATTTGGTTTTTGGTTGTGGTGGAGACCGAGACAAAGGCAAAAGATTGGAAATGACTAAAGTTGCCTGTGCTGGTGCAGATCGAGTTTGGGCAACCGCTGACAACCCAAGGACGGAGTCTTTGGCTGAAATTTTTAAGGACATGAAAAAAGGTCAGACAAGAGGCTCGAGAATCTCATTTATAGAAGATCGAAGAAGAGCCATCAGCATGGCTTTGGATCATGCGAGGAAAGGTGACTGCGTGCTGATTGCTGGAAAGGGGCATGAATGTTTTCAAGAGGTGCAATACACAGCAATACCATTTGATGATAGGGAAGTAGCCCGCGAATTAATTGATATCAAGTCATTAGCTGAGTAAATGCCTTTTTTTGATCCAGAAAAACTGGCTGATTGGTCAGAGGGAAAGTGGCACGGAATATCCAGTGATATAACCGGATTCAATATCGATTCGAGGAAAATAAAACCTGGAGAAATGTTCGTCGCAATTAGGGCAAAACGGGACGGACATGACTTTTTAGATCAGGCAAAATTGAATGGTGCCTCTTCTGCCCTTGTGGAAAAAGTTAAATTGGATTCGGATCTTCCTCAACTTGAAGTAAAAAATACTTTAATTTCTTTTCATTCAATTTCCGCATGTCATAGGGAACAATTTAAAAAAGCAGTTATTGGAATCACTGGAAGTTGTGGAAAGACATCAACTAAAGAATTCCTTGCTCTTCTTTTAGGAGAGAAATCTCACAGAACATCTGGGAATTTAAATAATTATTTGGGAGTTCCTTTGACACTAACACAATTAGATTCTGAACGGCATACCTCGGCAGTTGTAGAGGTCGGAATTAACCAACAGAATGAGATGGATCAGTTGGCACAAATTATTTCGCCAGATCTTGTACTCATTACAATGATTGGAGAGTCGCATTTGGAAGGGTTAGGAAATCTCGAAACGGTAGCAAAGGAAAAGGCTAAATTGTTTAAATGTAAAAAACGCCCTGTCTGCGTTTTTTTCCATTCCGATTGTTTAGAATTTAAAGAATTTAGTGACTTAAAGGAGAAATCCAAAGATCATTTCATATTGGTCAAAGGTATTCCCAAAAAAGATTTTCAGGATCAGAGAATGGTTCATTACGAAATTTGGACTGAAACAAACAAAATAGGGGACTCGTGTATGCTTAGGCTTTGGCGTCACGAGTCCCCGGTTCTTCAATTTGAGATACCTTTAATGTCAATTGGAATGCAGAAAAACTTGGTACTAGCCATATTGGCAGCTCTTGAGTTGAAAGTATCTCCAGCAGAAATTTCTGAACGCCTACCCCAATATCGCCCTTCGGCCTTGAGAGCAAAAAGCTATCAAGGCCGGGGGCGAACCTATTTCGTTGACTGTTACAATGCAAATCCATCATCCATGAGAGATTCATTGGAATATTTTCGAAGTACATATCTGGGTAATCCTAAGCTTTATGTCCTTGGAGGAATGGAGGAATTGGGTGCTAGTGAAGTTGAATTGCACGAATCGGTTGGAGCCTCTTTAAAGCTAGAGACAAATGACCTAGTGGTATTGATTGGAAAGAAGGCAGCCTGGTATGCAAGTGGATTGTTAAAAACAGGAGCTGATGAGGAGCAAATCGTAATTCTAAAAGATTTGGAAGCAGCAATCTCTCTAGTGGAAGATTTCAAAGGTGTAATTCTTTTGAAAGGAAGCCGATCGAATCAGTTGGAAAATCTTCTACCTGCATGGGCGGTGAATGAAGTGGAAACTGGAGTCCAGCTAGAATGTTAATCTATCTACAACAATTTGAGTCATACTTTGGTCCTTTCCGGCTTTTTCAATTCATATCCGTTCGTTCGATACTGGCGGGGATTACTGCTTTATTGATTGGTTTTATCATTGGTCCAAAGTTGATTCGTTTCCTTGAAAACTTTGGTGCAAAGCAAGCGTTCCGCGATAAGGATGAAGTAGGGGAAATAGCAAATTTACACGAGGGTAAAGCTAAAACTCCGACTATGGGTGGTTTGCTAATCTTTTTGTCAGTGGTGATCTCCTCGTTGTTATGGGCTGATTTGAATGTTTATGTAGTAGCTGCACTTGTGACATACGGGCTTCTCACAGTAGTTGGATTTACCGACGATTTTCTAAAGATCAGCAAAAAAAACAGTAAGGGTTTGGCTGGTAAATACAAACTCTTGGGGCAATTAATAACCACTGCGGTGGTTTTATTTATTCTGCTAGGACCTTTGTCTGAGACATTGACCGGGATAATGAAGAACCCGACGGGGAGTGAAATCAAGATGCGAGAACTTTGGGTTCCGTTTTTCAAGGACCCCATCTTAATTGGTATGCCGATTATTTTAGTTTTTTTGTTTTTTTGGGTTACCTTGACCGGGTCAAGTAATGCGATTAACTTGACCGATGGATTAGACGGTCTAGCAATTGGTTGCACCGTCACAGTAGCTTTGACATATGCGATCATGGCATATGCGTCTGGAAATTATCTTATTTCGGAATATTTGAAGATTAGTTGGCTGCCTGGTTCAGGAGAATTAACCATTATTTGTGCTGCTTTGCTTGGAGGAAGTCTGTCTTTCCTGTGGTATAATGCACATCCAGCAGAAATGTTCATGGGGGATACAGGTTCATTGGCGATAGGTGGCTTGGTGGGAGTGATTGCCCTTATGGTTCATCAACCAATCACCTTGATTATTGTCGGTGGAATTTTCGTTATTGAGGCCGCTTCGGTGATCCTTCAGGTTGCATCTTTCAAAAGTACGGGGAAACGAATTTTTTTAATGTCCCCGATCCACCATCACTTTGAATTAAAGGGATGGAAAGAAACTAAAGTTGTGATTCGGTTTTGGATTTTGTCTCTTCTTTTCGCACTTATTGGAATAGCCACTCTAAAGCTACGTTAATATGCTAACATTACCCCACATCTGGAAAGAAAAGAAAAGTAGTCCTGTTGCGATTTTTGGAAGGGGTGTAAGCGGTCAAGGGGTTGCTAAACTTTTGAGTAAATTAGAGTGGAAATTTAACTTCTACGATATTCAGGAAGTGAAGTTTAGTGAAGAAGCCGCAAAAATGTCTTCAATGGTAATTACCAGTCCAGGGTTTCCAGCGGATCATCCTTGGATTCGATTAGCACACAAATCCAATCTTACAGTCGTTGGAGAATTAGATTTTGCTTCAACCTTAATTGATAATGAAGTTGTTGCGGTTACCGGAACCAACGGAAAGACAAGCTTGGTAACATTTCTTACTCATCTATGGAAAAGATTGGGTAAATCTGTTGTTTGTGCTGGAAATGTAGGAACTTCTTTTAGTGAGGTAGTAGTTAATGGATTAGATTCCAAAACAAGTATTTTCTTGGAAGTCAGCTCCTTTCAGGCCGCAAACTTAAAGTTTCTTAAGCCGTCTTCACTTTTATGGACGAATTTCACATCCGATCACTTGGATTATCATAAGAATTTAGAGGAATACTTTCTTGCTAAGTTTAATTTGTGCAAAAGGTTAAGGTCGGATGGAAATTTTATTTGTGGAAGGAGCGTGGTTGAATTTGGTGGCGAAAAGAGGCTTAAAGTTGAAGCAAATCCAGAAGTGGTTGATTGTTCAAGGTTATCAAGTTTGAATATCAAGGAAGATCATTTCTTTTCCTCTCCAGCACAGAGAGAGAATCTTTCAATTGCCTACGCCTACGCTGAGAGTAAAGGTATTAAAAAAACCGAATTTGAAAAAGCAATTCAGGACTATCAACCAGAACCATTTAGATTGTCGAAAGTAGGAGTTTTGGAGGAGGTATCTTTTTGGAACGATTCAAAAGCAACCAATTTTTCTGCTGTGCTTTCAGCATGCAAGAATTTTAGGGAAAGAATAATCTGGATAGGAGGTGGGAAGGAAAAAGGAGATGAATTGCAAATCTTTTCCTCCCAAATGAAAGAGTATTTAATTCAAGCTTTTTTAATAGGAGAGGTGGCGGAGAAACTTGCCATTTTGCTACGGAAAGAATCTATTTCAGTCACGGTTTGCAACACTTTGAAGGATGCTGTGGGGCAAGCATTTTCAGTCGCTAAAAGAGGAACTTCCATTGTTTTCAGCCCAGGCTTTGCTAGCTTTGACATGTTTACAAGTTATCTTGAGCGGGGAAACCTATTCAACCAAGTCTTTTTCGATTTGAAGAAACGGTACACTCCTTGTACTCAAGAAGAATCAATTTGAATGAATCCAATCGAGGAAATAAAAAAATGAAACTCACAAAGATATTCGGAATCGTATTATCCCTTCACGTCGGAGTGATCCTGCTCGTGATGTTCCAACCTGGTTGTCAAACCGTTAAGAAAAAAGAAACCGTCAATGCGGCAAGTCTCAAGACTGAGGTGCCGCAGGAGAAGGTACCAGATGCCGGCTTTAATTCCGGACTAGGGGATGACGATGTTTCTGAGGTGAAACCTGCACAAGCTGAATTTTCATCTCCGACTAGGCCGGATTCCACCGGATTAATCGTACCCGGTCAAGGAGTGATTGAAGCCAAGCCATTACCTCCAATTCTTGAAGCACCCGGGACTTCTGAACCGACCGTCAAATTACGTCCGAGTGGTTTGTCAATTTATAAGGTTCAGCGAGGAGATACGCTCTGGGGTATTGCCCGCAAGAAAGGTGTAAGTTTATCCGCATTACTTGGATCAAATCCTAGTTTGAACAAAGATGGGAAACTTTCGATTGGTCAGGAAATTATGATTCCGGAAGATTCGATACCTTCCACCCCTGCGACTTCCACCGATTTGTCCATCGATGCTTCGAGTACATTTTCTTCAGACTCTGGTTCAACCTATATCGTTCAAAAAGGTGACAGTCTGAGTAGAATTTCCAGAAGACAGGGGGTTTCGCTAAATGATCTGATGGCAGTCAATGGGCTTTCCAAGTCGTCCATTATTAAAATTGGTCAGGTTCTAAAACTTCCCGGAGAGGGAGTTCAGTCCTCGGTTAATTCTGCACCGACTATCCAAGCGACCACAGTGGTTCCCGATGGAGCTATGACGCACAAGGTACAAAAAGGGGACAACCTAACTCGGATAGCTGCAATTCATGGAACCACGGTTAAACAAATAATGGAGTGGAATGGATTGGTGGATGCGGGTCGAATCCGAATAGGTCAAGTTCTCATTGTATCTGGTTCTGCATCGGGTGTTTCGGAACCATCCGTGGATGATCTTCTATCCCCTGAAAACGCCGTACCAATTCAACAACAGGATTCAAGTGTGGAAGGATTTTTCAAGGGAGCATCAGACGATCGACCAATTATAGATGTATCGGAGGAAAGCCCCTGATTTTGTAATAAGGTGGGTGTGGTGAAAACAATCATGGGAAAAAAGGGTGGCTGAGGGAAAGCTAGAGCAAAAAGACATCAAATCAGGAGACTGGGTGATGATCTATGTGATCTTCGTCGCCCTAAGCTTGACTATGCTTGGTCTGGT
>JAYYRA010000013.1:0-28987 GCA_036127675.1 Verrucomicrobiota bacterium
GCAGCGAATCTTTCTATGTTATCAGATGTTATACCACCGCTTAACTCAATTATAATGTCTTTGTCGATGTATTGTTTTACATGGATAATATCTCGGTAGGAGAAATTATCCAGTAATACAGCATCGACATCAGTGTGTGTAAGTGAAATTGCAAAATCCACAGAATCTACTTCAACTTGAATGAATTCGTTCGGATGATTTTTGCGAATATTTTTTACAAAATCTATAAAAGATTCCACTGATTTTATAGAATTGAAGGCTAGATGATTATCTTTAATGAGGATTCGGTCACTTAATCCGTATCGATGGTTGAAACTACCACCACATGAGGTTGCATATTTTTCTAGTATTCTAAGACCAGGAGTTGTTTTTCTGGTATCTAGTAATCCTACATTATATTGTTTTATCTTATTTACCAATTGATTAGTTGTGGTAGAAATTCCGGACAATTTTTGAATTAGGTTTAGAAGAGTTCTTTCGATAAGTAAAATTTCAGCAGCACTACCTGAAATTGTGCCAATTAAAGAGCCTTCAGGTAACTCTTCACCATCACTACAATTTTTCTCAAATTTCAGATTTAAGGTGTCAAAGATTTTGAAAATATGCGGATAAATATTTAAACCGCAGCATATAATATTTTCCCTAGTTACTAGTTTGGCTTTATTCACTCCCTTAATGTTACAAGCACTAGTTGTTATATCACCTAGCAAGGGCGACTTTCGGAATTTTGAATCTAAATCCTCATCTGCGCATATCGAAATTAAATTTTCAATATAATTTAAATCAATTTCATTCCAATTAATTTTTTTCTTTATATGTGATATGCTTTCAGATCTTTTCAAGAGTAGATTTCTTCTAGTAGTTCTCTATTAGAATTTTAGTGGCCGGAATATCTCTTATTATTTGTTTGGGATCAGGGCCTACACCGATGAATTTAATTCTTGGTAATATCTTGCTGGAATAACCTCGGGGGTAAGCTACCTGAATAATGCTTGAAACCATCTTTGCTACATATTTCTTTGCATTTATTGGAAAGTCATTGAAACTTTTACAAGATTGAAGATTTTCGCTCCAGCTTTCCAAACTCTCATAAACCGGAACAATGCTTTTCCTTATTTCATCGTCTTGAGGAACTTCTTTGATTATAGATCCATCAATCAGTTTATATGCCGTACAGATTTTCAATAATTGAATGTCTAAACTTGGGCATGACAGAGCATCTAGTTTGTTTATAACTAATTCATCAAATCCACCATATCTGAGTGCGATTCCTTTTTCTACGGAATCAAACCATCCAACCATTCGTTGTCTTCCAGTGGAAGTACCAAATTCAATTTTCGCTAATCTTTCACCTAGCGGATCGTTATTGTGGTCAATTTTAGTAATAAAATGATGCGTCCCAACTTTAGTATCGTATGCTTTACAGCATCCAATTTGATTAATTTTCCTTAAAGGAATTCCCCCAGACATAAAAAATTCAGCACCAAAAGTATGAGAAGCTGTCACATTAGGTGTAAAACCGTGTCTTTTATCGAGCCAGTAAGCTTGTCCGAATTCGGCAACAATATGTTTCTTTTTTTCGATATTATTCAGTAAAATTTCTCTACCATCAACAATACATTCTATAAGCTCACGGCCAGCTTTCCAGTACACTTCTTCTATCAATTCTGTATTTAATAAGAATGGTTTTGATGTGCTAAAAGTTTCAAACATGAATTCACTTTTTTCGAAGCAACCATCCTTAATAGAATCTGAATTCGCTTTAATTTCAGCCTCAGTTAATATTTTAAAGAAATTGTACCAATCAGATTCGTCTGCTTTACAAACATGTTTGATTGTATCTTGAGCTCTTTCAATTTTTTCACCAATCTTTTTCGAAAATTCTTTTCGGTCTTTTTTGAAAATTGAATAATAAATTTGCCATTGTCCAGTTTCATCGCAGTAGGCTGGGCTGATTCCTCTACCTGTGGATCCTCTTTTGGGCTCGCCAAGGTGTTTTATTCTGTAATTTTCCCATGCAAGGTCAAGTAACCTATGTGTCACATCACTAACTTGACATTTGTTATCTATTTTTAATCTTTTAAAAACCGATATTCCTTTCGCTTCTAATGGTTTTCCCTCCCAGTGAAATTTTCTAGGGTCAGCTACTACACCTGAACCAATCAGCAAGTTAGGTACTTTTGGGTTACTGATTCCTGATGGTAATAAGTTTAACTTTAGACCAGCGGCTGTATGCCCGGCATTTGCACCACCATTTACCTTCATAACACACTCTACCGGACAATTGTACTTTTCTTGGATTTCATCCATAATTTCATGAACTACACGCCCTTTTCCTTCATCTCCCATGCTTATACCTACTACGGAGTTGATATTTGAATTCATGTTTTTTGATTCTTCAGAATTCATTGCTTTTAACCTGAATCACATCATGTGGCGCGGATTCTCTTTGTCCTGCTGGTGTGACTCTAACAAATCTTGCCTGTTTTTTGAGGATATCTAAATTCTCAGCTCCCAAATATCCAAGGCCCGCCTTTATTCCTCCAGTTAAATTGTTAATGGTTTCGCTAACTGAACTGGATACTTCTTTTAGTGCTTCTATTCCTTCCGGAGCGTTTTTTGAAGTAATTTGCTTTTTATTATGACCATATCTGGATGCCGAACCATGTTTCATTGCCTCCAAACTGCCCATTCCCCGATATTGTTTGTAATATTTCCCTTCAATTTCAACAATTCTCCCTGGCGATTCCTTACATCCAGCAAGAAGACCACCACAAATTACTGCATTAGAAAGGGTTAATGCTTTTACAATATCGCCAGATTTATTAATTCCTCCATCCGCAATGATAGAAACATTATGTTCTTTCTGTGCTTTTTGCGCAGAATAAAGTGCACTCATTTGAGGTATTCCTACACCTGCAACCAATCTTGTTGTACATATTGATCCTGGACCTTGTCCAATCTTAATAACATTGGCACCTGCTTCTGCTAGAAACCTAACCCCTTCAGTAGATGTTACATTTCCTGCCATTATGCACAGATTTGGAAAAGCCTCCCGAATTATCTCAACTGCTTCACCCACGCTTTTGGTATGCCCATGTGCCGTTGAAATTGCGACGATATCAAGCCCCTTTTCAATCAATTCTCCAATATGAACTAATAAATTTTCCTTTTCTAAAATTCCATTGGAATCTCTCGGTATACTAACTGCAACTCCGCAGCGAAGTCTAAAACTTGAATCTCTGGCCGGTTTCAAATTTTCGTTATTTTCTCCAATGATTTGTTCAATATCGCTTAGTGTGTACAGACCTTGTAATTTATCATCTTCATCAACAACTAAGAGTTTGTGGATACCCATATGCTCGCTGAAAAAGTTGTCGGCTGTGGTAATAGGATCATCTCCCACCTCTGAATGACGAACTGTGTAAACTTCATTTCTTTCAAGCATTCCTTCAGTAACCTTTTTGTGCTTGTATCGATCTTTGACTACTCTTCCGGGTAGTAAACCAATCAGTTTTCCTTTTTCGTCAACGATTGGAAAAGTTCTAAATTGAAAGTTTTTTTGTTCTATAAGCCGAAGTACATCTCCCACGAATTTGTCTGCGGTTATTGTAATCGGATTTTGAATTAATCCATGGACATGATGCTTAACTCTAGTTAGTTCCTTGATTTGTTGTTTCAAGGGCATATTGTAATGAATTAATCCCAGACCTCCATTTAATGCCATGGCAATTGCCATATCTGATTCAGTGACTGTATCCATATCAGAAGATATGATAGGAATACTTAGGGTGATTTCCTCAGAAATTTTCGCATCTATTCTTACATCTTTAGGCAGTAATTCAGAGTAACGCGTAGCTAAACTAACATCATCGAAGGTGAGGCCAAAAGGAGTACATTTAGGGAAAAAAAGTTCAGCTGGAAGGTAAATTTCGTTATCCATGTTAGGCTTTTGTCTTAGGTTGACTATGTTTATATGTTTCAAAGCATAATACTTCTCAAGTTTAAACGATGTCCCCCATGCGAGAATTCAAGAAATTTAAACAAAAATTTAATCTTCCCCTAAATACTGGGCATGGGTTGTGGCGAGAAAACTCTGGTTTCATACTTAAACAAACCAAATATGATGGATCTTTATCTTTTGGAGAAGTTTGCGTTGTTCCAGGATTTTGCAAATTCGATATGTCTGATCTCAACGAAGAAGTTGAAAAATGGTGTCAGTATGGTCGATTACATAATTTTGAATTTATAAATTCTGCGGTTTCCTGTTTAGAATCTGAAATATGGAATGAAAATTTAGGAGATAAACATGAAATTTCAAAAGCCAGAATAATGAACAGTTTGGAAGATTCTATTAGTAGCCATCAGACTTTAAAACTTAAGATCGGGATAAATGAGACTACATATGAAATAAATAAAACGCTAGAATTCATAAAGAAGCTTCCTTCTTCGACTCGGATTCGTCTGGACGCAAATGAATCTTTAAGTCTTGATCAGTTACTTCTTTGGGTTGAGGCATTGCATCAGAATCCAGTACTTGAATTTATGGAGCAACCATTACCCGGTATTCCGGACGATGCACTTATCCAATTAGTAAAAGATACGGGTTTTCCTATTGCTCTAGACGAGGCTGTAATTCACTTAGGTGGTCCCGATAAACTCCATCAATTTGGTTGGGCCGGACTTATGGTTGTAAAACCAACTTTGTGCAAAAATTGGAATGAAACCATAGATTTTTTAAGGCTACATCCAGAAAGATGTATTATTTCAACAGTTTTTGAGAGCCCATTTGGATACGAAGCACTTTTAAGACTTTGTAGATATTCAAAACTTGTTCCAGGAATTGATCGGTCGATCTTTGAAGGTGGTTCTTTAGAGTTGATTTCTCATCACAGTATCCCTCTTTTTTGTCCAAGTGCTTCAAATGAAGAGCTAGGAGATCTTTGGTTAAAATATCCAAAGTAAAAGGCTTTTTATGAGACTAGAGTGGATTGATTCAAGCAACGACCCTGAAAATGAAAGCCTTGCTTATGCCAGACGGGTTTTTTCTTTAATTCAACAGAACGGTTCAATCGAATTTCAATCAACAGAACCAGAAGTCCCGAATATTGATGAAGGAACCAAGTTAAAAGATGGGACGAGAGTATTTCGAACAAGCGGCACCAGTGGTTTCCAAAAAAAAGTTTATCATGATGAGGAAACAATTTCCAATGCAGTCGAAGGGCTTGTTGATCGAGTAGGGGGGAGTTATTCCTCTTATTGCTGTTTACCAATTTATCATGTTAGTGGTTGGATGCAGGTAGAGAGAGCAATTCGTACGGGTGGAAATATACTATTTGGGGACTACAAGAGGCTGTCTAAAGTCGACATGAGTCACGAATTGAAAGGACGTTGGATTTCCTTAGTCCCAACTCAATTATATTTTCTTCTTCAATCTAAAATTGCTCTGAAAAATTTACGTTCGAGTCGTGGTGTTTTTGTCGGTGGTGCGACTTTATCATCTGTATTGCAAACCAAGGCAAGAAACGGGGAAATTCCGGTTTACCCCTGTTATGGAATGACAGAAACAGCAGGAATGATTACGCTTCTTGACTCTAAAGACTTCTTAAATGGAGTTGATGGAGTAGGCGACTGTTTGTCTCATGCTGAAATAAAAATTGTTAATGGAAGGGTTAAAATAAGATCAAAAAGCTTATGTTACCAACTAGGAAGAGAAAAAATTTGCTTTGACGATTGGTATGAGACTAAAGACCAAGGGAATTTCTCAGAAGGTTATGGATATACTATTTCAGGTCGCTTGGATCGTTGTATCATTTCCGGAGGAAAAAATGTTTATCCTGAGGCAATTGAATCTTGCCTCTGTTCAAACCCATTTGTTTTGGATTGCAAAATTGTTGGTAAACACGACGAGTATTGGGGCAAAAAAGTCGTTGCTTATATTGAACTTACTGATGATAAAAAATTAAACGACATCAAAAAATTTGCACGAAACAAACTCTCCTCTGAGGAAATCCCTAAAGAATGGTTTTCATTTGATCAATTTTTTGATCAAAAAGAGTTAAGAAAGTAACCTTAATTAGAATTCAGCAATGATCTCATCTGCAAGACCATATTCAATTGCTTCATTTGCATTAAGGTAAAAGTCTCTATCCGTGTCCTTTTGAATTTTTTCTAACGGTTGCCCAGATGATTTAGCCAAAATACCGTTTAGTTCTTCACGCAGTTTTTCCATTTCTTGTGCTTGTATATTAATATCAACCGCTGTTGCCTGCATCCTGCCGGTAATTAGAGGCTGATGTATGAGCACCCTTGAATGTGGGTAGAGGAGCCTTTTACCTTTAGTAGCCCCGCAAAGTAAAATAGATCCCATGCTAGCCGCCATTCCAGTAACCACAACTGTGATGGGAGAGCTAATCAATTGCATGGTGTCAAAAATGGCCATACCAGCAGTAATTGAACCCCCAGGTGAATTTATATAGAAAGTTATTTCCTGACCTGGATTCTTATTTTCCAGATAAAGTAATTTCTCCGTCAGATCTCTGGCGGATCGATCACTGACTTCTCCCCAAAGAAAGACTTTTCTACTTTCTAAGAAACTGCTTTGAATTTGTTCCGAAACGGAATCACTTTTTTTACTTTTTTCTTCACTCATTTTGAAAATAAACTGTTAGGATAGCATTTGAATTCTTGCTACGTGTCTTCCCGCCTCGAATTCGGTAGAAATCCATTCTTGGATCATTTTTTTAGCTAGTTCCAAGGACACTTGCCTTTGACCAATTGAAAGCATGTTTGCATTATTATGTTGCTTAGCGAGTTTGGCCGTTTCAATTGACCAAGTAAGGGCACATCGAACTCCATTAACTTTATTTGCTGCCATTGCCTCACCATTTCCACTTCCACCTAAAACGATTCCAATATCACATACTTGATTTGCTACAGCTTGTGCTGCAGGAGTTACAAATTCAGGATAATCACAGGATTCTTCGCTAAAAGTTCCAAAATCTTTTGTTTCATGACCAAGTTCATTTAAAAAAACCTTTATCTCCTCTTTGTAACGAAAACCCGCATGATCACTTCCGAGTGCTAACTTGAGTGAATTTTGTGAGGAGTTGTCTTTCATTAAAATGATATAGGATAATAAGGCGGAAATTTTAAATCAACCCTAGTTCCATTTTACCTTCTTCTGAGATGAGATCTTGAGTCCAGGGCGGGTCCCATACGATTTCAACTTCTGCATAATCGATACCAGGTAACTCAACGGTTTTTAACCTAACATCTTCTGCAATTACAGGTCCCATACCACAACCCGGCGCAGTTAGAGTTAAGTCTATATATGCGATACGGCCCTTCTCATTGTTATCTTCAATTTCTATTCTGTAGATCAAACCCAAATCTACCACATTTACGGGAATCTCAGGATCGAATACCGACTTTAAGTTTTCTCTTATTTTGTTTTCGTCAGCTGGGGAAGCATCTTGTGAAACTTCAGATTTGTATTGAATATTGGAAGCATCTTCACCTAGTGCATCTGAATCTTTTGCGGCAATCCGGTACATGCCCTGCAAGGTCATAACGGTAAAATTTCCGCCTAGGCGATGAGTAATCGTAACTTTTTCACCCCTTCCCAGAGTAAATTCTTCACCATGAGGTATTAGTGTGGCATTTACATCACGAAGCAATTCGATCTCATTATTTGACTCACTCATAATTCAAAATCGGGAATCTATTTTTTGACGGACCAATTCGATGCACTGTTCATCTGTAATTTTGGAGGTGATCTCGTCCAGAAATCCTAAAGCAATTAAATTTTCGGCAGATTTTTTTGGAATTCCTCTGGAAAGAAGGTAAAAGAGTTCTTGATCGTCAATTTTTGATGTAGTTGCTCCGTGACTGCATTTTACTTCATTAGCTAAAATCTCAAGACCTGGCAGTGAGTCTGCCTCAGAAGTATTACTGAGAAGCAAATTGCGATTTGTTTGGTATGAATTAGTGTTTGCTGCGTTTGGCATAACTTTAATCATGCCAGAGAAAACCGACTTTGACTCATCATTCAATGCATTTTTGCATAACAAATTGCTTCTACAATTTTCAGCAGAGTGTAATTGCATAGTTCTCTGATCAAATAGCTGATTTCCTTTACCCAAAAAAAGTGAAAAACAATCAAATTCTGCTCCTCTTTCTGAGAGGTCTCCTTTGATTTCATTTCTGCATTGTGCAGAACCTAAATGGACACACACATTATTTACACGAGCATTTTTCCCGATTTTGAAATTTTCGAATTGATGAAGAGTGGAATCGGAATCCGCATCTTGGACAAGAATACGGTTCAGGACGGCATTCTCCTCTAATTCAGCGTGTAAAACGCTACTCAGATTTCCTCCAGTTGCACCTTGTTTTGATTCAATAAACTCCAAAATAGTGACCTCCGTATAGGGACTTAATACCAAAACATTCTTTCGAAAAGAAACCGTACCTGAAGAAGGTAAATAATGTCTGACAGTAAAAAATTGCTTAGATCTTGAATTAGGCTCTGTTTTCAAAAAAAATCCTTCATTGAAAAGTGAGGATGTTAAATGATAATTAGATAAGGCACCTAATTCTGGTCCTAAATACTCGGTTATTTTTGATATTTCGCAAGGGAAATCTAAGATCATTTTGTTAAAGTCAAGAAATCTGGCGTTGCTTGAATTATCAGATTCTAAGCAAAGAAGATCTTTGGAATCAGCTATGGAATCAATTTCCGAGAGACTAAATCTGCTTTTTGGAGAAAATCTCCAATTTTCATCTTTGAGCTTGGATTGCAGTTTATCTTGGTAAAGGTTCCAATTTTCCATCCGAAAATCTGCCAACCAACCTGGTTCCCATGACCTGTCATCAACAAAGGAGGAAAATGTGTTTGATTGGTCAAATATGGAGGTTGAAAGACTATTACTCATTTTTTTCGTTTAAGAAATTTTAGAAAACGCAGGATTATCCTACAGAGCCTTCCATTTCTAAGTCTATAAGTCTTTTTAATTCGACGCTATATTCCATTGGGAATTCACGGATTAAATCGTTCACAAAGCCATTAACACAAAGGCTCATAGCTTCTGGTTCTGATAAACCTCTTTGTTGCATATAGAAAATTTGTTCAGCACTTACTTTAGAAACGGTTGCCTCATGCTGAACTGAATTACCGTCGCCTTGAACGGAAATTGCTGGGTAGGTATCGGTCTGACTCTCGCTATTAATCAACAGAGCATCGCATTCCGTGTTGTTCATACAATTCTTGAGATGTTTTGGCATTTTAACCAACCCTCTGTAAGAAGACCTTCCACTTCCAATGGAAACTGATTTTGCGATGATATTACTACTTGTTTCTTCAGCAGCATGAACCATTTTTGCTCCTGTATCCTGGTGTTGTCCGTTATTCGCTAATGCAATTGATAAGACTTCTCCCCTTGCTTTTCTTCCTTTTAGGATAACACCTGGGTATTTCATGGTCAGCCTAGAACCAATATTACAATCAATCCATCTAACTTCAGCTTCTTCCTCTGCCAATGCTCTTTTTGTTACAAGATTAAAAACATTGTTGGACCAATTTTGAACGGTAATGTATTGAATTTTTGCCCCTTTCAATGCAACCAATTCAACAACAGCACTGTGAAGAGTCGAAGTTTCGAATTTTGGAGCGGTACAACCTTCCATGTAAGTAACTTCAGAACCTTCATCTGCAATAATCAATGTACGCTCAAATTGTCCAAAGTTTTCTGCATTAATTCTGAAGTAAGCCTGCAATGGTTGTGCTAACTTAACCCCAGGGGGAATGTAGATGAAGCTTCCACCACTGAAGACCGCACTGTTGAGGGCTGAAAACTTATTATCAGATGTTGGAATTACCTTCCCAAACCATTTTCGGAATATTTCAGGATACTCTTTCAGACCCTCAGTAGAACCAACAAAAATGACTCCCTCTTTCTCCAGTTCAACCTTCATTCTCGAATAGGCAGCTTCGCTATCGAATTGAGCTTCAACTCCAGCGAGGAATTTTCTTTCCTGTTCAGGAATACCAAGTCTCTCAAAGGTATTTTTTACTTCTTCAGGAACATCTTCCCATGAGCGGCTTGGTTGCTGGCCTTTGGCCAAGTAATAGCGTATTACATCAAAATCTATATTATGAAGATCTTTGGTCGCCCAGTGGGTAGGTAGTGGTTTCTTAAGAAAGGTTTCGAGGGCTTTTAACCTGAAGGACAGAATCCAGTTTTCTTCTTTTTTAACATTGGATATGTATCGAACGACTTCTTCATTCAAGCCAACACCAGCGTCGAAATCGTAAGAGGTTTCAAAGTGAAAGTTGCCTTTCTCTGTATCTATATCAAATTCTTTTGTTTGAATCATGGCAAATTTACTAAGCTGCAATCTCCTCTTTTATCCAGTCGTAACCTTTAGATTCTAATTCTATGGCAAGCTCTTTATCACCTGATCTCACAATTTTGCCATCCCACATAACATGAACTACATCAGGCACAATGTAATCAAGCAAACGTTGATAATGAGTTATGACAAGAATCCCTCGATCATCGGATCGAAGTCGGTTTACCCCTTCGGAGACAATTCTTAGCGCGTCTATATCAAGGCCACTATCAGTTTCATCAAGAATACAAAACTTTGGCTCAAGCATGCTCATTTGTAGTATTTCACATCTTTTCTTTTCTCCGCCAGAAAACCCATCGTTTAAAGCCCTTGAAGTAAATTTTCGGTCCATTCCAAGTTGGTCCATTTTTGCATACAATTCCTTGTAGTAATCGACCGCCTTAATAGATTCACCTTTTGGTAGTCTGGATTGTAATGCAGCACGGATAAAATTTGCTATTGTTACTCCCGCAACCTCAACCGGATATTGAAAGGCCAAAAACAAACCCATTCTGGCAATTTCGTCCGCTTCTTTATCTAGAATACTTTCATTGTTCAAAAAGGCTTTACCATTAATAACTTCATAGTCTGGATGCCCGGAAAGCACTTTTGAGAGGGTACTTTTACCACTCCCATTTGGTCCCATTATTGCGTGAACCTCTCCAGAGGGAATTTCGAGGTTAAGTTCCTTAAGGATTTGTTTGTCTTCAATTCTTGCAGACAGATTTTCTACTTTTAATGAATTCACAATGTGGTAAGGTGGTTAAATTAAGTTGTTCCGTTAAAGGTAAGGTCAAAATCGTCGACTTGAAAGCCATTAGGAAGTATGGATTTCAATTTTAAGATATCTTTATTGCTAAGATTTAAATCATGAATTTCTCCAGTTCGTGAGCATATGAAGTGAGCATGAGGAGAAAGATTCGCACAGAAACGCGATGGTGAGCGATCAAAGTTGACTTGTCTAATTAGAGCACAATCAGCCAAGGTCTCCAAACAGTTGTAAACTGTGGCGAGTGAAATTGTAGGTAGTTTTTTTCGAACTCGCAAAAGGATCTCGTCCGCTGTGGGATGATCCTTTCTTTCAAGTAGGGTCTCATAGACACAAGATCTTTGCTTGGTAGGTCTCAAACCTTTTTTTAAAAGAGTCCGATCCAAGGTACTAGATTTTTTAAATGGAGTTAATTTACTCAGAATAAATGATATTATCCGAAAGCAGACAACTTACAAGTTGTAATTGGAATTATTCTAATTTGATTGAAGAATAATGCCCTTCGGACAAATTTGATTAATAGTCAGTAAATGTGAATAAACCCCACAAAAAGGTTGTTTTAGTACCTGAAAAATTTTGTCGAGAAACGACTTCTTCAGAACTTAAGTGCAAACTGCCGACTTCAACTGGAGAATATGATTGTTTTTCATGTGTTATGGCTCCTAACACATTATATTTTTCGGAAGTTCCAAACTTTTTAAAAAAGCATCCTTGAGATAAGAGAACTAAACAAAAAGCAGACGCTGTAAGTAAAATTTTTTGTTTGATCATGTGATGTTTTTAACAAAATTCCTAACTACTACCAAGTCAATCAGCAAATTCGGTGATTTCTAAGGCTTTAATTTATTGTAGAGCAAGGGATGATTACCTAAAGTAGTAGCTTACATGAAATCTGAAAATAGCTTACTGGAGAATATAGTTTCATTGTGTAAACGAAAGGGTTTTATCTTCCAATCATCCGAGATTTATGGTGGCTTAAATGGTTTTTTCGACTATGGTCCTTTGGGTGTTGAGTTAAAGAAAAATATCAAGGATGCTTGGTGGGAGGATATGGTTCGCCGAAGAGATGATATCGTCGGTTTGGATTCTTCGATCATAATGAATCCAAGCATTTGGCAAGCATCTGGCCATATTGATGGCTTTACCGACCCAATGGTAGACTGTAAAGAATCTAAAATGCGTTATCGGGCGGATCAACTTTTTGCAACGGAAGTGGTTGTAGAAGGGCAAAGTTTAGGTTGGGTGGTTGCACTAGAATCTGAGGATATGCATGAAAAGGTAAATGAGGAAGCTGAAAGAATGAAGCGAAAAGCTGCAATTCAAGGTAAGCTCAGTAAGATTGAACTGAAACCATTTGACGAACTTTCCGCTGAAGATCAAATGATGGTGCCTTCGCCCGCTACCGGAAAACCTGGTTCTCTAACTCCACCGAGAGAATTCAACATGATGTTTGAAACTCATGTTGGTGCATTGAGAGATGGATCTTCTAAAGCTTTTTTGAGACCAGAAACAGCTCAAGGTATTTTTGCGAATTTTAAAAATGTTGTTGATACCGGAAGAGTTAAAGTTCCTTTCGGTATAGCTCAAATTGGGAAAGCCTTTCGGAATGAAATAACTCCTCGTAACTTTATATTTCGTTCAAGAGAATTCGAGCAAATGGAAATTGAATATTTTATTAAACCTGGAGATTCTGAATGGAAGTTCCATCATAAGGAATGGATTGAAGTAAGAAAATCATGGTTTTCCAGCATTGGACTTAAGGCTGAGAGCTTGGGAGAGGAAGTTCATCCCCATGATAAACTTGCTCATTACGCAAAAGCATGCACGGACATCACTTACAAATTTCCTTTTGGAGAACATGAACTTGAGGGCATTGCAGCCAGAGGAAATTTTGACCTTAATCAACATCAACAGCATTCAGGTAAAAATCTCGAATTCTTTGACGAAAATCTAAAGCAACGTTATCTGCCTCATGTAATTGAGCCAAGTCTTGGAGTAGATAGAACCTTTTTGGCAGTTCTTTGCTCAGCATATTCTGTTGACGAAATTGAAGGTGAGAAGAGGACTGTCCTTGCTTTCCATCCAAGAGTGGCACCAATAAAGGCTGGAATTTTTCCTTTGGTTAAAAATAAACCGGAGTTAGTGGAGTTAGCTTCTAATCTGTACCGCAAACTGCAGAAAAGATGGAATGTTATCTATGACCAGAGTGGAGCGATTGGGCGAAGGTATAGAAGAATTGACGAAGCCGGTGTTCCCTTTGGTATTACCGTCGACTTCGATACATTAGAAGGAGATGGTTCTTTCACACTAAGGGACAGGGATTCTACCGAGCAAGTACGCCTCTCTGAAGAAGAATTGATAGAACATATGGAAAGGCAGATTAATCCTTAAGATTTTTCGCTTAATCTCCAATCGGTTAATACAACCTGTATCCCATTTTGGTTTTTCCAACGATTCCATCTGATCCTGAATGCAAGGTCGATTTTTTGGTTCAAAGGTGGAATTCGATCCCTCATATTCCAAGCAATGCCAGGAATCGAATCAATTTCACTTGAAATCCTAAACTGAAAATGTTCACCACAACCGACTCTTTTGGGTTTCGTTTTCAATTCTAAGTCTCTCAAACCAAAAACGGGTTCAGGGTTGTCCTGACCAAATGGTCCCAGAACTTCTATTTCTTTGAGTAATTGGCAATTAATTTGATCAACCGTTAAGAAAGAATCGATAATAATTGATGGCTCGGATTTCATCCCCGAATTTTCTTTTTCTATGTAAGCAAGAAATGCCTCAGTGAATTCTTCGATGTCCTTTTCGTCAACAGTTAGTCCAACTGCTGCTGGGTGACCTCCCCAATGATCCAAGAATTTTTCGCAATGTGCTAGGGCATCTACCAGGTTTACACTTTCAATTCCTCGGCCAGAGCCTTTGTACTTTCCTTGATCATATGCAAGAACCAAAGTTGGTTTATTTAAGGAGTTACATAGCTTCCCAGCAATAATCCCTACTATGCCGGGAATCCAATCCTCTCCTTTTCCCTTTATGACCGCCGCATCTTTGTCGGAAAACTTCTCTTCAGCTTGTAGGATTGCACTTTTAGTAAGCTTGCTTTCGATTTGTTTTCTTTCCTCATTGAATTTATTTGTAAGTAAAGCAAGTTCGGATGCTTCACTGTTATCATTTGCAAGCAGTAACTTTGCAGCAACCTCAGGTCTGTCCAACCTGCCACAAGCATTCAGCCTTGGAGCCATCTGGAAGGCAATATCCTCTGAATCTAAAGGGTATCTTAGGTCAATCTTTGCCACACTCATGAGTGCCTCCAACCCCTTTGTGGGTCTCTTTCTCAGGTGCTTTAATCCGTACTTTGCAAAGATTCTATTCTCGCTTTTCAAAGGAACCATGTCAGCAAGTGTCCCAAGTGCGGCTAAAGAGAGGAAATCTTTAGGGCTTATTTCGAATGCATTTTTATCACCATTTTCTCTTTTACATTTAATAATACCGTGTACGAGCTTGAAACATAACCCAGCAGTACAAAGATTAGTCCACTCTGAGCCAATTTCGGAAAGATGTGGATTAACAATCAAACAATGGGGATGTATTTCGCCTTTTGACTTATGGTGATCAATTACAACTAGATCTATCTTATTTTTTTGTAAGATTTCAGCCTCTTCCCAAGAATTTGTACCGCAATCCAAAGCTATTATTAGACTACAGTCTGATTTCTCGATACCTCTCTGTAATACTTCTTTGCTTAAACCATATCCTTCGGATTTTCGAAAGGGGATTACAAATTTAGCAATTAGATCGAAATTAGCCAAGATCTTCATGGTCATTACGGTGGAAGAGATGCCATCGACATCATAATCTCCCACAATAAGAATTTTTTCTTTCTTATTGATTGCTTTGCAAATCCTATCTACCGCTCTTTTAAGATTTGGAACCTGATATGGATCAGAGAGTAGTGCTAACTTTGGATGTAGAAAGGATTGTGCCTTGATTGGAGAATCAATACCTCTATTGATTAATACTTTGGACACTAAATCAGAAACACCAAATTCATCGGCTATTTCCCTCTGGAGCTTTTTGCAAAGACTTTTCTTCGACCATAACATGCTATTTGGTCAAAGAGATATCAAAACATACAAATTATTTGGTGCTAGATGTTTGCCAGTCGTATTTTGGTAAAATCTCATTATCTTCAACATGCTTTCTATCTCCTTTGTGCCAAAAGTAGAAGATAGGACTGGCAATGAAAATAGATGAAAAAGTGCCGGTAATAATTCCGATGACAAACACGAAAGCAAAGTCGTTAATAATACCAGCACCAAAAATCCAAAGCGAAATAGCGGCTAAAAGGGTAGTAAAGCTTGTTAATAGCGACCTCGAAAGAACACGGTTGATAGCTATAAGAATGATTTTCTGAAGACCAGTTACAGGATTTAGCTCTAATTCCTCTCTAATCCGGTCAAATACAACAATTGTATCATTGATCGAGTAACCCACAATCATGAGGATCGAAGCCAGCATAGGCGCCGTAAATTGACCAGAACAAATCACCCCCCCAGATATGGTTCCAAGTAATACAAATAGACCAACTGTCATGAGAATATCATGGATGGTAGCAACGACGGCACCAATCGCATAACCCATTTCAAATCTGATTGCTATATACAGTAAAATTCCAATCAAAGCGACTAGAACAGATAGAATCGCATCTGCCTTTATGTCATCGCTAACTGAAGCACCTATATTACTCATTCCTTCTTCTTGCATATTTGAATTTGGGAAAGAATTATTAATTAAGTCTAAAGCCATTCTCGACTTTGCCGTCTCTGTTTGAAGGACAAGCTTTTTGCTACTTTCTCCAGATCCAATTTCGGAGCGGTAAACATGTTGAACTTCTCCTATGCTTTTATCTGATTTTTCGAAAAGACTATTAAGATCTTCCGATGATATTTCTTCTGAGAATGAAGCAACAATTTCTTCACCGCCTCTGAAGTCAATTCCAAGGATTTTATCCTGTTGCTTGAAAACCGTAATGCAACCGATGAGTACAATAATCCAAGAGACCAAAAAAGCAGGCTTTCGGTATTTATGAAAATCAATTTCACTTTTCTGTTTCTGTTTTTGGATGGGTGTGAGACTTATCAAGTTTTGAACACCCAATTGAAGAAGAATCTTCAGCAATAATCGACTTATGAAAAGAGCACAAAATACCGAGGTTATTATACCGACGGCCAATGTTATACCAAAGCCTTTAACTGGACCGGTGCCTAACCATATCAGAATAGATGCAGTTATCAAAGTAGTCAGGTTTGCATCTATAATTGTAGAGAAAGCCTTCGAGTACCCACCTTCTACGGCATTTTCAGGACTTTTCCCGGCTTTGAGTTCTTCCCTGATTCTCTCGAAAATTAAGATATTAGCATCCACCGCCATGCCCAATGTCAAAACTAATGCAGCCATGCCTGGCAAAGTGAAGGTTGCTTGGAACAAGCCTGCGAGAACTGCTACGACTAAAAGTATGTTCATGGCGACTGAGATTACGGCAACCCCTCCTCCAGCTTTGTACCAAAAAAACATAAACAAAATAATGGCAATTCCACCCAAAAAACAAGCACTAGTACTGCTTTCCAAAGCTCCTGCTGCAAGAGTAGGGGAAACCTCATATTTTTCTCCAATCTCAAGGGAAAACTTAAGCGGATTATTCAGTATATCTGATAGCATCTTTGCTTCCCGAAAGCTGAAATTTCCGCTAATCACAGCACTGCCGCCGTCAATTCTAGCTTTAACTGTGGGAGCACTTTCAAGTTGACCGTCTAGAACGATTGCCAAACGACCTAGTGATCCAGTTGAAGGATCATTCATTTGAGCAATTTGTCCAGTAAGATCAGCAAAAACTTTTGCACCTTCAGAAGTAAAGTCTAAACCAACTTCCCAACCTCCCATTTGATCTTGCCTTGGATAAGCTTCGCTGATGATTTCGCCATCTGCTGACCACAATCTGCGAATCCAAATTGGTCTTTCGTTTGCTGTAGCATCTCCTCGAAGCATAGCAACATAAGGAATTCCTTCATCATCGGTCCATTCTTCGCCTTCTTGGACAGGAATCGGTGCGTCTGATCTGACATTAACGATTCTGAATTCTAACCGAGCCGGTTTTTGTAGTTCTTCGATTAAACTGGGATCTTGTTTCGTCGTAGTGTCTGGTATTTGAATTTCAATGGAACGATCACCTTTTTGACGGACCATTGTTTCTGCCACGCCAAATGCGTTGAGTCTTTCGTTCATAATCTCAACGACCTTATCCATTGGACTAACTCCACTAGAGGAACTGTCATCCATTGTTTGATTGGATTCGGTAATTTCCATAGTAAAAGCCACTCCACCTCTAAGATCGAGTCCCTTTTTGATAGCAGCTTGCGAGTTGCGGAGTAAAGTCTTGAGGATCAGGTCATTTCTCTCTTCTCTATCTTTAATATGCCCGCTACGAATACCTGGTTTGATCAAGAAAGGGACTAGTCTTGAAGCAACCGTTCCCGCAATTCCAGAAGGCGGTTTAAAATAGGCAGAATAGTCCAGACGATTGGTTTTTCCATAAGTTCTGAGGCTCTTAAAATCTACTTCTGTTTCTGCAGGAAGTTGGTTTTTGATATTATCAAGCACTTCAGAAAAAGTTTCATGACCAACATGATCAGACGAATTGGCATCTGAGGTTACTTGACTAAGTGCGTATTCGCCAAGATTTCTATCTTCAAACGGAGAAACCAGTGCTAAACTGATAAGTAGAAGAGACAATGCGATGCCAATTCTCCAAAAAGTTGATTTATTCATAATTTAATAACGAAATAGAAAGACTTCAAGCAGTTGGATGCAATGGAAACTACCCAATTTTTGAGGATATAGAATCTTTTGCTACTTCGACTTTTACATTTTCTGAAATCCGGATTACGAAACAATCATCCTTTACTCCAGTCACTGTTCCTAGGATGCCTCCTACAGTTTTAACTTTCGTACCCTTCTCCATAGAATCAATCATCTTCTGATGTTCTTTTCTCTTTTTGTTTTGAGGAGCAATGATCAAAAAATAAAATGCAATGAACATCACAACGAACGGTAACAGTGTGCCCATTAAACCATTTGCACCCGGAGGTGCACCAGAACCTGACATTGCTAAGAGAGGACTACATACTAATTGTTGGAATGAGATCATAAGGACAGGCAATCAAAACCTTAAATAGCTTTTTTTGCAAGCTTTGAACAAACTGTTTTGATCAATGGTTCAGTAGGCTAGGCAATCGATATTAACACTAATTGTGCACAACCAATTGCAAATCCGAGAAGTGCACCAACCAATTCAATAAATTTGAATTCTTTTTTCATGAGATTTACCATCAGGCTTTCCACTTTTTGGGAAGAGAAAGCCTCGACTTTTTGAGAGACCAATTCTTTTACATTCAATTCATTTTCAATTTTTGAACTCATTTCATCTACAGAATCTTTAAGGAAGTCTTTTAGCTCTACTCGAAAAAGCTTTGTTACCTTTTCAACCATTTCGTCCGACAAAAACATTGAAAGCATCGGAAAAGCCTTTACCAATTTTTCACGGATGGTCTTTTCTATTTTCTTTTCTAGTGCATCCATTGCTTCTTCACTAGTCGCACCCATTCGAATGCGATGAGTAATTTCATCTGACGAAATCAGCTCTTCTGCTACAAGAGAACCTAGTTTATGGGCGAGCTGTTTTTGTCTCTTTGGAAAGACTCCTTGGAATTTAAGACCAGCAACATTTTTTGTTTCTCTGGGATGGAAGAGCATTTTTACAGCTAGGAAGTTGGTTAACCAACCAATAAGTGCTGCTATGAATGGTAATAACCAGACAAATAAAGAAGAATTTTGTGAGCTAGTAGCCAGATTATAAGTCTGAAAAGAGAAAGTTGAAAGCAGGTCACTTAGATTCATTTTTATGAATTAGCTGAGATGATCTTAGGGGATGAAAAATTCTAACATAGAATAAAGGTCATTTCTGAAGAATATCAATATTTGATGCAGCTCAATAGAGATGCGATTTGAATAAGCAGTTAGAAGTTATTATCTTCTTCTACGGGATCCAAATGAAACTTGCTTCCCAAATCCACGATTCCTTTTTCTGGATACGACAGGAGGTTTTGCAGTCAAGCCAGATGGTTCTTCTCTATACGAGAAATCTTCCACGATCTTACGTTCCAATGAGCTTCCTAAAAGTTTTTCTATGGATTCAACCAGAGGTAGCTCATCAGGTTTGCATAGGGTAAAGGCTTCACCTTCAGTTCTCGCTCTTCCAGTTCTTCCAATTCGGTGGATGTAATCTTCAGAGTGTTGGGGCACATCGTAATTAATAACATGTGTAACATTAGATATGTCGAGTCCCCGAGAAGCTACATCTGTAGCACAAAGAATTTTAACATCACCTTTTTTGAATTCCTCAAGTGCTTGCATGCGATCTTTCTGTTTTAGGTCGGAATGAAGAACGCGTACATTGTTTCCATGCTCGGTTAACCAGTGACTGATTTTATCGGTACCCCTCCGAGTCTGGAAGAATATGATCAAATTATCAAATTTAACTTTTTTAAGTAATGAAATGAGTAAATCAAATTTTTGTATGGCTGGAACCGGGTATAAGGCATGGCTCACAGTATCAGCCGCAGAAATTTTAATGTCTATTTTTGCTTCAGCTGGATTATTAAGTGCCCATTTAGAAAGCCTCCTCACAGAGTCAGGTATTGTAGCGGAGAACAAAAGGGTCTGACGAGATCTTGGGGTTTTTTGGATTATCTTGGTTACATCCTCAACAAAACCCATGTCTAGCATGCGGTCAACTTCATCCAGAATTAAGATTTCAATATTTCCAAGACTTAAATTTCTCTGATTCAAGTGATCCAGTAATCTGCCAGGAGTAGCCACAACAATATCGGGTTCATTGCCAAGTTGCTCCAACTGTTTGCCGTATTTTACCCCTCCATACAAAAGAGCCATTCTAAGATTTAAAAATTTTCCATAAATCCTGAAGTTTTCCTCTATCTGAATCGCAAGTTCTCTAGTAGGTGCTAATGCGAGTGAGCGGCATTTCCCATGTTTTTTCAGTCGATGAATAGTCGGTAATGCAAATGCAGCAGTTTTGCCAGTACCTGTTTGAGCGGACCCAACCAAATCCCTGCCCTCCAATATTGGAGGAATTGCTAGAGTTTGTATTGGTGTGGGTTCCTTGTAGCCAAGTTCAGCAATGGCGTCTAAAATTTTAGGGTCTAGACCTAATTCTTTAAAATTCATAAATATTTTGGATGA
Source organism: Verrucomicrobiota bacterium (assembly GCA_036127675.1). Taxonomy (GTDB): domain Bacteria; phylum Verrucomicrobiota; class Verrucomicrobiia; order Opitutales; family Seribacteraceae; genus Seribacter. The sequence goes on from JAYYRA010000013.1 coordinate 20,483, forward strand.
GTAATAATGAAAAAACTCCTTTTAGGTGGATAACCAATCGAAATTTTCGATTATGAGCGAGGATAATCCGAAGATGTTGTACCGGGGAAGATTAGCCCCAACTCCTTCTGGTTTTCTCCATTCTGGGCATATTCGGACTTTTCGAACAGCATGGGAGCGTACGAAGGCAAATAATGGAAAAATGATTTTCAGGATGGATGATCTTGATCCAAAGCGTTGCGAGAAAAAATATGTTGACGCGTGTATTGAAGACATAAAATTAATGGGTTTGGACTGGGATGAAGGACCTGATTTAGGTGGAGGATTTGGTCCTTATGAGCAAAGCAATCGCTCAGACCTTTATTTGGAAACCCTTCGTGAATTGTTTGAGCTTGGACTTATTTATCCGTGCGAAAAATCACGAAAAGATATAAGAGCGGCTAGGTTGATGGATTCACTTAACAGGGAGTTTCTATTCCCGAAGGATTATCGCCCTTCATGCATTAAAATTAAAAAGCAGACATTCCCTGGAAAAACTAATTGGCGATTTAGGACAAGTTGGGGAGATGCGGTAAAATTTATGGACATAAAAAAAGCCGAACAATCCTTTACAATTGGGACGGATTTGTCCGACTTTTTAGTTTGGCGTAAAGATGGAGTTGCCTCCTATGACTTGGCAACCGTGGTGGATGATTACTACATGAAGATCACAGAAGTCGTTCGTGGGGAGGACTTGTTATTCTCAACCGCCAGACAATGTCTTTTATTTGATGCATTAGGATGGGAAAGACCATCTTTTTACCATTGTGAGTTAAAACTTGGAGCTGACGGAAAAAAACTATCCAAATCAGCCCACAGGTTACCTAGGTTATTTTCGACTATTTAGTATCGCCTTTGCTTTTGCCTGAGAAAGGAATTCATACTGTGCATGAAGCCTTGCAAAAACATAACCTCGCCAACCATCTAATATCCCTCTCTGCCATAGATAAACATAAAGAAAGCGGAAAGTAGGTCGAAAGGGGAGTTTTCGAAATATTCTTCGCAACCTTCTCTTTTTTTTGACATCTTTGTGTTGTATAAAGGAGCCATCATCTATGGCCGAGCTCTCAACTACCGCTTCCCAGTTCGAATACCTGTTATGTTTTTCTACAAAACTATCAATAGATGGAAATGCATGATGATCCATTATTGAATTTAGTTTACCGGTGGTTCCCTGAACTACAACATGTTCATGTATTTCATGATCTCCACTTCCTGTTGAAAGATCAGTGATCTTTTCATAACGACCATGTTTATGCTTAAAAAGTCGAAGGTTCCAATTCGGGAAATAAGCGTGGTTAAGGGGTTTCCCCAAAAAGAAATATCTGCGGTTAATCCAGTAACCAGAGTGTTTTTCAGAAGGATTTGAAACAATCGACTTGATCTCCGCTTCCGCTTCAGGTGGTAGGCACTCATCGGCATCAAGGATTAACACCCATTCATAAGAAAATGGTAAATTTTCAAGTGCCCAATTTTTCTTTTTTGGCCATCCTCCAGAATAATTAAATTGTACTACCCTTGCACCAAGCTCTTCAGCGATTTTTGTTGTTTTATCTGTGCTTTGTGAATCAACAACGAAAGATTCACTTATCCACGAAACAGAACGCAGGCATCTACCGATGTTGGACTCTTCGTTTTTACAAGGTATTAGAAGGGAAAGAGGAATTTTTTCTGATAATTTAGCCATTATTTTACAGAAAAACCTGACAACTGATCTAGCAATTTACTAGTTCTTTGACTTACACCCTCTTGATTCAAGTGATATAAGCTATCATAAAAATATTCGCTTGAATACATCGTTTCATATGGATTGCCAATCATAGGTATTTTTAAGTTTTGCCAAAATTCTCTTATCGTTTCGAAGTTTTGTTTAACAAGTCGGTTTGAACTATACTTCGGATGCTTGAATATGTTTGGCCAAGTGGCGTACAATTCTATATTTCTGAGTTCGGCAAAGTTTTTCACTTCTCGCATAATTTCATAGAGGTCATCATTAATCTTAATTTTATTCACTAAGGCTTTCGATGGGGTTGCTAAAAGTTCTCTATCCTGAATTTGAATTCCAACATTAGAGGTTACATTACCCAATTCGTCAAATTTCCAACCGCACTTATAAATCTTATCTATATTGCGATCGCTATTAAGCATAGAGAAAATCGAAAATCGAATAAGACTTATTGGGAAATAAAGTTTTAAAGAGACTCTATCATAGAAGGGAAAGTTTTGAATGACCGAATTTTGCGGACCTTCAATCATTCCCAAATAGTTTAAGTTTCTATTTTTTCTCTCGAAAAGATAAGTCTCATACTCCCAACAAAAAATTACCTTATCATTTTCATTCAGATGATGTTTCATATTTTCAAAAATAATCTCGGGGCCAAGTCCTACCATGCACCCATAATTAATGACGGGAATATTTAATGATTTAGTTAATTTTTTGCAGTTAATACCGTATGCTAAATTTGATCCTCCTGAAAAGATAATCTTATTTTCATTTTCAAAATTCTTGAGTGTAATATTTTTAGATTCCAACATTGATTGGCTAAATATTGCACCAATTGATGGAAATTCTCTATGGATACTTATGACGAAATGCCATACGAAATGACCAAATATAAAACCCAAAATTATGTACTTTAAGCTATTAATAAAAAAGAATCCTAAAACTGAAAGTATAAAAATTCATAAACAGTATCTTCCAGTGCTATTTTAATTGAGAAGAAAAATAATATACCACTTATAAATAATAATAATTTAGAGGGTATTACGCTAAAAAATTTCGATGGATTTAATTTGAATAATTGATTGGTGTTAGGCATGAATAAAATAACTAACAGCATTATTGGAATCACTGGTAATAGTGTTATATCTAACTCTTGACTTGGTAAAAAGCCTTCAAACCTCATAAGTTCAGAAATCCAAGAACTTTCCAATGATCTACTTAAGTCTATTCCATTAAAGCCACACATGGATTGTATAATTATTGATGATTGTTGAAAATTTTCTGAGCGAAAGAAAACCCATCCTATTGAAATGAGAAAAAAAGTGGTAAATCTATTAAAAAAAGTCAGCTTCAACAGAGTTTTGAATATACCTTGTTTGCAATGGGTGAAATTTCTTATGAGGTGTGTCACTCCAATCAAAACACCGTGATAAATTCCCCAAGCAATAAATGTCCAAGAAGCTCCATGCCAAAGTCCACCCAATATCATAACGATCATTGCATTAATAATTCCACGCGAAATCCCTTTTCGGTTTCCTCCAAGAGGAAAATACAAATAATCTCTTAAAAATTCTGAAAGTGTAATATGCCATCTTTTCCAGAAATCAACCACGCTGTAAGCTTTGTATGGGGAATTGAAGTTCAGTGGTAAAAATATTCCTAGCATCAAAGCCAAGCCGATAGCCATGTCTGAATAACCAGAGAAATCAAAATATATTTGTAGTCCGAATGCAATAGTACCTATCCATGCTTCTGCAATGGATGGGATCACCCCAGAATCAACGATATTGTATAGGGAATCTGCCAATGGTTTAACTCCGTCTGCAAAATAATGCTTTTTAAATAATCCAAATGAGAATAGGCAGAAACCAGTTAATATGTGCTCAGGTTTTATCATCGTTTTGACTTTATTAAACTGTTTGATGATTTGCTGAAACCGCACTATAGGCCCTGCTATAAGTTGTGGAAAAAAAACAACAAAAAGAGTGTATTTTGAAAAATCTGTACTTTTTATTGAACCCTTGCGTAAATCTACCAAGTACGCAATTTGTTGGAATGTAAAAAATGATATAGCCAAAGGGAGTTCGATTTCTTTTTCACTAATATTTATTCCTGGTATAAAGTTCAGGTTGGTTATTAAAAAGTTTAAGTATTTGAATAAAGACAAAAGGAAAATATTAAAAAATATTCCAATGGTTAATTTTAAGTTATTAAGTTTTTCATCTTTAATCATTAAATTTCCTATATGAAAATTCACTGAGATGGAGAATAATATCAGGAGTATGTGGTATAAGTTATGATATCCATAGAAAAATAATGATGAAAAAATTAATAATAAATGAACCGATTTATTTGAATATCTATTTGATATAATATATCCAATTATTAAACATGGTAAAAATAATAATATAAATGTATAATGGTGGAATAACATCTAATAAAGTAATTTTACTTTATGCCTATAAATAATTATATAGAAAACATTCAAAGCAAAGTTTTGAACCTTCAATTATTAATCTTTATTAAGCCAAATATTACTGATGTAGAATTCGATTATAAAGTTTCTCATAATTCGATCGACAGTCATCATGAGAAGGTAAAGTTGGAAGTTCTATCTCATCTTTTGCTTTTGTTAGAACTTCAAGGACTTTTTGGTTGATTTGAGATTGGTTGTGAGGATCAATGTAATGTGCTTTATCCTTTAATATGTCTTGAATCGCACCAGTTTTGGAGGTTATGACTGTACATCCTCTTAATGCTGCTTCCAATGGGGGCCATCCAAAACCTTCGACATAAGAGGGAAAAAGTAATAGCCTTGCTCTTCTGTAAAGATTATCAAGGTGTTTTTCTGATACTTCATTGAAAATAATTATTCTTTCTCTGTTTAAGTGAACCCAGTTATACAAATCTCGATCACATTCAGATTCCTGTGGATTTGGGCCTATTAAAAACAATTTTAGATGCCTAAATTGAATTTTTTCTGTTAGATTGCGGAATGCATTCAAGACGGAATTACGATTTTTATACCAAGCACTGCTTCCGACATGGAGCAGATATTCAGTTTCATTTTCGGAAGGAAAACCTTGACTAAGTGAGGTCATATAATCCACATTCCGATTACTTTCTGTACCCAAATGGATGACTTGTGTTTTACCGAGAGAAGCTGATATAATTTCAATTAGCTGCTTTTCAGTATAGGATGAATCACAAGCAAAAAAGTCTGAATGTTCGAGAGATTTTCTAATCCATTGTTGAAAAAATTTACCTGAAGAGGAAACCTTTGGTGCATTATGAAAACGTCCCATCGCACTACTAATCGCAATCAAATCATGGCAAGTTGTAAGAAGTTTTGCGTTAGAAAATTTTTTTATTTTGGGCAGATAGACTGCATTTGATTGGTCAATTACATGAATCAAATCAAAACCCTTTCTGCTGTACAAAATATGCTCTCTTAATCTTTTGGGAAATAAGATAAATTTATCGATATAACCGGTCCATTTATTAAAAAATTTCCAAGGTAATATTTTACTGAAATATTGGATTGGTTGGATCTGTTCAAAAGAAAATCGATCACTACAATTAGTAGATCGAAGGTTAATCCCAAAACGAATCATACTTCTCTGTTGATCAGGCAGATAGTTGGTAATTTGTAAAATCTTCTTAATTTAAACGAATTTTCTTTTGGAGACTGCAGCGGCTAAACAAAGACCAGAGCCAAAAGTGGCAAAACCAAGATTTGTTGGTTGCCCAAGAAGGCCAAACAGAAGAATTGGTCCAGCAGCTCCGAACAAAAAAATTGAAAGATAATTTCCTCTTTTTACTGCATTTACACAAGTGATTAGAAGATCTTTTGTGATCCAAATACGCCAAAATATGAATAGAAATCCCATAATTGTTCCATTTTCAGTAATTGGTCTAGACCAGGAAATTTCAGCTCCACCATAGCTACCTGCTAGAGCTGCTCCTGCACGCGTTGCTGTTCCTAAGCCATTACCAAACCATTCGGTCCAGAAGCTGTAGTAATACGGTGCTACCAAAATTTGAAAATAACGATTAAAATAGGCTTCAACTGGGTTTCCTTCCACATTAGCCGCTTCCTCGAATCTAAGACTTAGAAATGCTAATCCCTCTTGGAAAAGGTCAACTTGTGAGTATAAAACAAGTGCCAGACTTGAAAACCCAAATACCGACGCCGTGATTCTACCGAATTCATTAGGTTTGTATAACGCTAGAAATGCAAAGCAAGCAACAACTTGTAAAGATTCAGCAATTACAGCCCGACTACCAGAAGTTACCATGGCGAGAAGACTAGCACTGGTTCCTAAGTAAAGCATCCACTTGGGAAAGGTTTCTTTTACCAAAAAACCATAAATGATGTAAGCAACTGCAAAACAATAATAAAAAACAATTCCACTGACAAAAGTAAATGTTCCAGAAGCTCTCACTTTTCCTCCTGAGGTTTCCAATTGAGAACCGGTGCCTCCAGCAGCAGTATTTATTATATCTTGAGCATCTGCCTGAAATTGTTGTGCCACGACCCATGTCATTGGCAGGGCAAGAATGAGAAAGGCCTTACCAAAATTAATTACATCATGCCAAGAAAGTACTCTAGCCATAATGAAGATCAAAGGAAAATGAAGAAGGTTTGTGCGAGCCCCATAAGCAATAGTAAATGGATGTGCATTGTTTATTATAAACGACAAAATCACCGCAATGATGACCCAAACAAAGCATTTTTGAAGATACTTATTATTGGTTGGGAATAATCTTTGTGCGTAACAAAGGTAATAAATCCAAATGACAATGGGGTCCCTAATTATAAGAAGTCCTTGAGATAAGCCTGGTAAAAACCATTTTCTCAAAGCTCCCTCAAATAGCAAAAGTAAGAAATAGCACCAGATTAGTTTTTTGATAAATGAGAAATCGGAAGTGTCTACGCTCGCTAATTGGTGTTTTTTAGAGTTTGGACTGACACTTGGAATGGTTACTGAATTGCTCATCGATAGTGAAAAACTAAATTTAACAATCTGAAAGATTAAAATCTATTATTTTTCGGGCATACGAAAGCCAAGAATAAGAATTAGCTTTTTCTCTACACATTTGGGCAATTTCGTCCGTATTTGATCTATTTTCAATAAGAGAGACGATTTTTTCGGCAATTTTTTCAGGTGATCTTATTGGGACGAGATGCCCCGTGACTCCTTTGTCAATTAAGTCTTCCCCTCCCGCATGGGGGGTAACGATTATAGGGATGCCACACGAAAGCGCTTCTTGTTGAACAAGTGCTCTACCCTCAATAATAGAGGGTAAGAGCAAAGCGTCGTGATTTGTCATGATTTTACGAACATCTTTATTTGAACATGGAGGATAGTATTTAAAATCTGGAAATTGCTTTTTATAAAAAAATATAGGCATTGATGGTTGTCCAACAATAGACAATTTAACGGGCTCTCTTTTAAGGATTTTTAAAGCTGCGAATATATCTGCAAGACCTTTACGCTGGCTCATAGATCCAACAAATAATAGCTTGAGAGTATCATTCTTTTTGGGGCGTTTAAAATCAACTGGCTCGCACAGTGGACTACCGAACGGGGAGATTTGGCAGGGCGTTTTTTTCCTGATTTCCAAGGGGATCGAATCCAATACAAAATTGCTTGGGCAGGTGATTCGATCGGCTAGCCTTAATTCTTCTTCTTTTCCGAAAAGCTTTTCCTCGGGTTCGCGGGTAGTCTCTAATGTTGGCTCCCATTCGGGATACCTTTCTGCCTCTTCAGCTAATAATCTGCGACTGGTTGCCCAGTGAACAATCGGCAATTCATAAGAGCATTGAATCCCTAACTCCTTGGCTCTAATAAATATTTCACGGGCACCGTCTTCGTAGGCATGAATGACTTTTGTCGAAGCAGCTGATATTTCTTTTGCTGTTTTGTAATCTAGTTTCTTATAACTTCGATCTGCTAATCTACGTTTTTTTTCTTGGTCCGAATTTAGAAGTAAACGCTGGATTTCTGGTATCCAAAGTCTTTTGATTTTGTTGTCAGGTACATTATACTTTCTCCTTTTACTTATTTTGGAAAAGAGCTTGTTGCAGTATTTGCCAAAACCAATTGTAGTGTAAAAAGTTGAAAGTAAATCCCTGTTGTGCAGTTCTTCTAGTAGAGCTCGCACAAAATTATTTCCAGTTGGATGGGATACAACAAATGTCATTGAGATAGACTGCGGTTTTTAGACCATTGATGGATTGGGTTTTCAACATATTTAAAAAACAACCAAGCCAAAAAAATCACAGGAATTAAATACATTAAAGAAACCAAAAAATTAGCGGGTTTTTCTCCTACTAGTTCGAGGTGTAAGTATCCCAAAAGTTTAAATAATGGAAAATGGATTAGATAAAGCGAAAATGAAATTTTTCCTAGCCACGCCAAAGTACGAAAAATCACTGACTCTTTAATTCTAGGGAGACTTTCAGATCGCAGAACTGCCACAAAAAGAAAAAAGTAAAAGCCAGCCCAACAAACATATTGAATCCAGGATTCCCAGTTTTTTAGTCGACTAGTTAGAGCCAGAACGAGAAATAGGATTAAAAATGTATAAATCAGGAAGCTCTTTAACCGCCCCAAAGTATTTTGTTTATAAAGGTGCGAAATCCATGCTCCAAGCAACCAAGATGGCCAAAGAAAAATAGCGGTGAATGAAACCCACTGCATGCCCTGTTTTGAGAGATACAGGCCAATACCGCTGGCAAAAATAGAGAGAAACAAAAG
>JAYYRA010000014.1:0-25006 GCA_036127675.1 Verrucomicrobiota bacterium
TGGATGCAGGTAAAGAGATTGATGCTTTTCAACTGAGTAATGAAACGCTAATTATTGAATTGCGGATAATGGGAGAGCTTGATCCGATGACCCTCCAAACACGCTACCGTATTGGAAAACTACATTACCTTTCAGACAGAAAAGAAGAAGCTATGGAAGAACTGGGGGATGTCTTGGCTAAACAGGAAAAACTTCTTGGATTTGATCACGCTGAAGTCACTAAGAGCCGTGATCTGCTCAATGAAATTCTTTCGGAGCGGGCAACCCCACAAATTTTCCTGGATCAAAACGAAACGATAGAGACACCGCTTAGCAATGATTCCAAGACTCCATTATTTCTAGAAAGTTTCGTTGACGCTAATGGAACAAGCGATATCAATTCGTCTAATACACTTTTGGAGATGAATGCCTCAACAACAACAAAGGATTTTTCACCCTACCCTTTTCTCGAAACAACACCTGATACAGAGACAATTCCGATCGATGTTAATCGTACATCTAATTCGCTTATGCAGGATGCAAGAGATTCTGAAACTCCGAAATCGATTGATAGTAATTCTTCCGAAAAAGAAGAGTTTCTGAATAAAATTAAGAGACTCATTCCAGGTAATAAAGAAATCTGAGCTAGTTATCTAAAATTCCTTAAATCTCCGGAAATGCTAGGTGTAATCTTTGATTGGGATGGAGTGGTTATTAATTCTGCTGACTTGCATGAAAAAAGCTGGAAAATCTTAGCTGAAGAGCTCGGTTTCACACTTCCTGTAGATCATTTTGAAAAAGGTTTTGGCAAAAGGAATGAGACCATAATTGGTAAGATGCTTTGCTGGAGTAAAGATCAGGCAGAAATAATCAGGCTGGGAAATCGTAAGGAAGAAATCTATCGAGAACTGGGTATTGAAAAAGGAATATCCTTAGTCCCTGGAAGCAAAGAGTTTATTGAGATGCTTTGTAGAAATTCAGTTCCCATGTCAATTGGCACTTCAACCGAAAGGAAAAATATTGACCTTGCAATCGAGCAGAATCAGTTGGGTGGACTTTTCAGTGGAGCTGTATGCTCGGAAGATGTGAGCAAGGGAAAACCCGATCCGGAAGTTTTTCTCAAAGCCGCAGAATTAATAAATGTAGAATCCAGGAATTGTATTGTATTTGAAGATAGCACCCATGGTATAGAGGCAGCTATTGCTGCAGAGATGAATCCTGTAGGAATCACAACAACAAACCGAGAAATAGAGCTTTTGGAAAGCGGTGCTCAATTGGTGGTGGAAAGGCTTGATGAAATCACTCTTTCCATTTTGAAAGATCTAATCAAGAGTGCTTGATAATGAAATTACATTGGAAAATTTTTATTTCACTTATCCTCTCATTTATAATCGGGCTTTGGGCTAACCTCAGCGTTGATCATGAATCAATAGCTCCAGCTTGGTTTGAGGGCTTAAAAGAGATATGCCTTTTTGTAGGCACACTTTTCTTGAATGGCCTTAAAATGGTGGTAATTCCTTTAGTTGTAACCTCCATTATTTGTGGTGTCTCCAAAATTGGAGCAGAATCCGGTTTTGGTCGCCTGGGATTAAAAACTATAGGTTTTTACACACTTACCGGATTTTTGGCAGTTTGCACCGGGCTTTTTTGCGTCAATTTATTAAACCCGGGTATCGTCAATGAGGAAATCAGGGAGAAAATGCTCAATAGCCCTTCAGGAGTCCAAACTGAAAAAGTTGATGGTGCGATCGATCAGGCGGATAAGGGCTTGCAGGGGTTAATTGAAATCTTCCACCGTATGGTACCCCCAAACTTATTTAAGGCGGCTACGGAAGGCCAATTGTTAGGACTAATATTTTTCGGGTTGTTATTTGGTTTTTTTATATCCCGTCTAAAACCTGAAGCAAGGGAAACACAAACTGCATTTTGGGAGAGTCTCAACGCGGTCATTCTTTCGATAACCAAATGGATCATCTCTTTCGCCCCAATTGGAGTTTTTGGTCTTGTCACTCCAACCCTCATGCAAGTCGGTCTCGATACGCTTAGTGTAATGGGAAAGTTTGCCCTAACTGTTCTAATAGGGCTGGGTATTCACGCATTAATCGTGCTTCCTACACTTTTATGGATTTTGGGCAAAATCAATTTCAGGAATCATTATCAGGCTATGGCACCTGCTCTTCTTACTGCATTTTCAACTGCTTCTTCCTCGGCCACCCTTCCACTCACCATGGAATGCATTCGCAAGCGGGCTGGTGTGTCAAATAAGATTACCAGCTTCACACTCCCCCTTGGTGCTGCAATTAACATGGACGGAACCGCCCTGTTCGAATGTGTCGTGGTGGTATTTCTCGCACAGCTATTTGGGGTGGATATGGGCTTTATTACTCAGTTTACCGTGGTGGTTATGGCATTACTAACTTCCATTGGTGTGGCGGGTATTCCATCAGCCAGTCTTGTCGCAATTATAGTGATTCTTCAGGCGGTTGGTTTTTCTCCAGAAAATATCGCAACTGGAGTTGGTATTGTTTATGTCGTGGATAGGATCTTGGACATGACCCGTACTGCGATAAATGTTTTTGGAGACAGCTGTGCGGCTGTTATCATAGGCAAATCGGAAGGGGAGTCGGGATATTACGAGAATATTTTATCGGACAAGTAGTCGGCCTTACTCCACACAATATTGGAATTCAAACTACAATCTGATTACCAACCACAGGGCGATCAACCGGATGCCATCCGTGCACTGGTGGATTCAGTCCGCAAGGGAAATCAAAAACAAACTTTACTTGGAGTAACGGGCTCGGGAAAAACCTTTACCATGGCCAATATGATTCAGGAGCTACAAAGACCTGCCCTTATCATATCTCACAACAAGACTCTTGCAGCACAGTTATATTCTGAGTTCAAAACTTTTTTCCCAGATAATGCAGTCGAATATTTTGTCAGTTATTATGACTACTATCAGCCCGAAGCTTATGTACCCTCAACCGACACTTTCATTGAAAAGGACTCTTCAATTAATGAAGAGATAGAGAGGTTGAGGCTTGCCGCAACAGGCTCTCTGATAAGCCGAAATGATGTAATCGTCATTGCCAGTGTGTCCTGCATTTACGGACTTGGCTCCCCTGATGATTTCAGGGCATTATCAATTGAGATTAAAGTTGGACAGGAACTAGAAAGGGACATCCTACTGGAAAGTCTGATTGATAGCTTGTATAATCGAAATGATATTGAGTTAAAGGCTGGCAAATTCCGGGTCCGGGGAGATGTGGTTGATATCTTTCCAGCATATGCAAACTATCCAATAAGAGTAGAATTTTGGGGAGATGAAGTGGAGGCGATTAGGGAATTTGATCCAGTTTCTGGTGAAACCTTACAAACTTTTGAGAATTACCGGATTTATCCAGCAAATCAATATGTTACCACAAAAGATAAATTGGGAGGTGCCTGCAAAGCGATTGAAGCGGAATTGGAAGAAAGAGTAAAATGGTTTGAGAAAGAAGCTCTTCTTTTGGAAGCTCAACGAATCCGTATGCGGACGGAATATGATTTGGAGATGTTGCGTGAAATTGGATTCTGTAATGGGATAGAGAATTATTCCCGCCACCTTTCCAAAAGGAAACCTGGTCAACGTCCTTGGTGTCTTATCGATTTTTTTCCCGATGATTTCCTACTTTTTGTGGATGAAAGTCATGTCACGATACCACAGGTTGGAGGTATGTATAACGGTGATTACTCTAGAAAAAAGCGGCTCGTAGACTTTGGGTTCCGCTTGCCTTCCGCTCTCGACAATCGCCCACTAAAGCCCGATGAATTTGAAGAGGTTACCAAGCAGACGATTTATGTTTCAGCCACTCCGGCAAATTTTGAAATGGAAACTTCTTCCATTGTCGTTGAGCAACTTATCCGCCCAACAGGATTGCTTGATCCAATAATGGAAAGACGTCCAATTAAGGGACAAGTAGAAGATTCCATTAATGAAATTAAAATGACTGTTGAGGAAGGATTTCGAGTTCTTGTCACAACTCTGACCAAAAGAATGTCTGAGGATTTGACCGACTTTCTTCGCGATCATGATGTTAAAGTTGAATACCTTCACTCAGATATTGATGCGATTGAGAGAGTGGAAATCCTTAGAAATCTCCGTGCAGGAGAATTTGATGTGCTGGTAGGGGTGAATTTACTTCGCGAAGGTCTCGATCTGCCAGAAGTAGCACTGGTCTTGGTACTTGATGCCGATAAGGAAGGGTTTCTTAGAAGCGAAACCAGTTTAATTCAGACTGCTGGGCGTGCCGCGAGACATGAAAAAGGCAGAGTAATTTTCTACGCAGATGTAATGACAAAATCTCTGACTAAAGCGTGGGATACCTGTCAGTATCGAAGAGAAAAACAACTTGCTTACAACAAGAAACACGGAATTACACCGCAAAGTGTAATTCGTCCAGTCCAGGAGAGTCTTCGCGTCAAAAAAGAGGAAGATGATGAATTAGCGGTCGCTGAAGATGTTTCTTCCAAAGATGCCAAGAAATTAGCAAAGCAGTTGGAGAAAGAAATGATTGAGGCTGTCCGAAAACTTGAATTTGAAAAAGCAGCACTGCTACGTGACCAAATTGCATTCCTGCTGGGAGAAGGAAACGAAAAAAAACTTCAAAGTAAATCGGTTGGTGGTTACAATAAAAAGAAATATGGCAGGCGGCGGAAATATAACTCTAAAAAATAGCCGCATTGGGATAGTCTACCTACTTATTTTCCTGATTGTTACCAATCATTTATCCTCTGCCCTAACTAAAAAAAGAGAACTTCTATTCTTCTTCGATAAAATTGAAATCAATGGTGCCGTGGATGTTTTTGTAAAACCAGGCACTAGAAATGCCGAGGCGTTCATATATGCCGACTCTTCAGTCATCGAGGAAATTGGGCTAAATGTGCGCGAACGCACATTGTTTATAGAAGCAAATAACACTTTTGATATAAGCCGCAGATTGCCTTTCTTAAAACTGAGTGCCGAAAGAACTTTTCCAGTTGAGATTATTCTTCATACAAAAAAGCTTTCCGAATTACGGCTAAATGGAAAAGGAAATCTTGTAATTTCCAAAATCAGGACACCAAAGCTTTCCGTTCATACAACGGGGTCGGGCCGTTTTCATATGGAAGACTCATCTATTGATCATTTATCCATCCGGCAAGACGGTATAGGTCCAATAGTTTTAAAAGGGCAAGAAGTTAGTAGTTTAGAACTAATAGTCATGAACGAAGGTCCCATTTTAGCTCAATCATTGCCGGTTGATCGGGCACGCATTATCCATCACGGAAATGGAGACATACAGATAAATCCAATCGAATTCCTCGATTCTAGAATTATGGGAGCAGGAAATATACTAATTCACCAAAAACCAGAGAACATAGTACTTACGCAAAAAGGACTTGGCAGAGTGGTGGATATAATTCCAGATACTCCTAAACTCTACGATTTTAATGCCACCAATCCAAACCCAGTAAACAGGCAGGAATTAAGAAAAATCACAGAGTAATCTCTTCGCCTTCCACTGCAGGTCTGGCATTTGAATTAACCGAAGCTGCCTCAGCTGCAATTTGATCCATCCTGTCATCATTATGTGAAGGATCATGGTGAAAAAGAAACGTATTTTTTACATTTGCTGCCTCTGCAATCTTAAGAGCTTCCTGCCATGTTGAATGCCCCCAACCTTTAAACTTAGGATACTCCTCATCGGTGTAAGCCGAATCATAAATCATAGCGTCAGCCTGATCTGCTAAAGCAAGGACTTCTTCATCCAGCTTACCCTCGTAATGTTCAGTATCCGTACAAATCGCAAGGACTTTACCACCAAATTCAATACGGTAACCACACGCCCCGTTAGGATGATTTAATTTCCCGGTTTTAATAACAATGCCATCCCCAAGATCAAATACCTTGCCGCATGGATAATCACTAAAAGAGCATGCTTTTTCAATAAGTGCACTCGGAACAGGAAAGACCGGATCCTTCATAAGCATGGTACCGATTATACCAAGCAGATCATATTTTTGATCACCAAGATGTCCGGCATGTAGCCGAACATCGCTCTCCGGGTTGTAAAGAGGTGCAAAAAATGGAAGCCCTTGTATGTGATCCATGTGCGTATGCGTAAAGAACAGATCTGCATTTAGGAGATTTCCCTCTTCCAGCATTATCTTTTTTCCTAAAAGTCTTATTCCAGTACCCGCATCGACTATGATCCTGCGGTCTCCACAGGTAACCTCAAAACAGGTCGTATTTCCCCCGTAACGGACAGTGTCAGGACCAGGACAAGGGATACTGCCCCTTGTTCCCCAAAACTTAAGGCGGATGGTGGCTTCGCTAGTCATTTGTAGTTTCCATCATGGAAAAATCCCGATTTCATGGCAACCTTCAAAATTTGCCCTCTTAGATTCGAAGATTTAACGATCAAGCCAGTTACCAAGCTCATCCTGGTAGGAATCAGTTATGCGACCGTCACCCCAATTATATTTTCCTTCATATGCGAGTCCATTTCTGAAAGTACCCAAATAACTAGCACCATTTCCAAAGTCCACAGTTCCAGCTCCTTCTTTGAGACCCTTGGACCATGAACCAAAATACCGGACGCCATTAGTTTGCTCTTCCACACCATAACCGTTGGGCAGTCCTTCCAAAAATTGCCCGGTATATTTCCCTCCATTACTGCTAATGAGCATTCCGTTTCCGGAGAATTCATTGTCCTCAAAATCTCCCACATAAAGTGTACCATCAACCCGCTCTAAAATCCCTCTACCATGATACACATTGGCTAGAAATTCACCCGCATAAAGATCACCGTTTGGATTCTGAATAAAACCAGAACGATAACTTCCATCTCCATTAAATAACCCGTTAAATTCCGATCCGAAAGAGTCACGCGAAAAACCTTCTTCTAAGAACTCCCAATTTCCCCTCCATTTACCCGATCGGACCGATCCGTCACTACCTTCATAATCACCATACTCCAAGCGGTCTTTTTTCCAATGTCCTGTCACTCTTGAGCCGTCCTTCAAAACTAAAGTTCCGTAGCCATCCCATGTGTCATTTGACCACATTCCTACATATCGATCAAGCAGTTCATCCTCTTTAAATCGGTAAGTACCATGTCCGTGTGCCCTGCCTTTCTGAAACTGACCTTCATAATTATCACTATTAGAGTACTCTCTTTTACCATAACCATGAGGCTCACCCTTCATTAACTCACCCACATAAGTCGAACCATCATCTAATTGCTGTTTACCACTTTGAGCTTTTTGAAATAAAACTTCTCCCTCAGAAATTGATTCCTGTTCATTTACTTTTGCAGTTTGCTTAGAATCTGTACAACTCCAACAAATACCTAAAAGTATAACGGTGCCAAAAGATAAAAGATAATTATTCTTCATTAATAGTTAATAACTGATACTCTTACTAACCTGAAATATACTTGTTACAATAGAAATCGCTACCAGTGCAACTAAAGAGAAAGCAAAACCTAGTGCAGCTCCAGAAACTAGAGTAGTCATTACCTTGATTCGTTTACTTAGTTGATCCCTAAATGATTTGCTTGAGTCTTCAACGCTATTTCCCAAATTACCCGTTTTTTCGCCTACTTCGATCACATCCAATTGCATCAGGGGCATAAACTTAAATTTCCTCAGGGCATCAGGAAGGGATTTCCCCTCATTAACCAAGGCTCTTGCCGAGCGGAATTGATTTCGTAAAAATCGATTCTTAATGGTTTTTTCACAAAGCCTTAAATTTTCGGTTAATCCAATTCCACTCCAGATCAAAGTTGAAAGAAGACTGCTCAACTGAAACAATTCAGAGAGATAGAAAATTTCGCCGAACAAAGGAAGTCGCAAAAGATTTTGATCAAAAAGAATGCCTCCTTTGTCAGTTTTACTCCACCGGTATAAAGTTCCCCCTCCAACAAGAAGGCCAATCACTACAAAAGGTCCAATCGTGAGAACTAAATTGGACCCGTTGATTAGGATTTTTGCCATGGTATTTAATTCCCCACCAAGAGAATCAAGCATCTCTTCTATCTGAGGCAATAAAAAGAAAAGAAAAAAGAGTACCACTCCAAAGGCAACCAGTCCTACAAATACAGGATAAGTCATGCTACTCAGGACTTTGTTGCGTATTGCCCTCTTTTCCTCGAGATGCAGGATAATCTTTTCGAGAATCGGCACTAAATTTCCAGTTGCTTCCCCTGCTTCCACAACAAAAGTTGATGATTCCGAGAAATACTGAGGTAACAGACGCATAGCTCTGGAGAGAGTCCTTCCTTCCGCCAATTCTTTCCATAGGCTACCCGCAATTTCTTTTTGGAAAGGATCAGAAAGCCGTAAATTTAACAATTTTACGGACTCGGCTATTGGCATCCCGCTACTATGCAGTTCATGGAGGCGCTTCAGAAACTCAAGCCCCAGTTTTTCTCCTTTTTGACTACCTTTACTGATCGTATTCGGCTTTGAACCAAAAGTGTTTTGGTCATTAGAATTTTTTGATTTAGCCTTAGTTCCACTTTTATCATTTATAAGTTTTAAGGGCGTCAGTCCCTCTTCCTGGAGCTTTTCCTTCGCCTCTTTTGAATTTTTGGCAACGATTTTCCCCGAGGCAGATTTCCCCTTATTGGTAATCCCTACGTATTTAAATTCAGGCATTTGATAAACTTACTCTCAAATTTTTGAATGATTTAGCTACAAAATAAAAATCAATTACTTGACTCCTCTTCGACTGCTCCGTCTGCATATCGAATTACCTCATCTATAGTTGTTAATCCACGTTTGATTTGTTGCCAACCACTCCCTTGAAGGGTACTCATGCCCTCTTGTAATGCCACTTCTCTAATATCAGGAGCCGAAGCACTTTTTATTACAAGACTATGAATAGAATCGCTCATCCTCATCAGTTCAAAGATTCCGACTCTTCCGCGATATCCAAGATTCTGACAACGAGGGCAACCCTTTGCATCACGCACTTGGTTGTGAAAACTCTTTTCGACCGAATCAATTTCCAGTAAAGAGAGGGAAGCTAGTAAATCCTGCTCACTCATTTTTGTGGGGATACAACATTCCTGGCACAATCTACGCACTAACCTCTGGGCAATTACCATCTCCACAGATGAAGCAATAAGGAAAGGTTCAATTTCCATATCAATCAATCGAGTAATGGCACCAGGTGCATCATTTGTATGTAAGGTACTTAACACCAAGTGACCGGTAAGGGATGCCCGAATTGCGATATCAGCAGTTTCACGATCACGAATTTCCCCAACCATGATAACATCCGGGTCTTGCCTTAAAATTTCACGCAGAGCACTGGCAAAATTAAAACCAATTTCGGAATTCACCTGCGTTTGATTAATTCCCGCCACTTCGTATTCGACCGGATCTTCAACCGTCATAATCCTTCTTTCAGGTTTATGAATTTTACGAATAAACGCTGTCAATGAAGTAGATTTTCCTGAACCTGTCGGACCGGTAACCAAAACAATCCCATGAGGTTTCTCTAAAACAGAACCTATGTTACGCTCATCCCTCGGAAGCAATCCCAATTCGGGCATGGATAAGGGCTGTGATTTTTCATTCAGCAAACGAAGACTGATACTTTCTCCATAAAGTGTAGGAAGGGTGGAGACCCGAATATCCAGATCACTTTGACC
The DNA here is from genome assembly GCA_036127675.1 of Verrucomicrobiota bacterium. Taxonomy (GTDB): domain Bacteria; phylum Verrucomicrobiota; class Verrucomicrobiia; order Opitutales; family Seribacteraceae; genus Seribacter. The sequence continues at coordinate 9,666 of JAYYRA010000014.1, forward strand.
GTGGGAAAAAGTGATTCGCCCACCCTGAGGTCTTCTTTTTTCAGAAATATTAATTCCTGCCATAATTTTGATTCTTGAAATAATGGCATCTTGAAAACTCCTTAGATTGTCAGGCACGCGGACGGGTACCAACTGACCATCTATTCGGTATCTAATTTGCAGGGTATCTTTATGCGGTTCGAAATGAATATCAGTTGCCCTATCCACGATTGCTTTTTGAACAACTTCATTAACAAATCGAATAATTGCTGCGTTTTGATCCTCTAAATCGTCTTGGATATCCTCGTCGTTTTCAGCATCCAACTCGGATTCATCAAGACTGTCAGAACCGATCCCAAAGTTTTCTGTTATCGCGGTTGTAACTTTTTCCGGCAAACCCAAATACCAAATAGGTTTTTTTCCAGAAACGGCAAAGACCCACCTGCTCATTCGATCAGATGGAGGCCAAACTGTGATCAAGTGAATTTTCCCGTCTCCATCAGAATGATTCACTTTGTCCACGACATTCTTCTGATAAAGTTCACCACCCTTCCTTAGGGTTTGAATTAAATCATCAGTCGAACAGGGTTTCGTCAAAATTTTATAAATCTTACCAGAATTAACCGCCTCTTTGGCCAAATCGAAATCTGTGTGTCCGGTAATGATGATATTTACCGATGTAGGATCCAGCTTGGAAATCTCACTCAACATTTCCAAGCCATTCATTTCGGGCATCCTCATGTCGGATAAAACCACCGAAAACCCGCCTACTTTTTTAAAGATATCGATTCCACTCTCGCCACTTTTAGCAATATGTATATCGAAATCATTTCTGAGATTTAACTGATAACCTCGGAGAATGGATTCGTCATCGTCTACACACAAAACCTTAATTTTTTCTTCATTGACTGGAGATTTTTCGACCTGAATGGGCAAACTGCTGAATGCATGAATTAGCCTTAGAGGCAAATTGCGAGTGGGATTTTCACTGAGAGTAAAATCATCGAGTAGCGGAAAGCTTTTTCTCTCAGAAATGGATTGCATAGTATGCTCAATACTCATGGAAACTTTCGCAGAAAGTAACCTTGCCCGATCCTCCAGGGGTGCATTCATAACATTCAAACGATCCAAGTCTGAAAGATCCGGCCACCAATCGAATTCAGATACAGGGTTATGAGCGAAAATATCGGCATTATCTTCAGCCGAATCTTCCGATAGATTTGCTGGATCTTCGTTTTCCGTTGAAGAATCAACATCTTTCTTATTCTCAGCATCGTTTGGATTCGATACAATTAAATCGTCAGTTTCTTCGGCGAGATTTTCCTCTTCAATCGATGCATGCTCTGAATCTAAGTCAGTGGAGTCGCCTGATTCTAGTCCCAAGCCTTTTTTATCTAAATTCTCTTCATTCATTTATACTAAGAATTTTTGATAAAAAGTTTTGAAAAGCTAGTTAACATGGCTGAAAAGAGTCTACTTTTTTGGCACAGGCAATGGATTGCGGGGAGGAATTGTTATTGTTCGCCCGCCTGAAGTTACGATTTTCCTTGGAGAAGAGGATATCGGAGGCTTTTTAGTCGTTGGAGAGGGTGCCTTTTTCACTGGCATGGCACTCGGCACGGTGAGCACTTTTCCATCTGACTTTTTCAAGCTCAGTGTGGTTCCACCTTTCATTTTAACAACTTCAGTCTCTGAATTAAAACTTTCAATTTCAAGTTTACCATCGTCGAAGGGTTCCCCTTTTCGTAACCATACACCTTTGTTTTTGGCTTTGTCAAAAATTGAAAAATACCATTCTCCTTTAAATTTAAAAAAGCCCCTGAGTTCTACATTCGTATTCTGGGGTTTTGGGGGAGGTGGCGGTGGAGTAGGTCTTTGCACCACAGGTGGTCTTGGCTTTTGCGAACCTGGTCTGATAAAAGGATTCTGTCCGTTAAGAAAAGATTCCGTTACATACAAGTACGAAAAAAGTATTAAAAGAATTCTCAGGTGATAAAACATCTTTAAATCAATCTAGTGCCGGGAGAGATGAAGGCTGATCCTTTGTCGCTGGGATTCCCATATTTTTATTATCAAGGTCTGGCATGCCTAAGATTCGTCCCGAGGGGGAGCTGAATTTGGGGACGTATTTGGGATCGATTCTTCGGTCAATGTCCTGCGTATTTATTTCTGTATCATCAAATCCTGGTTTCATGATTGTCGGCCTAAGAAAAATCATTAATTCCGTTGGCGTATATTTAATGGTTTTGGGCCTGAAGAATTTTTCACCAAAATAAGGGATATCGCTCAGTAAATTATACTTCGATTCAGTAGAGTCCACCTGCACTTCCTGAAGCCCTCCCAATACAATGATCTCCCCGTCTTTTATTGTGATTAAGGATCTAGCTTCCCGAATTTTTTTGGCGGGTAAGGACTGATCCTGAAAAGTGTTACTCTTCGTCTCATCAAATTTTTCAGCTCTTACTTCCACTTCCATAAAGATAGAACCTCGAGAGATCAATTTACCATTTTCATCCAATTGAGGGAGACCAATTTTAGGTTTTTTAATTTGAAGTTCGGTCCGAGCGGTAATTTGGTCACGCTGCCCCGTGTTGGATCCCTGGGTGGTGTTTACATTTCCATAATAAGTGGGTACGATGATGTTCCTCTCGTCTTCAATCTTAATGTGAACCTCCGGTGCATTGTGTGAGACCATCAAGGAAGGAGTGGAGAATATACGAACATCATTTCTCTCTGTAGCGAGGGAAAAAATCTGGTCCCACGCAACTTGTTTTAAATTCCAGTTTTGTAATTGGAAGGATGCGGCGGAGTTTAATCCAGGAATTTTCAATGTTCCTTCAAAGGAATCAGTTCCAGCAATCTGTCGTGTGGTTTCATCACCTGTATCGGGTTGGCCATCAGGTCCCGGATCGATGATGGTTTGGACTGAATCATTATCACTCCATTTCAACCCCCCAAACAGTGCATCAATACCACGTTGGTTTTGTTCTGACAAATCGACCATCACGAAAATGGTGTCAATCCTTGCCAATGGGAGAGGTTGATCGAGTGATTCTATCATGCCTCCAATCTCTTCAATATCCGCTTTTGTACCATAAACAAGAATAGCGTTGCTCCTTTCATCCGAAGAAATGGTTATAAAATCACTAAATTCATGCATTCCCTCTCCTCCACTGTCACTGGTTGCTGAAGATGAGGTATTTGCAGCAGGTGTTTTGGGAGCATTTGTAGCGGTTGGGGTTGGTCGCGGTGTGGTATTTCGACCCTGTACCTGCTGCTTAATTCGCTGCTGATTCTTAATCACTTCATCCAATATCGCCTGTATCTCCTTCGACTCGGCATGTTGAAGCTTAAAAAGCTTACTGGTCGTTTTCATTTTCACCGGTGCGTCAAAAGTTTCCAATATAAATTTCAATGTATCAATGTTTTCTTTTCTGGTAACAATAAATAACTTGCCGGTTCTTTCATCTGAGTCGACTTGGGTCGTTCCACCCAAAAATGACTTCAAACTACCCTCTATCATAGACTTAAGTTTACTTTCCAATTCTCTGGCACCTGCATGCTTGGTATCCCAGACGAAGAAATCTGTACCCAAATCTTCTTTATTGATCGGTCTGTCCAGCGTAAGAAGAATTTTTTCCATGCGTTGAAGATTCAGCAGTGCATCAGTCACCAGAATACTGTTCGCTTTTTCAAAAACCAATAAGCTACCGACATTTGGAGTGGAAAATGGGTTCAACTGCTCCCTTACTTCAATTGCGGGTGCATATTTCAAATGAAACATCTTGAAGTAAATTCTTTGACTTGGCTTTAACGACGATGCTGGTCCATCCAACCAAATCGGAACATGCACATTCATATTGGTCGCGGGCACCGCTTTGAAAAATTTACTGTCGATTTTAGTTAAGCCAATGCCATTCATGGCAAGCAGACTCTCGAGTGCACTCAAGGTCTCTCTTTTGGTTAAAACTTCCATACTGTCAAAAGAGATCTTAACTGCCGGTAAATTCTGAGGACGAAGAATATACCTACCCGTTATAAGTTGTAACATATCGAGAATCATATTGGTATCCTGGTCACGCAATTTGAGTCTCTCCATTGGTTCATCCAAACCATCAATCAAAGCAAGCTCGTCAGGGTCAGATAGCAAGCCCACTGCAAGATCCAATGGTTCATCGCTTTCTATTCCTTCTACGCCAGTTGGAATGCCAATTGGCGGGGGTTCCTCCGAATTTGTAGCCTGGTCTGCCGGCACTTGCCCAAGTAGCAGGCTACCAAAGCTGAAAAAGTTCAAAAAAAGTATGATTCTGGTTTTCATTGTCTATTAAATTCTACTGAACTAACCTCAAATACCGCATCAAATGTGGTGGGGTCGTAAGGACGGGACTTTGGTGGATAATTCGGTTCTATCTTTACTTCACTGAGGAACATGTAGGGGCTTTCCTGTCGTATTAAAGCGGCATATTCCTGAACATCTTCGTAACTGGCCCTCTTAAATGTGATACGAACACGGTGCTGCTTGTATCTTTCTCGTTCATCTGTACTAAGTTCTCGGTAGTCTCGTTGGGGAAATACTTGGTCAGCAAGCCTGGATGCCAAATTGCTTAGCTGATTTTTATCATAACTTTTATTCTGCTGCTCAACTTTTTGTTTTTCCAGTGCCGCATCAATTACCGGCTTTAAACCGATCACCATTTGATGCCCTTTAATTTCTTCGGAAGCTAAGCTCCAATCATTCCAAATCGCTACACCACCCTGCATTATTTTCATTAGCAGAAGTGAAAAAACCACCCATAAGGAAATGACCAAAAGGGACTGCTCCCGGCTGTTTAATCGAAAAAAGAGTTTCTCAAAAATTTTCATCTAGAGAGATTTGATTTTTCATTCGCATCCTCAGTCTTGGGTGCAACTTGCTCTTCTTCTATTAACTCAATATCAAACTTGAAAGTGGTCTTACCCGTTTGACTCTTAATTTCCCTCAATTCCTTACCGGTCCTGCTTTTTTGCAAACTAGCTACTTTATTTTTAACAAGTTCCTCCAAAAAAGTATTGATTGCCTCTACATTTTTCCCCTCCCCCTCAAGTTCAATTTCATTTCTGCTCTTGAAATGAGCGAAAGTAAAAAAGACATTTAAATCGTTTGGCCCACCACCCAGGTATTCATAAAGCCTTCCAATTGCCCCAAAAGGATCGATTCCACCCAGTTTATTCTGGCGAAGTTTTTCTAAAAGCTTCTGCGATTCAATAACCAAAGGCACTTCCTTGGCCATTTCACTCGCCATCAACTGTTTATCTTCCAGTTTTACTCCCATTATTTTGACTGCGAGGAAAAGAATCAGGATGGCAGCCATACTTAGAGTCCAGGCAAGCGTGGCTTTCCATCTCTTGCGACCCTGCCTTCTCCTTGTAATTTCGACGCTTTTAAAATCGTTGGCCCGCAGATCAATCATCCACAAGTCATCGCCTGACATTATAACAGTCTGCTCGATCTCTAAATTCGGGTCAGTCCCCTCCTTCCATTCGTGCTCGAAATGAAAATTTCCATCTTTATGCCTTTCGACATCTACGGCTATCAGAATATCAGAAATTACTTCGTATTTTGATGTATCAACCAAAGATAAAAGTTTCCCTCTCGCTTTCTTCAAAGATTCTGAATCTTCCAAGTCAACCGGCAATGAGAAAATCTGATCCGGGACACTGGAATCAGCTTCAAAGGATGCAATGGTAAGAGTCTCTCCCTCCTGCAGGAAAATAACAGTTGGTTCTGTAAATTTTTTACCAAACAGAGAGACAAAAGATGGAAAAACCCTACGAAAAATTTCCAGATTTTGCCATCCCTGCTGTCTTAGCTTAAAGCTCGGACAGGCGAAAATAATAGCCCGGCGTCCATTTTGTTCACCATAATATCCACATGCCAATTGCTCCTCTGGATATGGAGAAAAGGAAGTGTCTTGTAGAATAGTTTGAACAAAAGACTTCAGCGCGTTGTTAAAGCCTAGTTCATCCTCACCTTCTAATCTTGCTGGTAACCTGATGGTTTCGCAAAAGAAATGCTCGCCCGGGATCTTAAGAATAAACTCGCTGAGCTCAGCCATTGGAACGGCAAGTTCATTGTATTGTTTTTCTGACATAACGGGGGAGAAACTCTTGAATATTAATTATTTTCAACAAAAAATATTACGGTTCCTTGAATTCAAAATACTTCGATTGGAAGGATCAGTCGATTAAATTTTCATTTTCACGAAGTGCTAATATGCGAAACGGGTATTGGACTTTAACATTTCTTGGACTCCTTTTCTTTTCGCCTTTCTTTTGTTGACTTAAATTTCGGTTTATGGGCGTCGTACCTTTGGAAACAATATCAAGTAGAATTGCATGCAGTTGAAAATTAGATTTTCCCCGGTTTACATTGATTTCCAAACGGAAAACTTTCGCATTTTGATTAACTTTCAATTCCCTTTTGCTCGCCAATTCGGAAACCAGTTGTTGGAATCTTTTTTTATCCGTTGCAGAATCAGAATTCCTGCTCTCATTTAGATCCTCATAGGCACTGGTATCCTCCCCAGCAAGAAATCTTAACAGAAAATCAGATGCTCCGTCAGGATTAAATCCCCCTTCGTTGAAAAAGGAAAATGTATTCTTAAAATTTACAAGGTTTGGTGTTTCATTTCCAAGCTCATCAAAAAAAATACCTGAGCTCTCCGGTTCATTTCGGTCGTAGGAAAAACCCTTAATCATTCTGAACTCATCAAAATTTTCAACTTTTCGGTCAGGAGTCCAATAAGGTGGATCTAAATCCTCATAGTAATCATCTTCCGCACCTTCGTCCCTTTCCTCGTCATCCTGGTCTTGCCAGTCTTTTAATGCATCAACGAAAGGCTGCCCATCGTCCTCATTGATCAGTGAATACTCACCCGACTTCATAAATGCAAATAAGGCGTCAAGATCCTGCTCTTTTATTTCATGAAATGGGATTTTTCCGGATTCATCGAGTAATCTGATATTCCATTTGATCGGAGAATTTATCATTTCTCCACTCGAATCACTAAGAAGATCAGATGGACTGATTCCGGCGTATGAAAGAGGATCTCCCCAACCTAGACCTGGGTCGTTCAGTTTTCCCAGAACCATACGAAATTCATTCAATACCCCAACGGTTAAATCCAGGGCCGAGTAGGCATAAGTCCGCAAGTCATCTCTTTTATGAAACTGACTGACATGCCTTAATTCCTGAGTCGTTTCCTTCATCAGACGAAGGGAAAGAACGGCCAGAAGAACAATCATTGCCAAAACAAAAACCAATACGGAACCCTTCTTTTTCGCTGGCAAAGAATTCATTTGGGCTCCTCCTCAATTCCAGTGGGTGCGAGGGTCTCTATTGCAAGGGAGATAGTACGCTCCAAGTTTTCCTCATCCCAACGGAAAACGAGTTTTATGAAAGCAGGTATGCGGTATGAATCATTATTTTTGTCACTTTCCTGAAGCGAATTTTGAATTTCCCATTCCTTAATATCGTCCGGACCTGCATCTTCATCACCGTAATAACAGTAAAAAATTTCTGCACAAAAAGGACTCACTAATGTTTTCCTCATCTCATCTTCGTCTTCGGGTACCATTCTTCCTTCATCATTTTTTTCAAGTTCCTGAAGTTCCGAAAACCATAACATATTTAAGCCTTCACCCTCTTCCAAATGGAGATATGCATGAACCCGCGTTGCCGATCCATAAGGGCTGAAAAACAGAGGAGGGGCTTCCCTTAGGTAAAAGTGAATCAGGGGATCTTCCGCATCCGAAAAACCAACCGGATATTGCAAATCAATTTTTTTGTCTTTGGAAAGAGCAAAACTGGATACGCTCGCCTCCTCAAGAACAGCGGTTAAAAAATGGGATACGCCATTAATATGAGCATCAAATGCGTCACGGGTGGCAGGACGGTTTGCCCATGCCTGCGAAATCGTAACCAACAGGGCACTGGCAGCCAATAACACCAATCCGCCTATCGAAAGGGCAAGGAGCACTTCGACCATGGAAAATCCTCTTTGTACTCCCTTTTTCAATATAGTGTTCTCTCCTCCTGAATCTCCCGAATTTTATCTCTCTTGTCATCAAGCAATCTGTTTCTATCCGAAGAAAAATCACCGTGCCGCCCCCAGGCAGGTCGAAACATCAACATTGAATAGGATCTTTCTCCTGCTTCCACCCCAAGGTCTTCATTTCCGTCATATTCGAGGAGCAAGCGTACCTTGAACAAATCAACAATATCAGTCATTTCAATCTCGGTTTCCCACCTAATTTCACCCATACTTATGGTCGGCAGATCTCCACCATCCTCCATCTTTTCATAATCAGTCTCTCGAAAGATTTCACTACGTGCCCACAATAAATCCTGCTCCAACTCTCTTGTATCTTTCATGACCCTGATTGTTCGGGATGCAATAAACGCACCGTCAACAAGATACACCGCGGAAAGCCCAAAAATGGCTAAGGCAATCAATACCTCAACCAACATAAACCCTTTGGCAAATTTTTTAATCATCGTTGAGCGGAGCCAGCACATATCCGGAAAAAGGGTCAAATTTCAAACTGGTTGCCTCTCCTCTAAATGAGATCTTCACCTCAAATGGCTGACTGGAACCAGCATGAAAAGCTACCCTGTTCAGGGAGAGTTGCTCTTCCGTATAAATCGTGCTCCCACCTGACTCTCCGGCAAGTGGACCCACCCCTGAGAAAAAAACTTCTGGAATCAGTTGCTGATCCTCCAAAATATCCTCGTCTAATTTAGTATAAATCGGATGCTCGGAAAGAATATTCCCTGTCGAATCAGAAACTAAAAAACTTACCTTTTCAGACGAATAACTGAGATAAGTCTTTCTTTTTCGTTCACTTGAAAAATAAACCGCATCCAAAGCGGCTCGTTTAAGGACTCGATCAGGAGGCTCAAAATTGGAACCGCCAATAAATGCTCCGGCATTACCCGCCACTACCCCCATTAGCACACCCACAAGGGCGAGCACCAAAAGCACTTCAATTAGACTGAAAGCCCGTAAAGGATCCCTCCGGACTCGAATTGTCAAATCAATTACCGGAGTCCCAATTTCCGATTACCTGTCCTGCAGGCGTAGTAGTGGACAGATCAAAACTGCCTGAGTTCCGGGTGCCTGGATACTGGTAGACATATGGCTTCCCCCAGGGATCATTTAGGTCGGAAGCTCTTTTTACAAAAGGAGGAACACCATTGGGTGGACTGCGTAAATCATTAAGACTCTTTGGATACTCTCCCACCATGGCAAAATAACTCGTAACATAAGCTTCTCCTGTACTGTTCACCCAAGTTTTTGCCGCTTTCTCTTGCCCACCACCAAAAATCTCTCCGAGATTGGACATAGCTAACCCTGCCACAATTCCTATCAATGCAAGTACAATAAGGATTTCCACTAAGGTAAAACCCTTGGAAGTATTGCGAATGTTGTTTTCTATACGAATCTCAGATATTTTTTTCATATTTGAATGGTTTTATTTCAATAATTTTTCAATTAAACAAAATTAACCTATCTCAATCAACTAGAAATAGCTAATTTGACTGTGTTTAAACTTGCCTCAAGACTCTTATCTGTGCAGGAATTACTAAGTGACTTTACCAGATTTTCTACCCGTTTTATTGTAGATCCTACTAGCATTAGGGATGGGGGTTGGTATCTTGGTGGCAAGTCACATATTTGGTCAAAAAGCACGGCACAGTAAGATTAAGGATTCCCCTTACGAATGTGGACTCGCATCTGAAGTTGGCGGAGAAACAAGGTATTCAGTTAAATTCTACATCACCGCCATGCTCTTTATACTTTTTGATATTGATGTGGTTTTTCTTATTCCCTGGGTTCTTACACACCGCGATTTGGTTGCAGCCGGCATCCCCATCCTCGGACCCATGTTGTTTTTCACCTTCGTCCTGGTTGTTGGATTAATTTACGAACTTAAAAGTGGTGCCCTTAAGTGGGAAAAATAGTTCATCCATTGGTTTACCATTCAAAGCCTTTGGCTTTTCACGATTTATTCGAGTGATCAATGAGAATTGATCGCTACATTTCAAATTCAAGGATCATCGATCTCTCATCCAGAGATCTGAAATCTGCTTATTCTGAATTAATTGACACTTTCGGAACCCAATTGGCCACACCAGCCAGCCGAAAGAACTTATTGAAAGAATTGGTGGACCGCGAAAAATCGCTTACTAGTTACATCGGGGAGGGGGTTGCCCTGCCTCATGCCCGCGTTCAAATGAAAAGACCTTATGCCCTGGCAGTCGGAAGATGTCCAGCCGGCCTGACTTTTGAAGGGCGCGATAGTTATGAGGATATCCGCTTTGTCTTTCTCCTTCTAGCCAATGAGAAAGCCAAAAACTATCTGTCCTTTCTTGCTGCACTGGCTCGAGCCTTTCAGGACAATTCCATTATGGACCAGCTGTGGATGGCCAGGGACAAGAACGAATTCAAAAATGCTGTCAGAAATGCCTTTGCCGAGACTGATGACCGACCTGCCCGCCGTCGGACAAAATTCAATAAATTACTCACCGATGAGGCAGCCAAAATAGCCAAAGCGGCTGAATGCTCAACCATTCTTGTTTTTGCTGATGTATTCCCCCCCACCCTGGCTCCGCGCATGACATTTCCTAATTTCAAGGTTGTCCTAGCCGGGGAGGGAGTAACGGAGGAGGACCAGGCACACCATCGGGCTGACGCCACACTTGCTGTTCGGGCTCTTTCACGCTCAAGGCTTTCCCAGTTAAGGGCAGCCATTCTTCTTGGTTTAACCCGTGAAATCTTTGGCTTTCAGGACCGGGTATGCTGTATCGGAGGTATTCCTGACAGCGGACAACTCGACACAGTTCTCGTCGTCGATGTGGATGAAGAGTTTGAATCCGTAATTGGACAAGGTGATGAAATGCTACCGACAGATGTGGCTGCTGAATCTCTCGAACGCCTAACTGCCATTGCCACCGATTTGGCGACTGCCGGTCGCGAAGGAAAGTCAATTGGAGCCATGTTTATCCTTGGCGACCATGAAGAAGTGATTAAACGCTCCAAGCAGCTCATTCTCAATCCTTTTCATGGCTACGCTGAAGAGGATCGAAATATTTTGAATCCTTTCATGGATGAAACTATCAAGGAACTCGCATTGATTGATGGTGCATTTATTGTTCAGGGTAATGGAGTGGTTGAATCCGCCGGCTGCCTGATTCAGGCAAAAGCCGATGAGATCGAGCTACCCGGCGGCATGGGCACACGACACGCCGCTGCCGCGGCCATCACGCAGGTCACTGATTCGCTTGCCCTAGTTGTATCAAGTTCCGGGCAGGTTACCTATTTCAGAAAAGGACGCATGTTTACTCTTTTTGATAAATCTGAAGGTCGTTCCTTGTGATTCAGGCATGGCCGTCACTTCTTCCTCAAACTCCCCAAAAATCGGCTTCTTTGGCGGCAGTTTTGACCCCATTCATCGAGGTCATGTATCGGTTGCTCTCGCTGCACTCGAAAAATTTAAACTTCAGAAAATCCTGCTCTGTCCGGCTTTTTTTGCTCCACTGCGAGAGCAAAAACCTCTTTTTTCACCCGGGGATCGTCTTTCAATGGTCAGTTCCATCGCTCAGGAAAATTCAAATCTTGAAATCTTCGATTATGAGCTTCATTCCGGAAAAACCTGCTACACATATCACACTCTTCAGAAGGCTCAGAAAATATATCCGGAACACGAAATTCACCTCATGCTTGGTGATGATCAATTCGACAAGTTTGACCAATGGAAATTTAATCACCAAATTCTTAGCGAGTTTTCGCTTATTGTTTTTAACAGGACATCAACTGAAAAAAGCAAATTGCCCCCTGCTGACTCTGCCTCGACAAATATTCAGGCATTAGGGAATGAACTCTTTCCATTTTCATCCACAGAAATCAGAAAAAATATTAAAACAGGCACAGACATATCCCATCTCGTTCCACCATCTGTATTTTCTTACATGCAAAAGAACCAACTTTTTGACCTTAACACCTTATGAGCACCGTCTTACCTGAGACAAAATCGGAACTCCGTAAAAACCTTCACATCGCCTGTGAGGCTCTTCTCGACAAAAAAGCAGAAGACCTAAAACTTCTTTATTTTGGAGATAAATCTCCCCTCACCGATTGCTTTATTATCGCAACCGGTACTTCAGACCCTCATCTGAAAGCACTTCGAAATAATCTCGAAGTCGAGCTCAAGGAAAACAAAATTGAAACCTTGTCCAAGGATCGCTTTCAGCCAAGCGGGTGGCTCATTTTGGACGCAATCGACTTTGTGGTCCATTTATTCTCCAAGGAACAAAGAGAAAACTACGCCCTCGAACATTTATGGAAAGATGCGGAGCAACTGAGCCCCGAAGATCTGTAATCTTTTTTTCCCAAGCCCCTAATGCCAGTTGACCTTTGGTTCGAATTTCCAAAATCTTGGTAAGGATTGCCCAAATTTAATTATTATTTACTGAAAATATATTCCTAAAACACCAGCCCAATCTATGACAAATCGAAGATCCTTCCTTAAACAGGCATCGCTCGCCTCCGCTCCTTTTATTTTGCCTTCCCATATCTGGTCGGCCAAGGGTGATTCCTCGCCCAACAGCCGAATCAATATTGCGATTATTGGACCAGGGAAAATGGGTCGAGGCCATGCCCACAAATTGATCCGCAACCCCCGTGCACAGGTCACTGGTTTCGCGGAAATAGCCGATGTAAGGACAAAGCACACCAAGGATCTTATAGAGAAGCACTACTCCAAAAATACGCCGGGAGATAAATGGAATGGTTTAAAGATCACCAATGACTATCTCGAACTCCTCGAGGATAAATCTCTCGACGCCGTTCTGATCGCCACTCCTGACCATTGGCATGGCGAAGCCACTATCCGGGCAGCCCGTGCCAAAAAACATGTTTACTGTGAAAAGCCAACCTCCCTGACCATCAAGGAGGGTCGGGCCATGGCCGATGCGGTCAAGGAAAACGGAATCGTCTTCCAGACCGGAAGCCAGCAACGTTCAGAATACGGGGGTAAATTCCGCCGCACCGTGGAAATGGTACGGAGCGGAGCGATTGGGGAACTCCAAAAGATACGCGTATGCGTGGGTGGTCCACCCAAACCTTGCGATCTTCCCACGGAACCTACTCCTGAAGGAATCGACTGGGATGCCTGGCTCGGACCTGCACCCATGCGTGGGTTCAATAAAATCCTTTGCCCTGATGATGTGCATAACCACTTCCCGGCCTGGCGTCGCTACCGCGAATACTGCAACGGTGGACTTGCCGACATGGGTGCCCATCATTTCGATATCGGACAATGGGCCATGGATGCCGATAACACCGGCCCCGTAAAAGTGATTCCTCCCAAAGAAGGCGAGCGAGACCTAAAAATGGTCTATGCCAATGGCGTGGAGGTTCATCATGGAAACACACCGGACTGGCGCGGAGGCACTATCTTTTACGGTACGGAAGGGACCATCTGGGTAGACCGCGGACCCTGGAAATCGGACCCCGAAAATTTAATCAAGGACTACAAGGCAACCGTCAGCCTGCGTCAGCCCAAGAATCATCACGATGACTGGCTCGACTGTATCCACAATGGTGAACTGCCCATAGCTCATGCCGAGGCCGGTCACCGAACAGCCACTCTTTGCCAGCTTTGCAATATCGGATACGAACTGCGACGCGAACTTTCCTGGGATCCAAAGAAGGAAGTATTTGTGGGAGACGATGAGGCCAACAAGCTCACCGATCGCAAACGCCGCAAAAAGTGGTACCGCGTATAGGTACTATTTCTTTTCTACAGGCAATCGATCGAACTCAGCCCTCTGAGTTCAATCGTTAAGTGATCAGTATTTTTTATAATTCTCCTCGAACTTTTGTTTAAAAAAAGTAAATAGAAAGAAGACTGCTGCTCCAAAAAGTAGCCCGCTTACAACTCGGTTTTCCACATTAAATAAAAGGATGAATATGAAGAAAACGAATAGTATGGAGTATTTTCCGTTTCTGTCCTTTTTATAATCACTCTTCACCTTTTTCATAGCTGGAAAAAGAAGGTGAAGACCTATTTTCATAGTTGGAAAAAGAAGGTAAAGACCTACAAAGAAAGCAATAAAACTGAATATGTGATTGTCACTCATATATCCAACAAAACTGCTAAACATTACAAGCATCCCTCCAAAAAAGCGGTACATTTTTTTAACAATTTCCTGCCCTCGCTCGTAATCAGATTTTGTTTTCTCTTCAGTGGGTGAATCTTCTCTGTCTTTACTTTTCTCGTCCAGCAGTTTTCCTGAATAATTTGCGCCGAAAACCTTTGGTTTTCGCTGTACTGCTTGGGTTAAAAGGTTCAAAAGCATAAATCTTTCCCATTCAAGATCCTCATTCAATGAATTAGCACCTTTCTCGTTACTTTTTAAATTCAGGGGAGAATTGCCATCGTCCTTCAAATTTTCTGTAACTACTGGCTCAGGATTTGATAACTCTGACTCATCTTCAAAAACTTGGCCAAAAACTGCCCGTTGATAAAGTTTGTCGAATTGAAGTACTTTTACGAGGATGTTAAATTCATCCCCTTTTCCTAGCTCGTTTACCCATTCGTTTTGATCTTTAGCACAAAGAATAGAACACTCTAATTCTGTGCCTACAATTTTAGCCAGTATGGTTTTGCCTCCTTTATAAACTTCTCCCAGGCGAGTTGAAAAAGTGGTGCTCACCTCAAGCATGGAAAAAGATAAATCTACCGATGTCCCAATGTTTGGCTCGAAAATTTTATCTACCGCGGAACCAATTCTTCGGTTTATCTTCAGATCATTTAGAATATCTAAAATCCCATCCATGAGCTTTGGTTTTATTTATCGTTAAGTAATCTTGAACCTATTAGTTTTACAACCCGTATCGGCCTGTGGAATAATCAAAAAAGACGGGGTCCTGTTCTTCACGAATGAGCAGGTAGATCCAGTCGCCACTCGCATGGTTCCAGAGGAACGGCCAAGTTGCTTGGTTACTCCATAGCCAGCCATGTTCTTTTCTCCATAGCCACACCCCATCTTCTCTATCTGCACTGAGATAAATCCACCCCAGTCCAAAATGGTAGGCCCATCCATTTTCAAAATACCGGAAGTCTCCAAACCAATCGGATGCCAACCAACCGTCGCCGGTTTCCACCGATCCACGAATCGGTGAATGTAAGGTATGAGATTTAGCCCCTACCCTCTTCCATGCTCCCAGCGTGGTGCCCTTCTCATTCCCGGCAAATGCCTGGAAATAAAATGAGTCTTCCGAGGAGAATGTAATCGAAAAGGAATCATCATCTGAAAA
>JAYYRA010000015.1:0-51316 GCA_036127675.1 Verrucomicrobiota bacterium
TGGCTACGAAGCCACCGCCCACCTTTTGTAAATCCATCAATGGGTCCTCAAAAACGAAGACGCCAACCTGTCCAATGTTTTGACCGCTTTGATAAACAAGTCCTTCTTTATCAATACTTAAATCTCCTCCACCAGGAATTGTCTGAATGGATGAACCTCCTACATCGGAAAATTCATGCCCCATACTGTTAACCATCACACCCTCTGAATTTACATAGAATTGCCCGTCACGAGTGTAGACGGAGTCACCATTTGTGTTTATCAATGCGAAGAAACCTTCGCCACGTAGTGCAAGGTCCATCGGATTGTGAGTCTCTCTCATCTCACCCTCGTGGTAATCCACTTGGTTTTTCATTACTGGAAATGAACCAGGCATCTCGTTACGAAGTCGATCGTGGGTACTTCTGGCAATTTCTCCACCCTCGACGGCTTCAAAACTTACGGCGACTTTTTTAAAACCTGCCACATGACTTGCAGCAATGTTGTTGGCGATAACATTTTGGTATTGTTCTAAACCTCGTAATGCTGAGGCGTTTTCGAATAAAGAAAGGTTCACGCTCTCATGTTAAGCAAAATGCATGCCACTATAGGTTTGCAGGGTGGGCAGAATCTGCCTCTAAAAAGTATTCGGTAAGTAAAAATTCAGTAATTACACTGAATTTGTAGAATTTTTCCGTCTTCTAAATGAATCAGAATTTTTTGAGGTACACCATCCTCAGAAAGTACCTCGACCTTTGGGCAATTCGCTTGATCATAGATAATTTCCGATTCTAGGTCACTCTCAGAGGAAACAGACTCATTTTCAGGTTTTATCTCCTGATTGGCTGAAAGATAAGATCGGAACACAGGATCGTTAGAACCATCTGAACTCTCATTCATATCTCCCCTACCTGTCAGATATCCTTGCATAATTAATTATTAAGCAATTGTCGTACCTAATTATTTTTGAACTGAGCTAAATCATTCTTACTCATGTCCAGAACAAGGCTTAATTCAACTCTACGATTCTTATCATGCTGATTGGGGTACCTTGCGTCATTTGGTTTGGTGGTGCCATGTCCAGTGATTCTCTCGAGTTTTTCTTTTAAGTCTCCAGCAGAATAATAGTTCAGTGCTTCAACAAATTCTTGAGCTTGGTTAAGAGACATCTCCCAAGGGCCTTCCCCTCTTTCCCCAATACTGGAAGCTAGGTGATTGGTGTGAGAATCAACCCTGTAAACAAGCACATGCTGAGAAAGTAGCCAGGACATCCGAAGCATAACCTTTCTGCCGTAGGTCGTTAAATTGTCAGAGGAATCTTCAAAAAGGGGTTTCTCATCCCCATGGAAAAGAGTCACCTTCAAACCATCAGAAGTGGCTTCTATCTGAATTACTGAATCATCAATCTCATGAAGTTTGAGTCTTTGGTACCAGTCTTGAGCAATTCGGTGCAATACATCGATATCTATTGAGGTGGTGTCGTCTGTGTTCCTCATGGTCGTGTCCGAGCGACCTACTATCTGATCTACCATACTCCCTGGACGTGCGTCCTTCTGCTCGACGGGGGTGGATTTAGGTACGCCAGCTTTGTATGGGTCTCTGAAAAATCGAGTTGTTGCGATAATCACCTCTTCATCCTGTGATAGAATCCAAAGCACAAGGAAAAGAGACATCATTCCAGTGACAAAATCAGCATACGCAACTTTCCAAGCTCCGCCGTGGAAATACTTGCGACGTTGCTTTAGAAATAAATGCTTGGGGGGGGTGGGCATTTCAATTCGAGACTTCTAAGCTCCCTTTGCTGCTTCCTTGCACTTCTCTTCGAGATCATCGGCGGATGGCTGGATTTGCTTATCCAGCGATCTCCTGCCGATTTCTACCGCCATGATTGGAGATAATCCAGTAGCAAATCCGGATACGGATCTCTGCACAATTCGATAATAAAGAAATTCTTGCGTTTGATTAAGGGAAACCAATCGGCCCAATGGGATACCAACTCCGTATGCTAGAAAGATACCAAGAAAGGTTCCACTAAGTGCAGCAGCAACTTTATACCCGACTGATTCTGGGTCTTCCAAGTTTGACATCGTGTTGATAATACCCAAAACGGCAGCAACGATACCTACCCCCGGTAAGGCATCGGCAATCATTTCGATTGCCTTAACCGATCTGGTTGCCTCAGCCTCACGACTTTGGAGCTCAGCGTCTAGGATACCCCCAATTTCTCCTGGTTTACATCTGCCGTCCACAATTGGTCTGAGGGAATTACATAGAAACTCCACCAAACCCTTGTCGTTTAAAAAGGAGGGATATTTTGTAAAAATGGAACTATTTTGAGGCTCGCTTACATGTTCATCTAAAGCAGGAGTCCCTTTTCTCCGTCCTAGCATAAACAGTTCATAAAGAAGGACCAATAAATCGATAAACTTTCCTTGATTAGCAATTCCCCCTTTGAAGGCTTTTAAAATATCTTCCTTCAAGCTTACCAAGACACTTTTGGGACTGGATACGACTAAAATACCCAAGCCAATCCCGCAAATAATCATGATTTCACCGGGGTGAACAAGAGAGATGGGGTTTCCCCCAGCTGTCACGAAACCTCCTATGCAGGAAGCGAAAACAATTACGATACCAACGGCTAAAAGCATATTAAGTGATTAGTTAGATTCCAGGGTTCGAAAGTTTGAGCGAAGACATAATATTGAATGGGATAGAATTTGACTGATTCGTCCTTCGGTCAAGCTAAAGATTTGAGCAATTTCAGACAACTTTAATTCTTCGAAGTAATAAAGCATCAGAATCTTCTTATTCTGATCGGGCAAATCTTTAATCAAGTCTCTGAGAATTATAATTTTTTCCCTTTTTTCAGTAACTTCTTGTGCGGTTGCTTGAGTCGGGTCGGATAAGGTTTCCGATAATGACAAACCTTCGTCTGCAGGACCGTTAGAATCAGAAAACCCACCATCGATTGGAACAAAGGTAACTGGTTGGGTTTGTTGGAGCAGTTTTTCGTATTCCGGTTGAGTTATTCCTAACTCTTTTTGAATCTCATCGACCGTTGGACTCCGTCGGTATTTGGTCTCAAAATTTGAGATAGTTGTTTGCAGGGATCGAGCTTTGGCTCGATTTGATCTTGGAAGGCAATCAATTTTCCTAAGTTCGTCAAGTAGTGCACCCTTGATTCGAAGTGTAGCATAACTACCGAAGGATTTTCCTTTAGATGGGTCAAATCGATTGACCGCAACGACAAGTGCCCTGGCCCCAATACCATACATGTCCTCCGTATCGTAACTTTCGGGAAAATAATTCCTCATTCTGGAAACGATTGATTTAACTAAAGGAAGATAATCTTCAATCCAGAGATCTCTGGATTTTTGATCTTGCATTGCTTTTTTGTAGCGTTCTGCGGCTTGAGCCATACCTTTCAACTGACCTTGCTGGTCCTGATCAGGAATTTGTTTTTCAGCTTTCAACGCACTCATTTAATTATTCGTTTTTCGAATTACTTTCGAGCGTCGACCTTTCGGCCTACTTTGGTGACCGCTTCACTCATTGACTTTTCGGTTTCGTTAATTCTTGGCTTTTGATTCGGTACGGTGTCGGGATTAGGCTCTCTTTTTATCTGTGGTAGTTCCTCCGTGTTATTTACTACAGCACTTTGACCTTTAAGTACAAAGCCCAGTAAAAATCTTCCTGTAATTGAAAAAAACAAACATCCAATCGTACCATAGACTAAGGATAGAACTGCATTTTGATGTAAGAAAAACGAGACCGAGAAAAAAACAGAAAATCCGGTGAATCCACTGAGGCAGAAAAAGAATTTTGCGTCGTCTTTTAACATAAGGTCATAGGTTTTGGTAGGATGAAAATCCTTTTGCGTAAAGTTCCTCCGGGAAGGTTCGTGAAATCATTTGATTCAATACCCCGGTGGTAAAATCTCCAGTAACATTCTGCCCATTACAAATACAGAGTGGTGTCAAATTACTTCTTAGTAAGAGTGGCCATAGCTTAGTAGAGTTAGAAATTTCATCAAAGTGGGTGATTGCCAAATGAGTCGCGCCAAGGTGATTTGCTGTATGAATATTTTTGAACAGTACATCCTTATCATAAGCACCGTTTACCACCAAAACTCGAGTCTCTACCTGCAGTTCATCTAGAGTCGATTTTGTGGTAGTCCAGTCTTCTAAGTTATTCAAAGAAAGTCCTGGGAAATCAAGATATAGGGGGCACTGTTCATTTGCCTCCGGTACGGATTCAGCTTGGCGGTAGAGAGTTACTCCAACCACTTCGCAAAAAATACGTAAGGCATCGTCTGGGTTGGGAACTCCACTTTCCACTTTTAATACCATTGGAGCGGTTTTGTTCATGAAAACTTCATGGGCAAGGAATTTGCAAAGAGTTGTTGTTTTGCCCACTCCGGGCGAACCAATTAGGGCAATCTTATTCTTGGTTTTGAGCTCAGTGGTGGAGCGGTATCGATCAGATAAACCTACGGTGATATGCTTTAGCGCGTCTGCCAAAGGAAGGTCTTTGAAATCCTTCCAATTGGCCCACGATTGGATGTCATTCAGCAAAGTTTGATCAAACCCGGTCTTGTGAAGTAAGGAGAGAGTTTCGTTTTCGGTGATTGAGGAGACAGTTGATTGTTCCTTATCAAGTTTTTCATCTGGATGCTTAACAGTCGAATGATTTGAGGGAATTTCAACAGGTGAATCGTTCTGCTTTTTTTCATCCAAGGCAACGGGAATATTGTCGACCTGTTGAACCTGATCCTCTTCTGATGTATCGACTGTGTCGGGATTTTTTACTTCGGCAATCACTTCAAGTTTTGGTGAAGAAATGAATCTTTTCAGCCCTTCTCCTCCGACTTGACGGACGGAAAGAACCTTAGCGTGATCACCAAGTTTGTCGCGTATGATCCGGACCGCTTCCTCAGCGGAGCGGACGATCAATTTGTATCGCTTTCCAACATTAGCGTCTTTCTTTTCGCTCAAAGTTTCCATATCTTAAGCAGGAACGACCTCCTTATTTTCGGCAGATTGCTCATTCATAGCGTTAATGATCTCTTCGGGGAAACTCTGGTTTTCCAGTGCGATTGCACCAAAAGGTTCAATCTGAGTTT
Source organism: Verrucomicrobiota bacterium (assembly GCA_036127675.1). GTDB lineage: Bacteria > Verrucomicrobiota > Verrucomicrobiia > Opitutales > Seribacteraceae > Seribacter. The sequence continues at coordinate 5,102 of JAYYRA010000015.1, forward strand.
CAGAGGGCAGTTCCTGATAGGCTAATACAACCAATTGTGGGTAGGACGGTTCCATAAATCGCCTAAAGGCAAGTCTTAGCTCTGCCGTAGTAACGATTACTGGAGTAATTCCATTGCTTCCCATTTCGCCTATTTTTGGTTCAATCTCTTTGATGATACCCTCAGTGAGTTGCGGGTCCATTACCAAGCCAATGTCAAACTGACTGCGCTTTACTCTGGAAATCAATGTTTGCTCGAGAGTTGGCTCAAAAGTCATAGCGATTAACTTATTTGGTTCGGATTCGTATTCTTTAACGAAATACATTCCCAGACGTTTTCTGGTTTGCTCGGACAAATCATCCGGATTTTTGGTCAAATTTGCCATATCCGCAATGGTCTCGAGAATTAAAGTTAAGTTTTTTATGGGAATTCGTTCCCTTAATAAGTTTTGAAGCGTTCTTTGGATGATTCCAACATTCACAAGGTCAGGAAGGAGTTCTCCGACAAGTGTGGGGTTTTTGTCTTTAATTAAATCAAGAAGCCTTTGTGTCCCTTCTCGTTCGAGGATTAGATGTGCGGTTCTCTTTAAAACATCAGCCAGATGAGTTACCAGAACAGATGAGGGATCCACAACCGTACAACCTTCAACTTCTGCACGCCTTTTTTCTTCTTCTGGAATCCATGTAGCTTTGATTCCGAAAACAGGTTCGGTAGTTGGAATACCGTTTAGTTTGCTTGCATCGGCATCTCCCATACTCATTGCCAAGGATCTGTCAGGAATGAGAGTTGAACGTACAATCTCCTTTCCTCGAAGCATAAAACGATATTCATTTGGTTCCAATTCGATGTTGTCTCGGACTCCGATTGTGGGAAGAAGCATTCCCATTTCTTTTGCAAAGTTGGTTCGAGCACCCGTTATACGTTCCAATAAGTCACCCCCTTTTTTCTTATCTGCTAGGACTAGAAGACCATATCCCATTTCTAGACCAAATACTTCCTGTTCGATGGCACTCTCCATGGGAGAAAGTTTTGGACCTTCCAATTCAGTTGCGGAATCTGAGTTGTTGGGTAAAGATTTATTTGAAGCAGCGTTGCTGGAGGTAGCATTAGAAAAGGCTTGTCCACCGATATCTTCGAGTAGTGGTTCGTGAGATTTCTTTGAGAAATAATAGGCGGCTCCAAAACAACAAATTGACAGAATGAAGAATGGCCAAAAAGTTTCGGAGAGAAATAGAGCAAACATCATTAACATTGCTCCAGCAATACCGATTGCCTTGGGATAAACCGTCAATTGTCTGCCAACAAATTCACCCAAGTTGGATTCTTCCGAAGAACGAGTTACCAAAATTCCTGCAGCAATTGAAACGATGATAGCTGGAATTTGGGTTACCAAACCGTCTCCAATTGATAGCACTGTGTAGGTTTGTAGGGAGTCCGACATGCTCATGTCACGCTGGAAATAACCAATCAAGATACCGCCTAGTACATTTACGATGGTAATAAATATTCCAGCTATGGCATCACCTCGGACAAACTTACTTGCACCATCCATTGAACCGTAAAAATCTGCGTCTTTTTGGATTTTCTCCCGCCTTTCAAGTGCTTGTGCTTCCGTAATCACTCCCGAGTTCATTTCCGCATCGATCGACATTTGTTTACCGGGCATAGCATCTAGAGTAAAACGGGCAGTTACTTCTGCGATCCTTCCAGCACCTTTAGTGATCACTACAAAATTGATAATGACCAGAATGAAGAATATCACCGCTCCGACTACATAGTTTCCTCCAACCACGAAGGTTCCGAAAGATTGAATTACAGAACCGGCATCACCATCCAGTAGGATTAATCTTGTCGATGCTACATTTAGGCCAAGGCGGTAAAGGGTAACAGCAAGAAGGAGAGTTGGGAAAACCGAAAATTCAGGTGGATCTTTTACATAGATGACCGTAAGGAGAATCAGCAAGGAAATCGCTATGCTGAAAACCAAGAGAATACTCAAAATATCTTTGTGTATTGGCAAAACTAATAGCAGCACTGCTCCAAACAGACCAAATACGAAACCTAAGTCTGAATTCCCTTTTATCCGAGAGAAGTAACTTCGGAAATTCTGAAATAATTCGCTCATGAAAATGATTTTGCCAATGGCATTTTGGATAAAATCCTCCGAGCTTTCAGTCGATGGAAATAATAAGCATGTTTTTTGTAAACCTCAGCTAAAATCTCAGCAACTACCTTGTACAGCTGGATTGGTATTTGTTCCCCTACTCTGCCTAGGGCATAAAGCGTTTGAGCGACGGGTTTGTTCTCAATCATGGGAACTTCGTGCTCTTTTGCTATGAGTTTTATTCTTCTGGCCAATAGGTTTTCTCCTTTCGCGACAACTATAGGAGCATTATCCGTGCCTTTTTCATATTTTAGAGCAACTGCATAGTGGGTCGGGTTTGTAACAACCACATCGGCAGTGGAAACATCAGCAACTCCCTGACTACCTAAAAGCTCTAAAGCCTTTTTTCTCTGAGCGGTTTTAACCTCACTTGAAACCTCTTTGCTCTTTCTCTCTTCTTTTACTTCCTGTTTAGTCATTTTCATCTCTTCATCATGTTCCTTTTTTTTGATGAAATAGCTTATAATTGCGATGATTGTCAGCATAAGCAGAAGAATCGTAAACATTACGAGAAAGAGTTTATAGATGAATTGGGGTATATGTTGGATTGGTACTGGAGCATAAAAAATCGGATCATCCAAAAAAATTATCAGCGTCAACCAAACAACTGATCCGATTGCAGTGAATTTAAGAAGGTCTATAAGGAAAGTTTTAAGTGCTTTTAATCCTACGACTCTCTGAACTCCAGAAATAGGGTTCATTTTCTTAAGTGAAGGTTCGATCGCTTTGGGAGTAAAACGAAAACCAGTTTGGAGACCCTCCGCTATTAAAGAAGCGAGAAAGCATCCAGCGAGTAGTGGAAGTACGATCAAAGCCAATGAAAAATACGACGAAGTTAAAGTATGCGAAACACCTTCTTGAGTACTGGTTATTGAGTCGATGTTTTCAAAAATAGATCGGGTGAAAGTTAGCATTTCCAAACCCTTACTGGGACCAAGAAAAAGAATTACAAGTAGCCCCGCCAACAGCGTAAAGGTCATTCCTATTTCTGGAGCCTTTGCAAATTGCCCCTTTGCCCTTGAGTCATTGAGTTTTTTCTCTGTAGGTGGTTCGGTTTTCGAACTTTTATCTACATCAGCCATTGATTATTAGGGTATGATTTATCCGTTTTGAATAATATCCAGCATGATGCTGACCGAGCGTTTACTGCCATCCAATATGTAAGAGGTGATCAATAAAATAGAGGAAACCAAAAGTACCAGTCCGGAAAGAATACGAATAGAGAAACTGGTCATGAAAACATTCATTTTAGGGACTGCTTTACCAAGGACTGCGAATGAAATGTTGATCATAAAATTCAAAGCTATGAAGGGAGCTGCAATCAAAGTTCCAACAACAAAAACATTTGAGACTTCTCTCGCATATTCAACCATTGGACTAGCTGTCAGAAAATATTTCCCAATGGGTAGAATTTCAAAACTTAGAATGAAAGCCTTTAATACATCATAATGTACTCCTGCTACAAAAAAGACTAATAAGCTAAAATAATAAAGCAGAGTGGTAAGGGTAGCGTCAGTAGAGCCAAGAAGAGGATTGACGCTGTTGCTTGCCATTAGTCCGATTTCGTAGGAAATCAAATGACCGGCTAGTTCAACAGCAAAGAAAATCATTCGTACAGTCATGGCTAGCATTAGCCCGATACAGATTTCATTTAACGCCAAGAGGATTGCTCCAGCAAAATGAGTGGCAATCTCCAAATTTGCTGGGATTAAAGGATTAATCAAAATAGATAAAATTAGAGCAAACGCTGTCCGTATTCTTACAGGGATAAGTTTCCCCGCGAAAAGTGGAATGCCCAGAAAAAAAGCGCCCGTTCTTAAAAAAACGAGCACCCAAACAACTATTTCACCAGCTTCAATGGTCATTGAGCCATCGTTGGGATCAAATTAAACATTGAAATGCAAAATTCTGTCATTGTCTTAAGAATGAAATTTGCGGAAATTACGATGGCAAGGGAGACGCAGACCAGTTTAGGCACAAAGGTGAGAGTTTGCTCTTGCAGACTCGTGATGGACTGAACAAAGCTCACTACTAGACCGACTACAAGGGCGGTTCCTAAAATAGGAATGGATAGGATTAGTCCAGTCTGTAGTAGATTTCTCATAATATCGACTGCAAGTTCCATTGTCATGATTGGTGCTCTCCTTTAGGGTTAAATATTATGACACATTGAAGCTGTTGACCAAAGATTGAATAACTAAATACCAGCCATCTACCAAGACGAATAAAAGAAGCTTAAATGGCATAGAAATAACTACTGGCGGCATCATCATCATCCCCATAGACATCAATGAAGAGGCGACAATGAAATCAACAATTATGAATGGGATGAAGATAAGAAAACCCATCTGAAATGCAGTTCTCAATTCACTCAATACAAAAGATGGCACCACAATGCTCAGCGGTAGTTCGTCTCTTGTCATTGCACCCTGTCTGGAAATCTCCAAGAAAAACTGTGCATCTTCTTGTCTGGTTTGATTTAGCATGAAATCTTTCATGTGAGCGGTCGCTACCATTAGCGCATCGCTAGATTTCATTGTATCTGCCATGTATGGAGCAACCGCATTATCGTAGATCTTATTCCATACTGGACCCATTACGAAAAAGGTAAGAAAGAGGGATAAGCCAATAATGATTTGACTCGAAGGAGCTGCATTCACACCGATGGCATTCCGAACGAATCCAAGAACTATGACCATTCGTGTAAAGCAGGTCATCATCATGATGATAGACGGCCCAAGAGTTAGGATCGTCATTGCAATTACGAGTTGAATCGCTACGCCAAAGTCTCCGTCGTCATTTGTGCCAGAAACATCAATTCTTAATCCAGGAGAACCAGTACCTGTAGTTTGTCCGGAAAGATCGCCAATTTGGAGCCAACCGATGGTAAGTAAAATCAATATAACCTTAAGAATCTTCATCATTGGTTATATTTGAATCTAAAACTTGGTTGTCAGTTTTTGTGATTTCCAGTTTTGACAAATGAGAAATGGAATTTGAATTAACTCCAATCAAATGTCTCTCATCACCATATTGAGCAACAACTAAGTACTGTCTATTCCCAAGCGGACAGGTATCTACGATCACGATCTTTCCATTGGATTGACTGAATGAAGTAAATTGCTTCTTGCGTTTATAAAGAGTCAAAAAGTAAGCAATTCCAGCAAGCAAACCTAAGTAAGCAACTACCCTAACCCACAACCATGAATTATCTGTGAAGGAAGTGGTTGAAGTGGAAACCGATGACAACCATGAAATCAATTTATGACCTCAATTCATGCATTTCAAAATGCGTCAAATTTGAGCTAGGACGGAGAATCGATGATTTCAGTAATCTTCAATCCGAATCTGTCATCAATCACGACCACTTCACCGTGAGCAATCAGCTTGCCATTAACCAGTAAGCTAACCGGATCTTTTGCATTCTGCTTAAGCTGTATTTGGGCGCCTGGGCTTAGTTCGACCACTTCTTTCATCGGCAATTCAGCCGTTCCAAGTTGGACGGTTACGCTGACTTTGACGTCCATTACGATATCCATTTTTTTACTATCCATGGTTTTTTCCAATCATCTTTAATGCGTCAGTAATGCTTTCATTGACTTGAAATGCTACTTGATCTCCTTCAAGTCCGATTTCTCCAGTGAAGCAGGTACGATTTTCAATTCTCAATTTTGTTTGTGTAATCAAGGATGGATCCATTTCTATGACATCATCTACATTAAGGTTCGATAAGTCGCGCAATGAAAGCTCAAATGCATCCCATTCGGCAGATACATCAACAGGAATGTTATCATACACTTCGTGCCATCTGGGTGGTCTGGAAGTTTTATTTTCCTCACTAGATACAGATGCAAGCAATCTGCTTAGAACAGGTTCCATAGTGTAATAAGGAACTGCAATTCGCATCGGCCCAGATACATCTCCAAAAGAGGCTTCCATACTCATGATTAGCATCATAGCGTCAGCCGGAGAAGTTTGAAGGAATTTACCAGAGCTTTCAGAACCGATAATACTAGGAGTAAGGCTCATGGTTGATTCCCACTGCTTGCACCATTCTTGCAAAATGATTTGATTGAAATCTTCAACAAGAGCTTTTTCAATGTCTGTCAAACCCCTCTCTTCAGGATTAGTTGAACCGCGACCACCTAAGATTCGATCAACAACCGTGGCTGAGAGGTGGGAGTTGACATCAAGCAGGCAAACACCGTTGAGTTCCTGCATTTTAAACATCGAAACACAGGAGGGTGTTTTAATAGATTGAGTAAAGTTTGAATAAAGGTCAGCAGTAAGATCTTCGAGTTCAAGGTTAAACTCAGTTCGCAAAAACATCGAAAGGTGTCCTGCAAGGTAATAGGCAAATTGTTCCGATTTTGTCTTTAGCTTGCTGAGATCAGAGTCGGAAAGAACGATCGGGTTGGTGAAGTCATATTTCTTAGAACTTACTGAAGAACCGTCCGTAATTTTTGATCCATCATGAAGGAAGATGGGGCTCTGGGAGGAACCTTCGATCTCAGAAAGATCGAAACTCTCGTCTTCAAATTTTCCTTCTTGTGACATGATTGAATCTTATTGGACAACGAATTGGGTAAAATAAATTTGACGAATCAAATCACTCTCTCCGTCTCTATATTTTCGAAGGACAGAAGAGAACCCTTTTTTTAAATCAACGCGTACTCTCTCTTGGAAGCCATCAAGTTGTGCGTCTTCATAGGTGTAAGCACCCATGATTGCTAATGCCTTGTCACGAATTCTATGTTCATTCATTTCCAATACTTTTTCAAAATCACCTGCTAAGCCTTCGAGTTTTAACTCTAAGTTGATGTAACGTGATTTGATTGGTCCACCAAGATTGGTTATGAGGTTGGTTAATTCGTAAAATTTTTCTTCACCGGAAGGTTCCATGTCAAGGGGTTGACCACCCTCAATGATTTGGGGTTTAATGGTTTCCTCGGGTTTGTTCATCTTAATCAGAAAGAACATTGCTCCGACAGTAAGAGCGGGAGCCAAAACAATGGCTATTAGAGCAGGTACAAGATTACCCCCACCTGATTTATTTTCGGCGGATTCGTTATTCTCAGGAAGTTCGTCTAATTGGGCTGCACACATTTTTATATGATAGGTTAGAAAAAGCTAGCGTTTAAGATTTACTGCTTCAGTTAAAATCGCATCTGATGTAGTGATTACTCTGGATCCAGCCTGAAAGGATCGCTGATGTGATATCATAGCAGCAAATTCATTGGTCAAGTCAACATTGGAAAGTTCGAGGGCATACTGCTTAATTTTTCCGTTGGATCCAGTTGCGGGTACGCTATTATCTAAAATTCCAGCAACATTTTGACCGACTTGACCATTAGAATAGAAACCATTACCAACTCTTCTTAGGTATTGCGGAGATTGAAAGTTGGCAATTTTAAGTTGTCCAACTTTTCTTATGATATCCTCTCCTTCCCGACTGACGACCAAATTAATAACCCCATCTTCCTCAATTCGTCTGGTCAATAAAGTTTCTCCATTTTCGAGACCAATAAGTAAAGGTTTTCCTTCAACTCCTAATAACTCATAGCGGTATTGATCTCTGGTAACTACGAGACCATCAACTGTCGATTCAAAGGCTCCCGCTCTTGTGTAGTAAAGGTCTCCTGTAGTAGGATCTTGGAGTTCGAAGAAACCTCCACCATTCGGTAGGGCTTCCCCTTGAATAGCAAGGTCCAAGTCCAGACCGGTAACTTCGATAGTTCCCTGATTGAAATCAGAGGATAAAGAACTAACATGCACTCCGGTTCCATGTTGCTGCACATTATTGCTAGGGACTCCATCTGCACCAGATTCAGCGTCATTTACATGCATGTAAAAATTGTCTGAAAAATTTGCCCGAGATGATTTATAACCAAGGGAATTAACATTGGCGATGTTGTTACCCAGTACCTGCAATCCTTGTGTAAGGCTTTTTAGTGCGGAAACACCATTATGTAGAGAGGGAATCATATTATTGAGGAGGCAAGCTCACTTTTACAATGTCGTTTGGATCGTATGCCTTATCATTCACAAGAACAGAGATTTTTCCATCATCGGTCCGCTCTACAGAATGAACTGTGCCACTTAGTTGCTCACCACCGGACTTGATTTCAACGACTCTTCCTAAATAAGCTTGTGCTACCATGTCCTTATGGGAATTCGCGAAAGATTCAAAGCCCTTAGAAAATTGCTGCATTTGTTCAAGGGAGGCAATATTCGCCATTTGGGAGATGAATTCCGTGTCCTTCATCGGTTCCAATGGATCTTGATTGCTAATCTGACTTGTTAGTAGTTGGAGAAAATCTTCCATTTGCAAGGTAGCACTACTTTTTGAGTCGTCAGACGCTTCTGGTGTACTTCTTGGGTTAGATCCTAAATTTTGAATGGTTGCTAGTGAGTCAATCATGATAATTTACGCAGCGAGCGAGTTGTATTGATCCATATCTTGATAAGAACCAAAGATTTTTATTTTAATATCCTGAGTGTTTTTAAAAATTTCAGAGCCCAAATAGGCAATCATGTCTTGAATATTCTTATCTTGGCTGATGAACGATAGAGAAAAATCTTCATTATTTTTTTCCAGCCTTACACCAAGCTTGGCACCATCTGGCAAATCAAGCGCAAACCGTACTATTTTCTTCTCAAACTTGGTAATGTAAGAAATACGAGGTGGTACTGCCTTGGAAACAACTGACTTAAGAACTTGTGATTTTTTGTGAAAATCAGGAGTAGCCGAGCGAAGCAAATGATGGCCGAAATCTGTACTTTGGTTAGAGTTAAACATGCTTTCCGAAAGTTGAGCATTTCTTGTGCCAGTGCTATGATTTTTTGAGCGACCCTCTTTTTTATTCGAATCCGGATTGGTCTGTATCAATGAACAGTCAGTTTTATTTAAAGAAGAATGTTTATTTACCTTCGCTTCTCTATTAATGATTAGGGAATCAGGCTTGTTATCAAAAGTGGTGCGTTTAGAAATCGGAACTGAAGCTTTGGGGTTGGCTTGCCTACTTCTAGAACCAATCACTGGCTCTCGGGGCAGTTGCTTTGTTTCCTCGGTTTTAGCAGGGTTCTTCCCAGGCAAAGTCGTTGATGCGGTTTTCTTGTCAGTTGAGAGTGCTTTGATCGAATTTGCGGATACTTGCTGGGATAAGTTCTTTGTTGGTTGTTTTTGTGTTTTCGGATCCTGAGATTTCAAATCTTTTCCAATGTTGTTTCTTAAGTTTGAATCAAAGGAATCGCTTGTAGATGGAGGTAGCCAGAAAGATCCATTCCTTCCTATACTTTGATGATTTGGATTGGGGGGATTTACCCCATTAGCATTTCCGCTAATTTGTGATACAACCTCCACAATTAATTTGGCAATACCGCAGATGGGTCATTTAAACCAACAGAGGGTAGTAATCCACGGTCTCTCATCGCAAGTGCATCAGCAAGTTCGATCATTGCATCGTCGTCGCTGTTCAGCATAAAAGCAATGATTGGAGCTTTGTCCTCCGCTTTTAAAAGTTCGAAAATTGTAAGAGCCTGCTCAAACATTCTTTTCTGTCTCCAGTTTTGGATTTCGACACTAGCTACTTCGGGTCCCATTTCCACCCATCTCTTGGCCGTATCTTTGTACTCCTTAAGCTTCTCTTCACTGAGGTCTTGACCTTGCTTTGCTTCAAAATCAGCGAGTCGATCTTCTAGGTCCTCTCTGATTTGGTTCAATTCACGCTTTTGCTTTTCCAAAGATTCCATATCCATTAAAATCGCAGATTCCCTTGCATCTAGTTCATTTTCTCTTTCGATCAGTCTCTCCTTGAGAGCTGCAAGCTCTTTGGATAATTGATTCATTGAATGTGTCTCAGCAGGTGAATAACTGGTATCATCCGCATCGAACTCCACACTGGTAAATTCAGCTTTTATGATTGGTTTTCGCTTGAACAAAGCATCGTAATTCAAGGTTAGCATTACGCCTGCACTAGCTACGGAAAGAATGACCGCAATTATGACGATTAATGAAGGTGATATTTTCATGATATGGATGATTTTAAATTGTAGTTAAACCTCGCCGTGATGACATCATCAACCTGTGATTCTTCTTTTTTATACTCGAAGATGTCATGTTCGATTTTTTTCCTTTCTTTCAGCTTTTCTAGGCTTTTGACATCTGCGTCAGCTTTGAGGAATATTTTTCTCTTGGCCTCTCGAATTTCATGAGCACTTTTCAGCTTACTGTGTAAGTTTAGAATCTGATTCTTTACAGAAATAATACTCCTTTGGTAATGCTCTTCCTCTGGTCCATAAAATGACTTTTCTCTCCTGTGCTTGATGGAAGAGTGGAGATCCTCAAGTTTATGATTTAAAGAACTCAGGGAGTGCTGCATCTCTTCTGCTTCATGTACCGCTTTGCCATAATTAAAAAGGGCTTTCTCTTTAAAAGCCTGTCTTAATTTCAAAAGGGTTTTTAGCTTAAAATTGAATGCCTTCATTAAAATTTAAAGGATGGATGAGAGAATCTTAAAACTCTCATCACGGTTGTGAAGCTTGTCGTATGGTTGCTTGAGGAATGAAGAGATTGAATCATATTTTGAGATCGCTTCGTCAATTTTGGCATTACTGTTTTTAACATACGCTCCAACATTGATTAGATCTTCGTTTTGTTTGTAGACTGATAAAAGATCTCTGGATTTAGATATCAAATTCATTTCTTCTGAAGAGCAAACTGCACGATCAAGGCGGCTTACGCTTCGCAATACATCTACAGCTGGGAAGTGATTGGCGTTTGCCAAGTCGCGATCCAATACGATGTGACCATCAAGAAAACCCCGAACAGCATCTGCAACGGGTTCGTTCATGTCATCTCCTTCAACTAGAACGGTGTAAATAGCAGTTATCGAACCACTCTCGAGAGAACCGGTTCTCTCGAGAAGTTTTGGAAGAACAGAGAAAACAGAAGGTACATACCCTCGACTGGCTGGAGGTTCTCCAGCAGCAAGGCCAATTTCTCTCTGTGCCATTGCAAATCGGGTCAGTGAATCCATTAATAGTAAAACTTTCTTGCCTGCATCTCGGAACCCCTCTGATAAGGCAGTCGCCAAAGTAGCGGCTCTAATTCTCATGGGTGCAGGCTGGTCGGAAGTCGAGACGACGATAACCGACTTAGCCATCCCCTCTGCTCCAAGATCGTTTTCAATAAATTCCCGTAGTTCACGTCCTCTTTCTCCAACTAAGGAAATTACATTTACCTCAGCTTCGGACCCTCTCCCAATCATTCCTAGTAAAACAGATTTACCAACCCCACTTCCGGAGAAGATTCCAATTCTTTGTCCCTGACCCATAGGAATAAAAGTATCAATTGATTTTATTCCTGTACTGAAAGACTCACTGATTAACTTTCTCTGAAGTGGATTAGGAGGCTCTGAATAAAATCCTTCCCTATATGGTGCTCTTAATGGACCTTTGCCGTCGATTGGTCTGCCCATTCCGTCGATTACTCTCCCTAAAAGGGCATCACCAAAAGGAACGGAGTTGGAGTTTTTCTTTGAAATGACATTACATCCAGGATGAATCAAATGAACGCTTTCTAAGGGCATTAGTAAAACCTTGTTTTCAGAAAAGCCAACCACTTGAGCTTCTGTACTATCTCCGTGTCTGTCCGAACTTATAGAGCATACTTGGCCAATGCAAACTTCCGGACCTTCTGACTCTATAATCAAGCCTGTAACTTTCCGGACAGTTCCAATCTTGTCATGGGTTCTCGTCCCACCAATACTTCGTTCGATGGAAGAAAATCGATCTTGTAAGGAATCAATCACCGTTGATTTCCTCTTCCAATCGTCTAAGTTTAGTAGCTATCCTCCCATCTAGGAGTCCAAATCTGCTTTTTACCTGACAATCTCCGGATTGAAGCGTTGGGTCTTCGAAGAATTTAACATTTGGAAAACCTTCCAAAACTGCATCGTCTCCGTCGATTCCATCAAAAATCCCCGCGATTGCACTGGCAAAGCCTTCATCACTTTCGTTGGTTTCCGGTTTATTTTCTGGTTTTGCAAAAGACTTCAAGAGGTTCAAATCACTGGGACATAAAAAAACATCCATTTTTTCATCATCTTTGCCGAATTCCTGAATCATTGATTTTACTGAAGATTGGATCATTTCTGCATCCAGTTCAATACCGCCAAGGACTTTCTGGGCAATGTTTACAACTAAAGAAGGGAGTCTTTGATCAAGTTCTTCTATTAATTTTTCGACCTTATTTTGAATCTCGGAAAGCAGGTTTTCTTGCCTCGATGCATATTCTTCACGCAGTTTGGCTATTTCTTTCTGGTAGAAGGAACTGGCTTGATTTTTGCCTTGTTCAAGAGACGAGGAACTGGCTTGCTCCTTCTCTTCAATGGAAACCGGGGGCAAACTTACGGAAATGACCTGAAATCCCTTGGGTTGAATTGGGAACTCAATGCTCTTACTGTACGACAACGTCGCTTCCTCCGGTATCAAGGATAATTTCCTCATCCTCTTCGAGTTCACGAACAATTTGGATAACTCTATCCTGAGCTGCTTCAATTTCGGAAAGTCTTTTGGGACCCAAGAAGCCAAGTTGTTCTTCCAGCGCTTCAACTGCTCTTTTTGACATGGTCGAATAGATTGTCTTTTTCAATTCGGCTGAAGCATTTTTCATCGCAATAACCAAATCGTCCATATCCACCTCTTTAGTGATCTTTGAAATGTCACCGGCACTGAGTCTAACGAGGTCTTCGAAGCGAAACATTCTTTGTCTTATGGAACCACCCAGTTTGGGATTTCTCTTTTCAATACTTTTAAGTAGTTCCTTACCCTCTTCTTTATCAAACCAATTAAGGAGTTCTGCAGCCGATTTAACACCACCCGTTTTGACCCGTGGAGACTGGCCCTTCTTGCCCATGCGATTACCCAATGTGTTAGCTACCACCTCGATTTGATCCATGGGTGTGGTTTCCATAGCACCAACCCTTTCAATGACTTGTTCTTGGATATTGGGTGGCATCATTTGAAGGACTTCTGAACCCTTGTCTGCATCTACATTAGCTAAGACAAAGGCGATAGTCTGAGGTTGTTCGAAGCGCAAAACATTATAAATTTGTCCAGGATCCATCTCCTTAATGTCGTCCATGAAGTCCAACGAATCCCTAACCGGAGCAATTCGATTCATCATGTTATTTGCCTTGTAATCACCGTGAGCCAATTCAAGAGTTTTTTGGGCAAAGTTGAGACCGCCTAAGTTAGAATTTACACTAGATTCAATTATTTCTGAGAATTCATCCAGCACGCAATCCTTCAATTCTTGATCGACTATGGCAAAATCTCCTATTCTTTTGCAGATACCTTCAGCATCTTTGGAGTCAAATCTCTTTAGTAGTGTAGATGCTGCGTCTTCACCTAAAGCAATCATAAGAAGGGCTAGCTTTTCATGCTTGGACATCTTACGATATCGCTCTTCTACGCTTTCTTCTTCTTCTTCAACTTCTTGCATAACCTAAGGTAGAGATTTGGAATTAACTTATTGGAGGATTATGAAGATCCGGTTTCCAAGTATTTTCTCAGTGCTGTACTCACATTATCCGGTTTTTCTTGGATTAAATCGTTTAAGAGCTCCGGAGTCAGCCCACTGCCTAGACTTCTTGTGCCGGCAAGCATTTGTTGGTCGTCTTCGTCTAAGACTTGTACCTCTGCATCACTTGGTTTGAACTTTTTAAGCATTCTAAGGAAGACGAAGAAAATGGCCAGAGCCAGGATGATACCTAGAAGATTTTTAAGATGAGGGCCGTAAGTATCTAGCAAATGCTGAAATTGGTTGAGGGTCTCACCGGCAGGACCAACATAGGAAGGTTGGAATTCTACCTCGTGTACGGTTACATGGGTAGCCAAGTCAGATTGATCAAATCGTGCACCGATTGCGTTTACAACGGCGTCATGAATGCTGTCAATTTCAGCCTGAGATCTAGGGGCTTCTCCTTTAGCAATGAGGACCGCGGCACTTCTGCCGATAATTGCACCAGGTTCTTGTACAGTTTCGTTTAAAGTACGACTAATTTCAAAATCGGTTGTTTTTGACTCTCTTTGTTCATCACTTTGGGCCATGATGGGGTCCTGTTGTGAAGCGTCTTGTGAAACATTGGGTATGTTTGCACCCATTCCAGTAGCGTTATTTTGAGGTTGAGTTTCAACCGTTTTAGCCATGTCCTTGTCCGTTGTTTGGGTGCGTGGTACTTGGCCGTCCGGATCGAATTTTTCATCAAGAAGTGTGGAAGATTTTGTGTCCAGATTTACTGAAACTCTAGCAACAACCTTGTCTTGACCAACAATTCTTGCCAGCATGGTTTCGATTTTCTGCTCAAGACGCCTTTCCTGAGCCTGGTATGCTTTCATCATTTGACCAGCAACACCTGCTACCCCGTCAGACTCACTCTCGTCAGAAAGGAGATTTCCCTGATTATCCATAACAGCAACATTTGATTTGTTGACTCCTTTAACGGCACGAGCAACCAAGAATTGTATGGCATTTACATTGGGCTTATCTAGTGTGTTGCCTCCGGTGTCGACATAAACGGATGCACTCGGTCTGTCGTTTGGATCCTCACTCAATAGAAGATTGTTTTCAGGTTTTACTACAAAAACTTTTGCAGATCTAATGGCATCCATCATGGTTATTGTACGAGCAAGTTCACCCTGAATGGCTCTTGTGTGATTCGTTCTTTGTACGAAGTCACTTATACCAAAATTTCCTTCATCGAAGATTTCGAAACCTACATCACCACTTTTCGGTAGTCCTTTCATTGCGAGTTCCATCCTCATGGCAGCTCTCTTTTCTTCGGGTACTAAAATTGTGTCACCAGACTCACTGTATTCAAATGGGACTTGGTTAGACTTTAAAACATCTACAACTTCACCCAAGTCTTTGGCGTCAGCACCGCTTACCAAAACCCGCATATCAGAACTTCCGCCAGACCAGCTTAAGATACCGATGCTTAGACCGATGATGCCAAGGACGGCTACTCCGAGCCCAAGCTTACGTGAGGGAGATAGTTTTTCCCAAAGTTCAGTTAATTTTTCAAATCTCTCTTTCATTCAAAATCTATACCTGCATGCGCATGAGTTCTTTGTAGGAATCAACGAGTTTGTTTCGAACTTCTATCATCAAATTGAAGGCCACGCCTGCTTCCTGGGATTTAACCACAGCCTCATGGATATTATCAGAACGACCAAGAATCAGGTCTTGAGTTTCTTGCTTGGAAATCTTCTTTTTCTGGTCCACACCTTTAATGAAATCCTCAAACATTTGAGCAAATCCGGGGGCAGTCACCCTTTCAGTCGGGGTAGTTTTATCAATGACAACAGGCTCAATACCGTTGGTTGCAGGAGCTCTACCCAACTGATTAAGTTGAGAGAGCTCTGAAGATTGTACAAAGCGATTTGCTTGAACATTAGGTTGAATGTTCGGATTTTGGTTAAGCAGATCAGTTAGGCTGGGAAGATTTGTAATATTCATTTGAGGAATTCAAAATTATTTGCCTATGGCCATTGCTTGCTGTGCCATTCTACGTGAGGTTTTGACGACCGTTAAATTAGCTTCGTAAGCTCTAGATGCACTAATCAAGTCAATCATTTCCCTAGAAACATCTACATTTGGCATTTCAACCATTCCATCTTCGTTTGCATGGGGATGTCCCGGATTGTAAATCATTCGTCCAGGTGTTTGATCATCATAAACATCCGTAACACGGACTCCTTGGTAAAGATTTTCATCCACATAACCGGGCACTCGTCTCTCGGGTGTTTTAATATATTCCTCAAAGGCTACTTCTTTTCTTTTGTAGACATTCCCTGAAGCATCTTGGGTAGTGTTGGAGTTTGCAATGTTCTGTGCAATAATTTCCAGACGGATTTTTTCGGCGGACAAGGCACTCCCCGTCGATTCGATTCCTGGAATTAAATTCATCGACATGGATTAGACCCTTCCTCTGATAGCAAGATTAAGCTCTTTAATTGAACCTCCAACCGCACCACTGAGATATTCATAATTCAAAGCGTTGCGATTCATGGCAAGCATCTCTTCGTCCAATTGAACGGTGTTACCATCCATCCGAACTGGTTTGGCTTGCCTGTCTTCCGCACTTCTAGGCAAAAGGGCCTTGACTCGGGTGAAATCTTTTCTGTCCACTGCCCTTCTAAGTTCCACAGAAAAAGTTTTGGGTAAATCCCTTCGTTTAAAACCAGGGGTCTCAACATTGGCTAAGTTATTCGAAAGAGCCTCATGGCGAAGGTGAGTTGCATCAAGCAATTTCTTGGAGATTAAATAGTTCTCTTGGGAATATAAATTGTCTAGGATAACTGCCATTTGGGCAAAACAGTGCAATCTTTGTGCCAAAAGTAGATAAACCCTTAAAACAAAAGGGCCAAAAGTTTTTTTAGGCATTTATTAAAGCTAAACTACTTGTATTAGGAAATAATTTCCTAGTAATTTGAATTTTATTGTAGGTGCAATGAATTTAATAAACAATGGTGTATTTAAACTTAAATGAAAGCTCCTAATTTCGAGAATACTCAAATATGGCTTTGTCCAAAGGGTAAGATTACTCGGATTTCGGATTCTTTTTCTTCTTGGGTAGGGAAAAGTGTAGGTGAATTGGTAGGCTTATCGTTTAGGGCATTGATGCTCTCTCTCAATCAATCATGGGGGAAGTTGATTGAAGTAGGTTTTCATTCAAAAAACTACGAGTGTTTTTTGCCCTTTGATGATCAGGATCAATTATCCTCCTTTGGTGTTCACTTGACCTCCGTATCTTCGCAGGAAATGACTGTTCTCTGCCTCTCCCCTGCTCTAGCTCCGCATGAGAGTCTAAAAAAAGCTTTCTTAGGGGATCTGATGAAAGATCCAAGGGCACTGGCGAGCACCTTAATTAGGCTACAAAAAGCAGAGAGCAGACTTTCGGATTACATAAGCAATTTTCCGGGAATCTTTTTCACTCAAAGGACTGATTTGACTTTCAGTTACCTTTCAAAGGGTATGCAAAAGCTTTTCCCTGAAGAACATCGTGAATTTTCTCGAAATGGAGGTCTCTTCGTAGACAAGATTTTTGAACAGGACAGGGAGCATTTTCACCACATGCTTTCAACAAATTCTAAAAGGTCTGAGACTTTTAGCTTTAGTTATCGAGTGGAATTACCTCCTTCTGGGCAGCTTATTTATTTACTGGATGTTCGAACACCAATCATAACTGCCACGAATAGATTACTCGGTTATGATGGAGTATTTATTGATATAACTCGGCAAGCAATCGCAGAGCATCGGATATCCAACTCCGTATGGAGAGAGGGATTGGCAACCCTGACCAATGGTTTAGTGCATGACTTTAGTAACTTAATGGCAGGTATTTATTCTATCTCCGAATTGTACTACGGAATGATGAAGAAGGATGACCCAATGTCGAACGGATTGGGGCAAATTAAGAAAAGCACGATGCAGGCACAAAAACTGGTTCGTCGAATTATTGAACTTCATCGAGAAAAACCAGCAACTCGTGCCGTTTACGACATAAGACTTTTGCTCAAGGATCAAATGGATTTGGTCCAAATTATCATTCCAAGAAGTGCAAAAATAAAGACTGACTTTGGCAAAGATTCGCTTCCTGCTTTTCTGGAGGAAACCGGATTCCGTCAAGTTATTTTAAACTTAGCGATTAACTCGAGAGACGCTATTTCGAGAAATGGAAAAATTAAAATAAGCGTACGCAGAGTACTTAAGGGAAATAGTATGATGAAGAATGCATGGGGAGGTGAGAAGATTGCAAAATTTGATGGTGCAGAAATTTCTTTTTCTGACGATGGTGAAGGAATATCAGATGAAATAGCCGATTTTTTATTCGATCCTTTTTTCACAACTAAAGAATCAACCAGTGGTTCTGGTTTTGGGCTTTATAATTCAAAGTTGTTTATTGAAGACCACAAAGGTGAAATCGGATTTACTTCTACGCCAGGTAAAGGAACCACATTTTATCTTTTTATTCCTATTGCAGATTCTGAAGAGAAACCGCAAACTCGGAATAAAACTGCCAAAAGAGCGGGTAAAGAGATTTCAAAAAGAAGAAACAAGGTAGCCAAGTAAGCTTAGAATTTCAGAATCCTCAATCTGGGTTTTGGATTAGTTCACCGTTTTCGTAATCGATTACAGACCTTACTTTTCCGTCGGAACCTCTTAAAATCATTTGACCATGCAGTTTTCCATCCTTGAAATTGGCATCAACCCTCGAGCCATTTGTAGAGATTAGGCTGCTTTGACCATTCAGCTTTCCGTTATCATAATTTTGAGAAAGAATCTTGTTCGAATCATTGGCCTCCAATATTCCCTGGAATCTTTCACGACCGCCATTTTTTATGAGTATGGTTGTACGATCTGTATCGTAGTTTTTTTCAAAATGTTCCTCTGCCTCTTTCGAAGTGCCTTTCCAGATTTCCTTTTCATTTATGCTACTCTCATCACCGCATCCTAGTAGCAATAGAACAATGAAAGTAACTCCCAGAAAGATAAGTAGATTTAATTTACGCCAAATAATCGGAAAACTCATAGAGCATTGGATCCCTTATCACTTTTTTTTGGAGCATTTTTTCAACTTTTTTACGGAATTCTTTTGGAGTTATTCCTTCACCGTCTTGCAGAGCATGATCGTCATTTTCAGAAAAGTCTCCCATTTCTTCTTCCAAAGAATTCGGGTCTACACCCTCTTCAAGTTTTCTAACAACCTCTTCTATTTGGCCGTCCATCTTTTCCCCTGTGATTTCGCACATTCTTCGCATTAATGACCCCATCTGCTTAGGATCAGGGTTTTCTTCGTCCATTCCATCCATCGAGCGTTCAAGTTCACGCATAGCAAGTTCTGCTTTCTTAGGGTCCAAATTATCGAATGGGTTCTCTTCATCGGCTCCTTGCTCTGCCGATTCTGTTTCCTCTGAGTGGTTTCCTGTAATGGAAAAACCAGAAAGGATTTTCTTCATCTTTTTGCTTTTTCCATCCGGACAGATTGGAATTTCATTGGAATATTGGGTCGAACGCGCAAAAAAAGAATAGATTTTACCAGTAGATGGTGAAAAAAACTCGTAGATTGGCATGATTTGTTGGAAATTACGACTTTTCTTAAGATGGTGAAATCAATATCAAGCAAGGTCGCTTTGTCTGCAACTCCAATCGGTTTGTTGAACGCTCTTTTGTATACATTTTTTCTTCAATTTTTAACAGGCATACCTAAACCATCTTATTTGAAGGAGATTAATGCGGTCGATGCGCTAAGAGTATTTTCATCAGAAATCTTTAGTTATCCATTCTGGTTGCAGGATCTGAGTCATTTCCCTCTGTTTTTTTTATATGCATGGCTTTGGTTAAGATATATCGGAACTATTAATTTGAGAAAAATGTGGGTGAGGAAAAATTTTATAATTTTAACAATTTGTTTAGGATATTCAGTCTTGAATGAGTTGACTCAGTTTTTTATTCCAATGCGATTTCCTTCAATTGGTGATTTGGTCATGAATCTTTTCGGTGCTATGTCGGCAATTTTTACCCATACATGGTATTGCTCTAAAGTGATTGTAGCTGACCAATTAAATTCTATGCCCTGAGTGCCCTTTCTCTCTCAATAATGGTAGGGTGAGAAAAGTGAAAAGCAGCTATCCAAGCATGAGGTAAAGGATGGGTAAGGTTTTCTTTGTAAAGTTTTCTTAATGCCTGAATTAATGGTTCTTCACTGCCGATGGAATCTTTCGCAAAAGAGTCTGCTTCAAACTCATGTTTTCGAGAGAGTAAATTACTGAAAGGAGAGAGCCAATAAGTGAAATAGCCCAATGAAATAGAAAGAAATACTAATATCGAACTTAAGCTTCCAACCAAGTCTTCCGTCAAATTTAATGAATGATAAATCCATTCACTTTGAAGAGCATAAGCAATCAAGGCGAAGATTCCCAACCCACTTACGAAAGAGATTACCAATCTCTGGGGGATGTGCCCTTTTCGGTAATGGCCTACCTCATGTGCTAGTACGGCTTCAATTTCTGTTTCTTCCATTTGCTCTAGAAGAGTGTCATAAAGAACAATTCTCCTGAATTTCCCAAATCCAGTGAAAAAAGCGTTGGAATGACCTGACCTTTTGCTTCCGTCAATAACTTCAATGGTCTTTGCCTTGAATCCACTACGATCTGCAAGTGCTTGAAGCCGATCCTTGAGTGAGCCATCGTCCAGCGGAGTCAATTTATTAAATAATGGAAGGAAGATCTTAGGCCACAAAACCATGAGAATTAGTTGAATAAGAAAAAATATACAAAAACTGAGAATCCACCAGCTGTTTGGGAGAACGATGGAAATTTCCCTAAAAAGAAAAATTAATAAGCCGAGTAAGGGAACACCAATGACAAAACTTAGTACTACACCTTTGAGTTTATCGCTTAACCAGAGCTTTAATGTCGACTTGTTGAAACCATACTTTTCTTCCAACACAAATTGGCGATACCATTCTAGAGGGAGACTTGGGAGCTGCAAAATTAAGAAAAAAGTACAAACAGAAATAGCACAACTCCATAAACTGGTTTCCGCTGAGGTATCCCAAGAGGCAAAATACCAAGGAAAGAAAAACAAGAAAGTAGGAATGAAAATTAGAAACCCCAGAATTTCTTCCCAGTTGGATAATCTGCTTTTATCCAGAGAGTAATTTGAGGTCTTCTTCCAATTTTCATGGTCCATGATGATTTGAACATCTTCCGGAGGACATTCTTGAAGTGACTTGATTTTCTTTTCATTTTTGTTTTTCAACAGCAACTGCACTGCAAGTTGAAGAAAAGCAAGTAATATGATCGAGCTTTGGAGGAAAGACATAATCATATTATTAATAAAACTCTTAGTTTGTCGATGGTTAGATAGGTTTTCCTTTATTGATAAAGAAAATACAATTTGTATAATGAATAATCTATGTCCAGTGCAGACGCAAAAAATTTGGAAAATCTTAGCTTTGAAGATGCAATTACTGAATTGGAATCTATTGTCCTAAAACTTGAAGAGGGAGATACGGATCTTGATTCCTTGGTTTCAGAATTCAGTAAAGGGAGCGATTTACTGAAACATTGCCGTTCAAAGGTTAATGCCGCTGAGCTTCGAATAAAAGAGGTCGAAAGCACGCAAGATCAGGGAACTAAAAATTCTGATGTCGGATAACTCTGTTTTAAAGGGTTTGAGCTCGCCGGATCAGTTAAAGACCTTATCCAGTGAGTCTATAAAATCATTATGTGATGAAATTCGTTCTCGAATTATTGATGTAACTTCAGAAAATGGTGGTCATGTTGGACCTAATCTTGGAGTTGTCGAGCTTACCATTGCTTTGCATCTAGTATTTGACTCACCTCGTGATTCTTTTTGCTGGGATGTTTCTCACCAAGGATATGTCCACAAGTTATTGACCGGAAGAAATGATGATAAGTTTGATAAAATCCGGAAAGACGATGGCTACAGTGGTTTTTTATCTCGTGAAGAAAGCGAACATGACTCATACGGTGCAGGCCATGCAGGCACTGCACTTTCTGCAGCTTTGGGAATGTGCAAAGCAAGAGACTTGAAGTCTGAGGACAGTCATGTGGTTGCGATTGCCGGTGATGCTGCTTTTACTTGTGGAATTACTCTGGAAGCTCTCAACAACATAGCTTGTTCGACCAAAAAATTTATTTTAGTTCTAAATGATAACGAATGGTCGATTGCGAAAAATGTTGGTGCTTTTTCCAAGTACTTCAATGAGCTTATTGCAAATCCAGTATATAATAAATTACATCGGGAAGCGGAATCGTTTCTTTCATCCGTGCCAGGGGGAAAGTCGCTTATTAAATTCGTTTCAAAAGCGAAAAGGGATACCAAGGAGTTGCTGGCACCCTCTTCAATCTTTGAAAAACTTGGTCTTCGATATCTCGGACCTATAGATGGTCATGATATTGATTCCTTAGTGCATTTTCTTGAGTTTGCCAAAAATTCAGATGAACCGATTGTTCTGCATGTTCTTACGAAGAAAGGTAAAGGCTATCCAATTGCTTTGAAAGAACCTGAGAAGTGGCATGGCTCCGGTCCCTTCAATAAAGAGACCGGGGAGATGATTGGCTCATCTCCAGGTTCACCTCCTAAATATCAAGATGTATTCGGAAGCACCCTATCAAGCATAGCGGAAGATGATCACTTAGTTGTTGGAATTACAGCGGCAATGCCGAGTGGTACAGGGCTCGATGTTTTTCAGGAGAAATGTCCAGATCGTTTCTTTGATGTTGGAATTGCCGAGGAGCATGCTGTCTTAATGGCAGCGGGTATGGCAGCGAAAGGTATGAAGCCAGTATGTGCAATTTATTCGACCTTTTTACAACGTGCTTATGACCCGATCATTCATGATGTTTGTCTCCAAAACTTGCCGGTTACTTTCTGCTTGGATAGAGCCGGTTTGTCTCCGAACGACGGTCCCACTCATCATGGTCTATTTGACATCTCCTATTTGAATTGCATACCTAATGCCATTGTAATGCAGCCATGTGATGAAAACGAACTTCAGCATATGGTTTATTCCGCAATCGAATCCGGGAAACCAGCTTTTGTGCGGTACCCACGCGGTAATGGTGTGGGGGTGGAATTGGCGGATAAGCCTGTTAAGTTCGAAATTGGAAAGGCACAAGTTCTAGAGAATGGGAATCTTGGAGTCATATGGGCCGTTGGAGACTTCGTTCATGTTGCTTTGAAGATTAATCAAAGATTCATGGATCAGTATGGTGAATCTTTCACTGTGGTAAATGGTAGATTCATTAAGCCTTTTGATACCGAATTACTGGAGGAACATGCTCGTATTTACGATCATATTTTCACCATGGAAGACGGGGTACTCAATGGAGGTTTCGGCTCCGCAATACTAGAATTCTTGAGTGACAAAAATTATGATGTTTGCGTTGAACGGTTCGGATGGCCGGATGAATTTATACCTCATGGGGATTCGGTTGATCAACTTCGTAAGGATTTTTCTCTGGACCCAGATTCGATTTATTCACGGATTCAAAAGAAGCTTAAAAACTTAGTTTCAGAGAAAAAACAACTTGTGAGTTAGGTCATTTGAATTCTGCCCATTCTTGGATTGTATAATCAAAAATAAGCCTTCCATAATTTTCCTCCCTTTTAAAGTACACCCATTTATTTTTTGTAGCAGAGTATAAATAACCTTTATGATCATCAGCACTCCATTGTTCATTGTTGGTCCAATACCATTGGCCTGACTCGGTAAAAAACCACAAATCGGTCAAGTTTAAGCTTGGTCTCAGCCAAACCCACCCCCAAGAGGTATGGTAGCTCCAACCATTATCACTATTTGCATAGGTTCCAATCCACTGATCCTCCCATCCCTGCGGCAGGTTTTCTTCGGAAGACAAGTTACCTCCCAGATTTGGCTTTATCTTAACATTGAACTCAGCGGTTGCTTGAAGACCGGATGTATCTACTGCCAAAACATCTATTACATAGCTGCCAGTTTCATTAAAATTAGCCTGACCGGAAATATTCCAAATGCCATCATTTGATGAACTAAGACTCATCCAAGAAGGCAAGTTTGCGTTTATAATTACTGGGTCGCTGTCCTTATCATAAGCATGGAAAGAAAATTCGAATTCCTCGAATTGATAAAATGAAAGACTCCTTTCACCAGAGATTACCGGCGAAGACTGAGACGAATCCTTTACGGTTATTGAATGACGAACCGGAAGAGATTCATTATTTTCAGAGACTATATCAAAGTCTATGGAATAAGTTACATCTTGTGAGTCATCCAACGGAACCTGTCCGGACAAAGTACCGGTTCCACCAGATGAAATATCCAAATTCATCCATTGAGGCCAATTTGATGAGCGATTGATAGACAGACTGCTTGGATTCTTCAACCAAGGACCCGTTTCGAAATCGAATTTGAAATATTTTTCCGAAGATATCGTAAGAGGTAAGTGTGTCATTAACTTGGGTTGATTCAAGGTTTCTCCCAAAATGCCCAAGCTTAAGTTATTCTTTGTTTGTGAGTTCTCTATTCTGGCTCCGTATAATAAGTAGTTGCTTCGAACTGAATGAATTGAGTCAATTTGATCCTTTTCAATGCCTTGAAGGATAAAACTATCTTCAATTGCAAGGGAATCCGGATTCAGTTGAATCAGATAAGAATCTATTTTACCAAATGATTGAAGCTCCTGTTGTCCGACTTCTAGTGAATTGGTGAATGAACCGGATAAAAAGAGATTTCCGTCAGGGTTAATTTCAAAATCCGTTACTCGATCAGTTCCTTCTCCACCTTGCGTAAGAACTTCTAGAACGGACAGAGTTTGATTCATCTTAAAGAGAAATAAATCGAGGCTGCCATTTGAATTTTTTTCATTCCCATTTACCAGAATGGTTCGATCGAATTCACCTGCCAAGTAAAGGTTTTGATTGGTCTGATTGTATTTTAAAAATTTAGTATCGGTTATTCCAAACTCGGATAGGTTAAGGAAAGAACTTTCCACAAAATCATTCTCAAAGACTGCAATAAAGGAATTTTGTTTTGCGTCAAATGCTTCGTAAATTCTAGACCCCCAACGGATCGAATTGATAAAGCTTCCAGTTAAAAAGATTTTTCCCGTATCCGAAATTGTAAAACTGATAATTTCATCATATGACTCTCCACCTATGCTTTGAAAGATTTCAAAGCTATTCAGGTTATTCTTATCTAGAACCGCAATAAATCCATCTTGAGACCCATTACTGCCTATCAATGCTCCATTCGAAAGAAAGCCCCCACTATGCTGACCGGAAAGGTAAACTTTTTGATCTTTGATTAGCAGTTGAGATGAGAAATCATTTTGTGAACCTCCGTAGGTGTTTATTTCAATGAGTTCTCCATCAGGTAATAGCTTTGCAAGAAATAGATCATATCCGCCATTTGAGAAGTAAATTTTCTGATCAACCAAGAGGTTGTTTTTGAAGTGACCGAGCACATATATGTTTTGTTCTTCGTCTAATGCCATCGATGAAATTACTGCTTCGAGATTCGAATCAAAAATATTTCTTTTTTTCTCCTTAAAAAATTCGTCTAATAAAAAGATGAATCCGGCCTTTCTACCACTTGGCGAAAGCTCAATTCCTTCGAAAGTTAAATTTCCGGAGGCGTTACCAAGCACTGCCATTGAACCGGTAGAAAGAGATTTTAAGTCCTGAATTTTTCCATTTCCAAATATCTGGTGGTTTTCTGAAAATTCAGGCAAGCGAGAAGTACTGGAGTAATCATCGTTTTCTGTAATCGTGTACTCTATCTGGTTGATTGAAAACTCGCCGTCAAAACCATATGCAGCAAAGCGGATTGATCCACTCGTCCCACCTTCTACTGGAGTGCCAGAAAGATTTGCTATCCCTGCATCATGTTCAGTTAAAGAAATCCAGTTCGGTGCGTCGATAAGCTTGTAGTAAGCAAAATTGGAGTTGAGAACCTCTAATTCGGATGTAAAAAACTCCCCCTCTCTTAAACTTAATGTCTCATCCATAATTACTTCAAGTTTTGAATCCGTGTCAAATTCAAGTAGAAGAAATTCATCATTTGAGGTTCCGTTTAATTCCAAACCGTCAATGATGATTCCAGATTCACTTTTGAGGAGAACTTTTATTGATCCGTAATCATTAACCAAAAGTTGGGTTTGTGTTTCATTATCATCTCCTGAAATTTCTTTCGACCAGAGTACTTCTCCATTTCTTCCATCAATTCGAGCCAACGACAAATCCTCATTCCCAAGAAGTGTTTGATTGTAAAAGGCTTCAATTTCCCCTTCATGCTCGAATAAACCAATCACATCCTCGTTGGGGGTAAGTTCAATATCTGCAAGTTCAACTGCCCCGTTTGCATCGAAGACTTTCACCCATTGTTGATCAAGTGAATTTGAAAATTTCATTAATGCGGTTGCGTTGTATTCGGAATCGAAAATTTCTTGAGATCCTGAATAACTCAGAAATCGATCAAAATCGATACTTAGAAAAAGACTATCTCCCGAAATGATAAGATCATTTATATGGCTTGCATAATCAGACTCGAAAGAAATTGCCATAGGGTTTAGCTCCTGATCTAAAACCATCAATACACCATAGGGAACCTGTGACTCTTTTTGCACATTGATAGCAAGAACTTTTTCTTTATCTGGAGTAATACAGAACCCCGCCAAAGATTCGTCACCTCCCCCCCCATATTGATTTGTCTCTATGGAGTTCTTCGCATTCGAAATCTTCAGAGTGAAAATATCGGTAGATCCATCGGTAGAGGACAGTATTACTTCATCCTCTTGGTAGAGATTTCCGGAGAAATTACCACCTATTGAAACTTCTTCGTCATCATTTTTTGAAATTTTCAAATTTGATACGGGGTTGTCTGAACCGAAGCTTTTAATCCAATTCAATTCGTACTCTTCATTAAGACTACAAACAAAGAAGCCATGAGTTTTGGTTGTGTGAGCTGTTTTCCCAGAGATGGCAATTGAACCCTGATAGTAACCAGTAAAGTAATAGGATTGATTGATTCTTTGCAGGCTTTCAATCCTGACATTTGTTCCAACTAATTCCTGCTTCAATTGAACCTGCTGATCATTTTCTGAGAAGATTCCTGTAAAGGGATATGAGATGTCATGTGTATTCGATAGGTTGCCATCACTTGTTTGGTACAAGTTATCCGAACTAATAATCAATTCACCTAATAATGAGTCGATAAAGTATGGCTTGGTGCCGGTTTTGAAATAAGTGGATTTAGAAAGGTAAAGCGGAGAGTTGTTGTAAATGTTTACATGCCTAACTGCACTGGAAAAGCTGCCATCTTGATCCACTACCAAGTAATGGAGCATATTGTGAACTAAATCTTGATTTAGTTCTGGTGTGACCGAAACCTGTTCAGTCAAATCATTACCATATTTATCTTCAGCAAAATAACCTGGTTCCAAATATGGCGATCCTTGGCGAAGAGTGATAATTTTATCACCAAGGAGGTTTAATTTTGGAGGCGTGCTATCAATGATTGTAAGCGCCAGATTAAAGTTGTCAGATTTTCGGTTGCCTGAGATAACATGCAGGGTAATTCCGTATTGATTGACCAAATTTGGTGCTGTTCCGCTCAAACGAAACCTGTTCTCATCCAATTTAGAAATATTTAACCAATCCGGTCCTGCGGTTAAAATGACTTGGAAATCCTGATTGGGATGGACAACTTGAAAGTCGGTTGCAAAAAAATCATTTTGTTCGATTGTAAGTGAGTTATTACCTTCAATAACTGGGATGTCATTGTCTTCGATTACGCTTGGGAATATGATCAACTGATCGTAACTTGTACCATCAGATGCTCGAAGCAGGAATTTTTCTTTCGGATTTTCTGTATCGAGAGCCAAATATTTCAAGCTGACAATTCGACCATCATCATATTCCACGGTGATATTTGCATCGGATGAATGAGCATTGAATTCACGATTACCGTTCAACTCATTTTGTCCAGTTTTCATGATTGCATTATCGAAATACACATCCCATGTAATATTATCCCCTTCTGGATCTGTAGCCATCAAAGTGCTTGGATCAAATGAAACGGCAGTTCCATCTGAAGAAAAGACAATTGGTAATTCTTTTCCTGCTTGAATCGTTGGGCTTTGATTAGTACCGATAAGGTTAAAAGTTAAATCTAGTGTATCGAATTTTCCAGAGTCATCCGTTACTGATATGCTTACCGGAAGGGTCAAACTCTCCTGATTGATTCTTGCGGTTCCTCTTAGATAGACCGATTTTGTAGTATTACCCTCTTCCAGGGATAACCAGGATTTATTCTCCCAAGAGGGAGTGAATAACTGAAAATTTAATGCTTCAGAGTCATCATCCTCGGCTTCTAAAAAAATCTCAAAGCTTTCACCTGCATTCAAGGAAAATTCGACTTCTTCGATTGATTTGAAGGCGGGAGGATCTGGAATGGGGCGAACGAAAACTTCAAATTTAAGTTCTGATTCTCTATTGCCATCGAAAGCAGTAATAAAAAATTCATCATATCCGTAAAAATTTGCTTTCGGAAAATATTCAAGAACTTCAGGTTTATCACCATTACCTGATACTGTAATACTTCCTCCATTAAGAGAATTCTCGCTTGAATACCAAGAAAGCTGACTGCTCTCCTCAGGGTCAGGATCATAAGCATAGTAATTAGTAGGCAAGTTCCAGTTCTCAGAAATATTGCTATCCTCATCTATAAAGACCCGAGTTCTAGTAATCTCCAAACCATTCTTAGTCGACAAGAATTGAGGTGGGTAATCATCGATTCTAATTTCCAATTGAAAGCTTTGATTTATAGAGTAAACCCCATCAGATCCTTTAAGATCAATCAGATAAGTCCCCTCATCTCCGACATTGGCTTTTCCTCGTAACTCGGCTTTAGCGATGCCTGGTTCATCCGAATTTAATATTGTCAAATTTAACCAATTCGGAATCGGATAATTCAGTTCAATCGAAGGTGTAGTCAAATCTGCATCATATGCTTCGATCAAATAGATATATTCAGTTTCGTCATTCCAGCTAATTCTATCATCCTGGTCAGTAGTTGGAATCGAAGTGAAAACCGGACTATCTGGAGTATTGGTAACATTAAGATCTATCGAGAGAAAAGATGTTTTTGGTAATGAATCATTGATTCCCCCAAGATCGGTAACTGCGATTTTGAATGAGAAGAGACCCGAGCGATTATTTTCAGTTACATAGGTCAGATTTGTACCATCCTGATTGATTTCAATCGTGCCAAAATCAGGTTGCTCTCCAACCGACCAGATCAGGTTTTCATTTGCAGTTTGATCGTCAGAAACTTGAATACCGTGATCATTGAATGCTACAATGCCTTTTTCTTCCTCCGTTACAAAAACATGATTATAAGTTTCAAATTCCGGAGGTAGATTATAGGTCACCACTTCAAATTCAATCGTGGAATTCAATTCATAGCCCTGAGGATCACTGGAATCAACGATGCTAATATGTAAGTTTACTACTCCATTATCGTCAAAGTTAGGGGACCCACTTATTGAGATGGTTCCATTCTGATCTATTTGAGAGTGGTCAATCAGCATCCATTCCGGTTTTCCTTGGTAGGAAATCGAAAGTCCTTCAAATCCATCCCCGTCAGTAACTTTAATTAATTTGGATAAGTTATCGTCATCTGTGAGATCTTCAAATGAAGGGAAAAGTTCAAAAATGGGAATGTCAGAGACTTCTTCTATTAATATTTCAAAACTTGCATTCGCAGATGAAATTCCATCAGTTACCCCGACAGTGAAAGAATCAGATCCAGAATAATTTCCATCAGGGGTGTAGGAAACGCTAACATTTTCTCCGTTTTCTGGTTCAAAAATAACCGTTCCATTAGCTGGATTATTTTGGAGGAACCAAAAAATATTCTGCCGATCCGGGTCGGTCACAAAGAAATCACCAGTCCAAACTTGATCCTCTAGGATATTAAATTCATTTGTTCCGGAGACCGAAAGTAAAGGTGTGGTGTTTTCACTCAAAACTCTAAGGGTGAAAATCTGAACCTGGGAATTACCAATTTCGTCCTGAACGGTCAGGGAAATTGGGTAGTCTCCAGTTTGGCCATTAAATGGTGTACCGAAAAGAAGTGCCCGACCTTTAGATATTTGAGATAGGTTTAACCACGGAGGAAGAGTACTTTCTGTAGTTATCTCCAAGTCTTGTTCGCTATCACCGTCCACGGCGAAGATTTCGTATTGCCAGGAGTACCCCTGAATTGCATCGAGAGTCGATGGATAGCTTTCGAATACCGGACTATCCTCAATTGGTTCAACTTCAACATTAAAATAAATAAGATCAGAGGCATTTTGATCCTCAGCTTCACTCACGCGAATCGAAAAAATGGTGCTTCCAGTGTAATTTCCCTCGGGTTCGAAATATACAGTTGTTGAATTACCGCTGGAAGCTAGTGTCACCGTTCCAGTCTGGGGGTCAGGCGGGAATTCTATGGACCAGAGCAAATTACTATTTCCATCTGGGTCATGGGCATTCAACTCAACTGGTTCCCACCCAATGGGAGAGGAATCTTCAGATATAATTACGTAATTCGAAGTGGTCGATATGATTGGTGGGTAGTTATTCGGTATTACCTCTATAGAGTAGGACCTTTCAAGAGTATTTCCTGTTTGGTCCTCTAAACTTATAAAGATCACAACCGGACTCCCGCTATTGTAATCTTGCCAGGTTGGCGTGCCAGAAATGGTTAAATTATCATCCGATGCTTCAAGCCATGATGGTAATCCATCCAATTGCACACTAATTGAGTCGTTCTCATCTGGGTCAAAGAATTCGAATTCATGGTGATATAGAATATCTTCATATGCTTGTGATAAAGGGGTTGGAGAGAGAATTCGTGGTGCATCACTCACACTTTCAATGGCGATATTGAAGATAATTTCGGAATTTTTGGGAAAATCCAAGTTTTGATCCGTTACTCGAATGCTAAAAGATCTATCTCCGTTTATATCCGGATTTGGGGAATATAAGATTTGAGAATCAGTATATGGTTCAGAAGTGATGATTGTTGCATTTCCATCTCCCTCGGCAGGTTGTGAGATTATGGAAAGAAAGAAATTATCGCCATCCGGATCACTAAAAGTAAGGGAAGATATGGCATCATACCAATCTTCGGTCGTAAAGTCTTCCTGGAATTCGAGATTGATTTCTGTGATCACCGAACCTTCAAATTCAAACACCGGTGCCTGATTTTCTTTGTAGATTCGGATAGAAAATGTCTGCTCAACCGATCCACCTGATTCGTCCGTAAGAATAAGAGTAAAATTATACTCAGTAAATGAGCCAGAGGGATTTGCAGAAATACTTGGAGTGCCGGATAAACTATGACCAGATGAGGCGAAGCCTGTTGGCGAAAGCGAGAGACCCTCCGGAAGTTCTGATCCACTTTTTAGCGAAAGAGAAAGATTAAGATCATCGATGTCCTCAAGTTCGAAATTTATCGACATATATTCTCCGACCATAGCATTCGGAAGAGATAATATCGAACCTGGTTCCTCAAGGATAAATTGAGGAAGATCATTTACTGGAGTAACGGATACAAGAAAAGAGTGAGTTGAAGAAGAGTTAACGCTTTCAACTGAAATCCTTATGTTCTGTTCTCCAAAGGAGTTGGCAAAAGGCGAAAAGGAAAATAAACCCGTAGATGGTTCTATGGAGGCAATTCCAACAGATTGATCACTTTCTGTGATGTTCCATGTTAGGTTTTGATCGAATTTGTGGCTGGCATTGAAATCGTAAGTGAAAATTTGTCTATCTTCTAAAATGGTAAAACTAACAGGTGGTTCTTGATCAAAGAGCGGTGCAACTTCAGGGAAGTCTAGATTGCTATTCCAAGCTGGATTGAAGAAAACTTGTAAACCTCCGCAGGCCTCTGTTGGAACTCCTTCCTCCGGTGAACCAATTACAACCATTCCATCGGCTGTTGCGATTGGGCCTAGGGTAGTTGAACCGGCAGTTGTGCTGGTATCATTGAAATCTATGATCGAAGAGAGTCTCCATGTGTCAGTCGACACCTCAGGAAGATAGGCATATACATGTCCATGAGTTCCTGAACCTGGAGAACTAACAAATATTGAATTGCCCCTGGCTTCCAAGTCAGTGGAAAACAATTGGTCCGATTGAGAGTTGGGTGGAATCAAAAGTGAGATTTCTTGCCATTGGTTTCCATTGTACTGGAAAATGTACACCGAACCGCTGTCAACACCGTTGCCATCACCTTTTAAGCTACCCACGAAGATGTAATCATTTGAAATTTCAACAGAAGTTCCAAATTGATCGTCAACAGATAAACTTTCCGGAGTGAGTTTTTGACTCTCAACCCATTGACCACTTGCTGCATCCCAGTTATAAATATATGCAGCTCCTGAATCTTCGCCATTTTCTTGGCTCGATGATTTGGGTGCTCCAACTACGAGCCAATTTTCATTCATGGACAGATCGAAACCGAATTCGTCACCCGTGGAAGCATCGGATGCAAAGATTTCAGTATGATATGAAATAGAATTGTTGGGTTCGATTTCGAAAATTGAAACTTTTCCGGTTCCTCCACTTGTTGTTTGTAATGAACTTGTGGCTAGCCAAGAATCGGAAAGCTTTAACTTGTAGCCGAATAAGTCTCCATCTTGTGGGTTTTCATCCACCACTTTTTCAAGAAATGAATAACTGCCGTTAAGTTCCTTTTGGAACAAATAGACGGAACCGGCAAAGTCATCATCGTTAGGAGCACCAACAAATAACAGATCACCCAGGGAAGAAGAGGATGCCCCGAATTGCATGTTAATCTGTTGGAATTCCGCGGGTGGGATAACTTCAAAACTCTTAGTGAAATTCAAATCACTGTTTCGGTCGAAAACCACTAATTTACCAGTAGAACCGTTTCCTCTCGGAGCGCCCACAAGAAGTCGGTTGTTGGAATCGACTTCGAGGGAGAAGGCAAACTTGCCCTCCTGTTCAGTTGGGTTGTCTTGAATCAGTCCACTTGATAAGTGAGGTAGGACTTTTATGGTCCCAAAATTTTCAGGAGCACTAGGACGGTAGTAATAAAATTCCCGGGAACCAGAGTTGTTTGATTCGGGTGAAAAAATCAAATAACGATCTGGTCCGCTTGTGTTATTATTAAATACTTCGCTTCCCAAATAGGTAGCATCTACTCTATCACTCAGAAATAAGATTTCTGATGCCTGATTACTAAACACATAATGGTTGTTTTCAAAAAAAATCAGATTTGGAAAACTGGTATTTGAAATTTGAAAAGCATTAGAATCCCATGAGAGTTCATAAACCTCATAACTATCCGACAAGTCGTCTTCAGTGAATGCAATTATTTGCCCAATCGGGAAAAACAGGCAAAAATGAAGAAAAAGTGAAGGAATAAATTGTGTTAGCGGGCTTAAACAGCTTAAAAACTTTTTAGTCGTAAGCATGAATACATACTTTCGAGCAAAAACACTATTTTTGCAAAGCTTTTAAATCAGTAAGACATTGATTTTCAGGAATTGAAAACGATAGGTTCGTATAGCTGAAAGAATCCTACATAATTGTATAGTTGTACCTGAGAGAAGTGTATAAAAATCCGAATTGAGGATTCTCGCAGTGCTAAAAGTTTCGGGTAGTATAATCAAACTGGGACTACAAATTTTTCAACAGGGTAAGCGGATTCCAGAGCATTGAGTAAAAAGCTGGTTGGAGTAAAGTTTTCCATCAAAACATTGGTGTCTCCATTCTTAATCATTTTTACCGAAGCAACATTAATTTCAGGAGTCTTTGGGGGAGCAAAAAGAATGTCATCGTGAGATGCATTTAGACGAGAATTGAATAATTCAGGAGTCAAATTCCCTCCAAGATGATCACTTCTACCAGTAGCAACATGACAAGTGCCAAGGATTTTTTCATCCTGAATATCTTTACCGGAAAACGGAAGAAGTTGAGTTCCGAAACCAAGTTCGCCAATGATCCCGGTTGCTGGGTCTTGTTGTAGTTGGACATTTCGAGCGTCGACCAATTCTTGATCCCCGGAGATGAGTTTGGCACTTTTTATTGCTCCTTCAGTTACGATCATCTCCGCGAGCGTACCATCTGAGTAGCGAAACGGAAAGGAACCATTGGCACCTTCAGGCACAAAATATACTTCACCTGCTGGTAAATTGGCAACATCCGGTTTGCCAGGAGGGCAAAGACCATGACTTTTCTGAGCAGTCTGGCCGTTACAATGGATGTGCAGTTCGAAACAATTATTGTCGACTTCGAAATTAATGATGAAAGAGTCAGCTTGGTCAAGAGTACTGCGAAAAACTTCTGCTTGTTTGCTGATCTCTAAGTAATCTACAGCAAGCCCAGATGCCAGAATGATGTCATTAACCCCATGAAGTGTTGCTCCACGAAAATTATGTTTCTTGGCCATTGCTGTGAGGGGTGCCGTAAGCGAATAGTCAGTTATAGCAAGTATAATATCGTATTTCGGGCAAATATCTTCTTCGAATGAAAGGTCATCGCCATGCTGGTTAGTTACCTTGTCTTCTGGATCCAAATTACTCCCCCCCGTCTTCTTAAATGCAAGGAAATCAACAGTCGAGTATCCAACCTCTTCCGCAATTCCCTCAAGAAGTGGATCTAAGAAATACTGTTTTGCATACTTTTGGACTTGGAAACCATCGTTGTCGAGAAACTTCAAATCGCGCATCAATTCGAGATCAGGTAAATCGATCAAAATACAGGCATTTAGAGTTTCATCTGAAGTGCCAAAGCAAGTTGTGAGCAATCTTTGAAGAGAAAACTCGGGGAATTCGGATAGTTGTGGTGTGTACATATTATTGAATACTATTGATAAGTTTTGTGAACGCCAATGGACGATTTTAAAAGTGTTAGATTAATAGTAAAAATTGTTATCTATATTTGGCTAATTAATGCTAAACTGTAACTCAGTTTGGCTCTAAAATTATGCCTGTGATTGTAAGAATACTTGAAAATAACAGGCAAAATGCTGAAAGACTAAGAAGGGTATCAAAATCCCTTTTATTTTCGGCCTTATGAAATCTAGAGAGGGCCATAATTCCAAAGGGTAAGCAAAAAATAGTGTATCGAAGTTTAGGATCGAGAATTGGGCACACGCAGAGGCTGCAAATAAGCAGAGATAGATAAAAGTAGAAACCGAATTTTCTACCAAAAACTACGATGAGTGTTTTCTTTTCATTTTTCTCGTCTTCTTGATAATCTCTGTAGTTGTTAGTAACTAAAAGAAGATTAGTCATGCAACCAACACTTAATCCTGCGAAATAATTTGGTGAATATTGCACGGCTTGATTTAAAAGAAGGACATAATGGGTTACCTCAACTGCGATAAATCCATAAAAGATAAGTACAAAAATATCGCCTAATGCATTGTACGCCAAAGGAAAAGGTCCTCCAGTGTATAAAACTGCACAAGCTACGGATACGATTCCTACCAACAAAAGTTCGATTGGACCGTTTGTTATTTGTAAAATCACAATCCCAGTAGCAAAAGAAACGGACAAAATAAGATATGAAACATTACGGACTGATTTCGGATTCAAGTCCCCACTGGAAACAAATCTGTTTGGAGCAATTGAACGGTCCCGGTCCGCACCACGAAGAAAATCAAAGTAATCATTCAAAAGGTTTGTTGCTACTTGAATTAGTAGGGAAAAGACCAGGCAAAGAATAAAAACCAGAATACTAATTTCTCCCGCCTTAGAAATGGCTAAGCTCGCTCCTATTGAGACCGGAAAAATAGATGCAATTAAGGTTTTTGGCCTTGTTGCTTTTATCCATGCAATGCAATTCACGGAGATAGATATTGAACGGATCAAGCCTATCTGCTAATCGCCATGGGTAACCGAAAATGAGAACGGTAGCGCTCTGGTACTCTTCGAAAACTATCTGGAGGTACAGGTACTTTATAGGGCCATTGGATATCTACTTCCAGAGCAAGAAATCCATTACTAACATGATGCTGATGTCTATGGCCAAATGGAAATTGGGTAATTTTAATTAGAAAATATCTCTCGCTCTCGGGAATCCACCTGTTTGAATAAGGATAAGTGGTTTGATCCTCCTCACTAAAACCAAACAAGGAAACGGGTTGAGTGCTTCCTTCTAAAGTTGTCGTGTTGAAATTAATCAGACCTCCAAAATCTTTTTTGAAATCCTGTACATTTTCACCCTCCTGTTGGTTATCAGGATTGTTCAAATATGTTGTGTCTTGTTCGGTCACTACTTGTTCGAAGGCAGCAACCCCTCCATCTTTGGGGGAAACTAGCAGTAAAGAGAATTTCTCACTCGATTCCAGTGGAGGAGAACTCGGATTGTACATATCATCCAGTCTTTTAGTAGCTGATTCAACTACCGAAAAACCCATTCTTTCGAGTTCAACTTCAACTGCATCGACTAATCCGTAGGCTATGTTTTGCTCTCGAACTTTTCCTACTCCCTCAACTCCCCACGGTAAGAAACCTAGCAATCCCCCGATCAAAAAACCGAACACTGCCAAAGCAATTACAACTTCCAAAAGGGTAAACCCTTTGGTTTTTTTCAATGTTACTCGCATCACGGAGAAATAAAGTCGGTTATTTCCAAAATAGCAAAGCCCCCAAATCTTTGAAGCAGAATTCCTCCAACTGCATTTGGGTCGTCAAATTTCAAAGGAACCGATGGATCCACCGGGTTAGGTGATCCCTTGGCAAGGATCAATCTTGGAACAGAAGGGGCAGAGTTGATTCCGCTCGAAGGGCAAACCAAATTCCCTGAACGATCAAACTCTACAAACTGATAGTTTGTGCCCTGCCCTTCTTCCCGTAGTCCCTTGAATGAATCCTTAAGTTTGAAATCTGTATTATCGTCATGACTCCATTGACTGTACGCATCTGTTTTCCAATCATCCGGTCGTTCCGAATCGTTTGGATTGCTGGGAACAAAATAAATACCTTCTTCAAAATATATTTCATCCTTTTCAACCATCCATGAATTAGTTGCGTTTGGATCTTGTACGATCAATTCCATATAACGATGGTATTTATCTTCGTCTTCTGAATCGGAGTGGATGATCAGTCTAGTATTTAATCCGGTAGATGCTGCCAAGGTACGAGCTTTTTGCAAAATACCCAATAAATTACGCTGTGAGGATCCCAGTTCTGCTCCGCCACCGCTCAAAAGTGAAAAACCAATTACCCCCATCATCAAACCCATGACGGCAAGTACCACAAGAAGCTCAATTAAAGTAAAAGCCTTCCTGCTTTTCATTTTTTTAGTTTGGAGAATTCGGGTTCCCTAATGATTTAATCGTCACCAAGGTACTTTTTAATATTCCAGGAAAAAACATTTTGGGTGTCCGTGTCTCCGGACTCATCGTTTAAAACGAATATTCCGACCTTATCTCTAATCACCTTGATTTTTTCTTCTGCTTGGTCGACAAGTTCCGGATCATTTTCTCTTTTCAGGGCTTGTATGACTTGGTCTGCAGTGGCAGAAGCCAGTTCGATAATGCCGTCTCCATTACGGTCTACAACAATGTGAATATCTCTTCCACCCCAAGCATCCGCAAGGAATCCATCTTCACCGAATTCATCTTCACCAAAACTATGAAATTCTCTCGACTTACGATTCTGTTCTAATAAATCCCCAGTCAGCTTTTCCCAAGTAAGGGAGTTGGTGTTCCACTTTCTGCCTTTCAAGGCAGCGATGAATTTGTCGTGATAGGAATCGTCTTCGGAAAGAATAACTGCCTCACCCTCTTCGTTTTCAAGTAAGAAGGGAGGGAAATATTTATAGTGTTCATTATATTGATACAATTGGGTAATCCATGACTTGAAAACTGCCTGTGTTTTAGTCGCTTTAGAACCCCCTAAGAGATCAAATACCTTGGGTCCAATGATTCCCATTAGGATACCAATGATTGAAATTACTACAAGTAATTCAATTAAGGTAAACCCAGAGTTTCTCTTTTTAACATTTTTATTATTTTTCATTTTACCATTTACCTGGTTCAGACTCGGGAATGTTGTCTTTATCAATTTCATCCTTTTCCGGAGTATTCGTTAATTCAGATGTAAATTCCGAAGATTCACCATCGGGTCCTTTACTGTAAAGTAGATAACCCCTATGTCCGTCTCGTCTTGGGTACTCATAGATATAAGCATTACTCCACGGATCGATAATACAGACAGGTTCGCTGATTCGGGCATTTTCAGAGTCGATAAATGAAACTTGAGACTGACTCATTTCTTGAAAAACGATTTCGTAATCGTCACTAATAATTTTGGATCCAAAAGTGTAAATATCACTAGGAAGGAAATTTTTCCGACGATCTTCTTCATTGAGCATATTGCCTTGCTTATCAATTGCACCAAGTAAAGAGAGAAGCAAAATTTGACCTCTTTGTGCCTCATCATCTGGATCATTGGCAAATTCGGTTTCTGGAAACTCACCGTTTTCACTTTCGTATTGATCCAATGCCAATCTCAAACCTTCCAGTTCGCTCTTTGCCTGTTTGACATCCTTTGCGTCCAAAAGAAAATTTGCTCCTGTAAAAGTTATGCCTGCGAGTATTCCAATAATTACAATCACAACGAGAAGCTCAACTAGTGTAAACCCTGATATATTTTCATGTTTTTTTGGCATAGGCAAAGAAGACATTTTGGAAGAAAAATTTTTTGTCAATTAAATCAGTCTTTTAAGGCTTTTTTACGACTATTGAAGAAATCCTTTATCTCGGGGAATCCGGTTACATGTAGCAGCAAGAAATAACAGATAACGGAAAGAGGGATATAGATTAAAATCCTAATAGAGTCATAAAGCTTTCCGTTCTCAAGGGACATCAAAAACTCCATTCCTAGCAGCAGCAGAACCATCCCAAGGCAAGCTACTGTAATGCTAGTCAAGTGAAGAGGTTTATTTTTTACAATCGTTCCAATTTTCAATTCCTCGGTTTTCAAAAATAAGTAGAAAAACTGACCAATTGCTGCGATTACATTCGCCCATGCCAATCCATGAGTCCCAAAGGATTTCATCAAAATCAGACTGAAAATGAGATTTGCGGACATACTGATGATTGCCGCTTGCAAAGGAAGGGTCATGTTTTGTTTCGAATGAAATGCTTTTACCAAAAAAGCCGAGAAAGCGTAAAATGGAAGACCTGCAGCCGAAATAGACAGAATCTCAGAAGCAATTTTTACATCTTCTGTACCAAATAAGCCCCATTTAAATAAGACCGACAATATTGGTCCAGCCAACATAGCCAAACCCAAAGCAGCGGGAAGAATAATTGCTGATGTCACCCTGAATCCACGATACAGATAATTGGAAAATAAACTCTCGTTATGTGAAGATGATGCCTTGGACAGTTCGGGAAAAATCACAGTTGAGATAGAAATAGCAAATACCCCAAGTGGTAACTCAATCAACCTTGCACTTAGAAAGAGATAGGCAAGTGAACCGTTTTCATCCAATGAAAAAGCGAGGAATCTAGAGACGAGTATGTTTACTTGAATAACCGCTGCACCCAATGCACCGATCCAGAAAATTTGATTCATCCTGGAAAGCTCTTCAGAGCCTTTTAGGTCCAATCGACATTTCCATTGAAATTTTCTTCTTAATTCTTCGGCAGGAAGAATAAATTGTAGGGTTCCGGCGATGAGAATAGAGAAGCTAAGAAAAATTGCCAGTTCCTCAAGTGAACGATTCTGCCAGACCCCAAAATAAAACAATGTGGCGATCATTGATAGGTTCAGAATGATGGGCGAAAATCCACCGGCAAAAAAACGACCGTGTGAATTAAGGGCTCCTGTGGCAATCGCCGAACAGCAGATCAACGCAACATAACTAAAGCAAATCGTATTAAGTTTTGCCGCTTGGCTCCACTTATCCGTGGAATTGGTTTCACTGTAAAAAAAAGATGCGAGGCAGACGAGAAGAGACATTGCCAGAAGGAAAAGAACCAGACGACTCAAGACTTTATTGAGTAAGGAGTGGGCAACCTTAAGAGTTTTTAACTTTAGGGTCTCGCTGTAAATTGGGATAAACGCAGAACTAAGCGTTCCCTCTCCTAGCATTCTTCGAAAAAGGTTAGGCAGGGTAAATGCTAAAATGAAAGCCTCACCATGGAGGCTCGCACCAAAAGCACTGAACAATAAGATGTCTCTTGTAAGGCCCAGAAAGCGAGAGATAACGGTAAGGACGCTTAATAAAGAAACTTTTCCCAGAAAATCGTTCATTCTTTCCTTCGGGAGAAGACGGTTGAATTCACTGTGAAGGTTTACACTGCTGAAGAAGAGATTCCGCCTCCAGCATTGGGTCATCATGCCCCTGCTCTTTTGCTGCAATTATGGTTTCTTTAAAATACTTTTGAGCGATATCCGTTTCACCGATTTCCAGACAGGATTTTCCAGCGTAGAGAAGTGCCATCATCCAATCATCAGCGATTTTCAGGCACTCCATGAACTCTTTTTTGGCCAACTCAAATGAACCATCATCGAAATAAGCCTGAGCAAGATTGAAACGATGAAAACGATTTTGAGGATTTTGCTTCAGTTTCTCAATGAAAGCTTCAATTTTTTCACTCATTTGCCTCAATTAACTTTGATGCAAACAGCAGTGGAATTATCGATGCCTCCATTTTGGTTAGCTTTATCAACAAGTTGCGTGACAGCTTCCTTAGCATTGAAATTTCTTAATTGATCTTCGATTTCTTCCTGAGGAACCATATTAGTGATACCGTCAGAGCAGATGAGGAGGGTCATTCCTTTCACTAAGTCGATGTATCCCAAATCAACTTCGAAATCGATATCTTGACCCATGCAGCGGGTTAAGGTATGCCCATAATGTTCAGGCATATCCAAAGCAGCATTTTCCCCGTGCTTTTCAATCAGTTCATCTCTTAGAGTGTGACACTTGGAGATTTTTTTTAATCCGCTTTCGTCTGCTGAAAATATGGTGGAATCTCCCACATGAGAAAACATTGCACGGTCACCAATCACCCGAATAGCAGAAAAGGTCGTCCCAATTCCATTCTCACCACCTACCAGTTGTCCGCAGGAAATAATGTTTTTATGAATTTTATGGGATACTGCGTCAAGAGATTCAAGGTCACTGCAATCATCAGTTGATGCAATAAGTGACTCATAGAATTGAACGGCAAGCCTTGAGGCCAGATTCCCAAAAGGTAAACCGCCAACTCCATCGGCAACTGCAAAAATCCCTTTGGAATCCTCGACTAAAAAGGAATCTTCGTTGTTTTCTCGGACGAATCCGACATCACTGTGTCCGTAAGTTGAAAGAGGCATGGGTATTAAAGTTCTTTCATAGCATGATTGATCCAAAGTCAATTTACAAAATTTGAATGTAATAGAAGCCAGAGGCTTGCAAACAATTAATCATCAACCTCAAAAACCGCATTCTCCCTTTCAAATCTGTCCTTTGGGAGCTCAGAAAGGAACAGTTTTCCATATTGTTTTTTTAGAATTCTTGAGTCCAAAATGATCAATTCACCAATATCGTTCTTCGAACGAATCAAGCGACCAATTCCCTGTCGGAATCGTAGGATCGCACTGGGTAAAGTGAGCTCCATGAAGGCATTTTTACCCTCTTTCATTAAACGGTCATTTTTAGCCTCCATAATAGGATGATTTGGGTTTTCAAAAGGTAGTCGGGTTATGATAACCTGTGACAAAGCTGGACCTTTTGCATCAAAGCCCTTCCAGAAACTCTCAGCACCTAAAAGCAATACATCCGTTTCTTCCAGCATTCGATCTTGAAGTTCAGATCTAGAAAAATCAATTCCTTGTGCGTACAAAGACCGGCTCCTTTTTTGCCACTTCGCTTTAAGTTGGTGATAGCAAAAATGCAGATCTTGGTAATTGGTGAATAAGGCGAGCGTCCCGCCTTCGATCGAGGATGCTAAGTTATCGATTGAATGTAGCAGATATTTTAAATAGTTCGACCGGTCCTGATTCATCGGTTCCGGACAATCCTCGAATACCCTAATGTTCATATTAAATTCATAGTCGAAAGGTGATTGCACGATGATTTCTTCTGCATCGCAGCAACCGATTGACTCGATAAATTTAGCTGCACTCTTATTTTGAGTTAGTGTGGCACTTGTCATCACAACAGGTGAACCTTTTTCGAAAAGCTCAGATTCAAGTATTTGAGACACATCTAACGGAGCACTCCGAAGATGAATGATGTCCTTTTGCTTACCAGTTCTTTCCATCCAGTATACCGAGTTCGAGTCCTTTATTTCGATAACCTCGGACAAGCCATTAATGATCGATTGAAATCTTTTCGACTGATCGAGTAGTTCTAATTTTAAGGATTCCTCCTCGCAGCTCTCACCAAGTTCGACTAAGGAGCGAACCACCCTTCCAATTGGTGGTAGGACATCAAGAGGAATTTCATTGGGTTTTAAAATTCTAAGACGATCCTTGGATCCAAGAAATGCCATATGTAAGTGATTGAAAAAATCGGAAACCGCATGGATAGCAAATTCAACATCTTGCAAATCTCTACTTCTACCTATTTTTTTCAACAACCCTTTTCTTTTGCTCGGATTGTAGATTCTTCTCAACGAATTCTCCAATGCCCATGAACTGATCGCTACTCCGAGATGTTCGCTTGCTTCACTGGGTATTTCATGAGCTTCGTCAAAAATGATGAAATCATCCGGGAAAATAATCCCGTCAGAATCGTTTTGTGGGGAAAGCCCCGCTCCGAGCAAAGAAAAAAGCAAGCTATGGTTGACGATTATGATGTCCGCTTTCTCAACTAAGCTACGTGCCCTTCGATAATAGCAATGTTCCGGGTTGCAGCGCTTTCCTGAACAGACAGATGAATCCGCATTGACGGATTCCCATACGGATTGTAACGGCGGTGGAGATAATTCCTGCCTAATGCCCTCTTTCGCACTCCCGGACCATTCAAGAATTCGATCCAATTCCTTTTTTTCCCTTGTCTCGAATAAATCGGTTTTCGCCGAAAGAGCCTTACTCAATCTGGTTGAACAGAGATAATTTCCCCTCCCAACTAAAAGAGCACATCGAAATTCAGCAAATGGAATGAGTTCGGGAGTTTGGCCAAATAATTCTCTTATCGTCGGGATGTCCTTATTTAGGATTTGCTCCTGCAAATTGA
Source organism: Verrucomicrobiota bacterium (assembly GCA_036127675.1). Taxonomy (GTDB): domain Bacteria; phylum Verrucomicrobiota; class Verrucomicrobiia; order Opitutales; family Seribacteraceae; genus Seribacter. Next base: position 48,022 of record JAYYRA010000015.1, read on the forward strand.
TCGTGTTGGTTGCAACAATGCAGGGTCGTTTCCTCTTTTTTGAAAATAGGATCGAAGGGATTAGATAAGCTAAACTTTTCCCCACTCCCGTTCCCGCTTCAAAAACCAGATGGGAGCCGTTTTGAAGAGAGTTTACCACCGAGAGTGCCATTTTTTCCTGCTGTTCTCGATGCTCAAAGTTTAAAGCATTTTGGAGAAATCCATCTGGCTTAAAAATGGAACCGATCAAATTCAGAATTCCATCTTCTGAGCCTGAATCCTTTTCCAATATCTTAATCATTCGTATCCGAGCTTTGTTTTTTTAATTTACTATCGAACGAAAGGGTTGTTTTCCATTTCATGAGATACCAAAGTTTTCGGTCCGTGCCCCGGGAATAATTCTGTATCATATGGTAGAGTATAGATTTGCTGTTGAATGGAATTTTCAAGTTTATTGAAATCTCCCCCAGGTAAATCATACCTGCCAACACTTTCCCTGAAAATCACATCTCCAACAAAGCAGCATTTTTCACTGGGAAACCAAAAAACCACATTTCCCGGACAGTGACCGGGACAGTGCCGAACTTCTATTTCTAATCCCATGAAACTTAACTTCTCCCCGTGCTCAACCCATCTGGTTATTTCGATCGGTTTCATCTCGAGTCCTGGAACCGCAAATCCTGACATGATGGAGGGTTGCTCGAACATGATTTTATCATCTCTGTGCCCGATGACAGCAATATCTTCGCTATTCAAATTATGGGCACCCGCCATATGATCCCAATGTCCGTGAGTAAGCCAGATTTCTTTTAGATTTAAATCTTCGGCATCCAAATGTTTCCTGACTTCATCATGGCAATTTGGTGGTGCATCGATCAATACCGCGTCTTGTTCTCCTTCTAACCAGAGTAAAAATGCATTTGTACCGATTGGGCCCAATTCCATGCTCTTAATTTTTAAAATGCTCATTTATTTATTTTGCACGAAAACAATTGCTGCCCAAGTTTATTGTAAAATGCTTAGTTAGATTGTTGTATCTTGACGTGAGTCGATCGGATTGATTTTATTCCATCTCCGAATTGGGGTAGTAGCTCAGTTGGTTAGAGCGCCGGCCTGTCACGCCGGAGGTCGCGGGTTCGAGTCCCGTCTATCCCGCCATTTCGTGTTTTTGCAACAAATCTTGTTTTCATCCGAAGTGAGAATTCTGTTTGTTTTGACATCGAATTTAAATGAGCGGAAAATATTGTGCTGAAAAAACCTTTGGTTCTGTTAGAATCGCTACTTTAAAAAGCAAATTTTTATCCACTAAATGCACAACATCCCATCCATTTGGTTTCCTACCCAGCTTTGGATTGATGGACATTGGACCAAAGGTGATGATACGATTTCTGTCACTAATCCTGCCGATGGCAAAAAGATTGCAGATGTCTCGCTCGCATCAAAAAATCAAGCGATTATTGCTATCGAAGGGGCATCCCGGGCATTCGAATCATGGGGACAAACATCACCTATTACTCGTGGTGCCATTCTAAAAAAAATTGCGACCCATCTTCTTTCTGACCAAGAAAGGCTTGCTCGACTGCTTACCTCAGAGCAAGGAAAGCCACTTGCTCAGGCACGGGCAGAGGTTGCATACGCTGCCAGCTTTTTCGAATGGTTTGGTGAAGAAGCAAGAAGGCTTTCAAGTCGGATCGCCCCCCATCCTGAAGCCAATCGCGAATTTCATGTGCTACGTAAGCCTTTGGGAGTTGCCGGAGTAATTACTCCCTGGAACTTTCCTCTGGCTCAGGGTGCGAAGAAATTGGGGGCGGCTCTTGCTTCAGGTTGCACTGCAGTATGGAAACCTTCTGAGTTCACCCCGTTGGTAGCACTAGCCATGGCCTCCGTCTTTGCTGATGCTGGAGTTCCAGATGGGGTTATTCAGATCATTCCCGGTTACGGTGATCCTGTAGGTGTTACGCTATCAAATCATCCAAGTGTTAGAATTGTTAGCCTTACAGGTTCGACAGCGACCGGAAAACGAGTCATGGCAGAATCTAGTTCAACTTTGAAGCGAGTCTCTCTTGAACTAGGCGGCAATGCTCCCTTCATCATACTTCCGGACGCCGATCTTGATCAAGTTGCGGCCGATCTCCTTGAGTCGAAACTTCTAGCAAGCGGTCAAGTATGCGTAACAGCTAATCGGATTTTTGTCCCTGAAGAGCATATGTCATCCCTTGCAGATCGACTCGTGATCGGCCTTGCCGAAAAACAAATCGGTCCTGGTCTCGATGAGTCTTGTCATGCAGGTCCGTTGATCCACAAAGATGCGGTTGATCGTCTGACCAGATTGGTCGACCAAGCCTTAAATGCAGGTGCCAGATTAATTACGGAAAACCGAAGTTTTGAATCTATTCCTTTTGCAAATGAAGGGAGTTACTTCCCACCTATGGTACTTTCATCTGTCACAGACGAGATGGGCCTCTCCTGCTCCGAGATATTTGGTCCTGTAATTGCATTATACAGTTATTCATCTATCAAAGAAGTCATTTGCAGGGCAAACCAAACTGAATCCGGGCTAGCAGGCTATGTTTACGGTAAAGATATTGCTCAAGCTAACCATATTGCACGCCGCCTGGAAGTTGGTATCGTCGGGATTAACGAGTGGCGTCCACTAAAAGCGGAGATTCCTTTTGGAGGTATTAAAGAGAGTGGTATAGGTGTAGAGGGTGGAGTCGAGGGAATCGATGAGTATCTTGATATTCAGACCATATCCTTACCATTGTGAATTTATCAAATTAAAGGGGGGCAAGAGCTATTGAGCGTGAAATGTTCCTCAAGCAAAATGCAACTTCCACAAACAAATATTGAAATAGTCCATCCCGATAGACGCAATATCGCTAAACTATTCAAATTCTCCAGCCTTGCGGGCATCGCGGCTCATTTCTTCCTGAAACATGACTGCCATGCCCCGTAATTTTCGACTCAATTCACGGTTACGAATAGGCTTAGATTCCTTCGGGTCCTTATCCAGATCATAGACTGTAATTCTTGGGTTCAGCATGGCCTTATACTTTCCCGACCTTACTGCAGCCAGCGCTCCGTGACTACCATGATAGAAAAAGGCGTTCATATAATCATCCCGATTGAAATAGGATTGCCATTCAAGCCCTTGCTCCCATCTGCGTCGAAGTGGAACATCTGAATTAAGTGATAATTTGGCGCTAGGCTTGGGTATGCCTTTAGTCTTACCAATCATCATTGGCCAGAGGTCTCTCCCGTCGATAACTGGATGATCCTTGGGAATACGAATATTGGCGGCCGAGGCCAATGTGGG
>JAYYRA010000016.1:0-33192 GCA_036127675.1 Verrucomicrobiota bacterium
AGGAGCAATACTGATTATCTGAAGAATTATTCAATTAGCCAAGAACCACTTGTTAAATCTTCCTCAAATTTATAAAAGATGATTCTTGAAGTTTCGGATGATTGCAGATCAATCCAAATCCAAGTTTGAAAGTCATTGTGATAAAAGTATGGAAAAACACTTGTACCAGTCCAAACCCACGAACCAAGCCTTTCGAACCAAACCCACATTGAATCAATTTCAGTTTGTTCGGGAATATGCAGCCATCCCAGTTTGGTGTGATAAATCCAGTTGCCGTCAAAGTTCCAGTAGGTTCCAAACCAATCACTTTGCCACCAACTGGAAGCTAACTTTTCAGACCCTGTCACCGCGGGTACTGGTTCAAACAAAGCTTCGACCACGGTGTCTTGTGATAAGAAGACATAAGTGTTGAGTGCATATTCGTCCTCAATGCCTGAACCCTCCCACTTAACAAAATCGTACCCTTTTTGAGGAAATGCCTTGATTTCGGCCCATCCCGTGCCAAAAACTCCAGATCCGGAAACACTTCCTTTTAGAATGTCTGCAGTCGTAACCCTGAGATTGAAAATGCCCAATTGATCAATGAGAGGGAAATCATCTGGATTGTAAGTTGGATCGGTTTTAAAGTAGGCGATAAGTTGTTTGTCTTGATTTAAGTCAAGACTGGTATTTGCAGAGTTCGGATCAAGAACATCCAACCCTTCCCATCGGTCAAAAATATAGCCAGGATTTGGTTTCGCCAAGATTGGATATTTCGCATTTTGGTTAACTATTCCTTGTCCAAAAGTCCAGCCCGAGTTCTCTGGATAAACCGTTATGGTTAATTCAACCGGATTGATAGGGACAAACCTTGCATTTACGATCATTGGTTTCGAAACTGGTAATTCCAAACTTTCTTGTCCGAGAACGAATAAATCACCGGAAGAACTAGTCCATTTTTCAAATAGATATCCTGGAATAGGAGAGGCATGCAGTGAGATCGTTTCTCCGTGCAAAACTCTTCCCGTTAGCATTTCTCCAGTTCCTCTCCCAGTCCATTGAACTTCTCCCTTACCCGAGGGATTTGCTATGACTTGAACCTCATGGAGTAGTTTTTCGAAAACCGCAATCAAGGTATCAAAACCTGTAATCTGAATATTGCTACTGGAAGAACTGGATATGACATTCCCATCCTCGTCTTCCCATCTTTTGAATTCAAAGCCTTCATTTGGATAAGCGGTGAATCGAGCAATTGCTCCCAAGGCGAACGAGTCACCGCCTGTAATTACACCAGGATTATCAGTAATGATGTTGCCATCGGGATCCAGAGCAACAGTTTGTTTAGTTATCTCAATAAGTGTTTCTGAGAATTGAGCTGTGACAGTAGTATTACCGTTTATAGTGACATTAGTTGAAAGGGAATATGGATCCGAAACATTTCCAATCCAGTTTTCAAATCGGTTACCAGGAAGAGGTATCACTTGGATAGGAACAACAGAATTATGAGTGTAGGTATATATATTTGTTGTAGTGAATGCGTTTCCGGCATCGGTGGGAAAAGATACCAGAGTTAGTGTGTAAGATTTAGGTTGGAATATAGCTCTTAGGCTCAACGAATCAAGAATGTTGAATTGTAGGTTTGGATTCTCGATCGATGAAGATACGGATTCAGATAGTTCCCATCTAACAAATTCGTAGTGCTCATCTGGAACGGCGATTACCTCTACCGAATCGTTGTAGGAAAAGACCTGTCCGTTTGCGACCCCTTGAATGGATCCTCCTTCCGTCTCGATTATGGTAGTGGAAATTTCCCTGCCGATAAAAGTGGCATGCAATGCCAAGTCATATTCGAGAAAGGGTTCGATTTCTGCTTCTGTTGGAAAGGGTAGAATCTCTTCATCGGATTTACTTATAATACGGATTACATTTCCAGAATATGTTTCTTGGGAACTGCAATAATATAGTTGATCCGGAGCATCTTCGGGAACAGAAAATGTAAGCATGCTGTCGGCATCTTGAGAATCGATGATACCGGATAAGAAAGCTGAAGATGAGAGACTATCTTTATTTGTGGAGAGAAATATCTTTTCTCCGTTGGATAATTCATTAACGAATCTGTAAGTAAAGCCTCTGATCAGAGACAAGGCAGGGCTTTCGGTACCATCTATAAAGAGTCTAGTGCTACTGATATCAACCCCAGAGTTTTCACGGGTAACTTGATATACGATAGTTTTATTGATCTCCCAAGAATGAAAAATTTGATTTTCACTGGGTTGGGCAATAATCGATCTACTGGTATTCGTTGCAATTTCGCTTCCTCCGCCAGTGACAACTCCTTTGGAGGAGTCATATGAAATTTGAACTTTATGGGTGATGGGAGCAAAGTGAGATGTGAGAATGGAATCAGATTGAGGTGAAACCACAACATCGGAACTCATCCAAGAAGGAGAAAAGGTTAGGGTTTGGTTCGATGTCCAACCCAAAAAGGAATAACCTGGATTGGCTGTTGCGTATAAATTTCTTTGGATTAAATCCAAAGCAACATTCCAAGATCTCGCATCTGGGTCATCATAAAGAGTTCCTGCTCCAGATGGAGCCGAATCTAACTGGATGAAAACTTCGTCTGGAGGAATCGGTGAAAATACTGCGGTTGCCGTAAAGTTGGAATCCATATATATTTCAAGTGGATTGTCTGTGCTGTTAAAGGAGTCTCCGGTAGAGGAAAACCATAACCATTTCTCGAGTTGATAACCACGGGGGGCTGTTGTATCAATGCCAGATGGAGTAGCGGTTAATGAAACTGATTCACCCATATCATATGTGCCACCAGAAGAAACCGTACCCGATCCGACGACGGAAGTTTCAATGGTTAGGCGAATTGGGGTAAATTCTGCCTCAAGGGAAAGGTCTTGGCTCGGTACGGTCAAATCAACTTTAGCTCGCTCGGCATCAATAAATTGGGTGTCACCAGTCCACCTCAAGAACTTGAATCCAGAACTTGGAGTGGCTTGAAAGGATATTTCTGTATCATAGAGATAGGTTCCAGTACCATTTGTCTCCCCACCACTTGAATTCGTAACTGTAATTTGATAGGAGTTTTTTTCAAAAGAGGCAGTGATCGATCCATTGCTTGATGGAATGAATTGAATTGAGCTTAAGGTCGGATCAGCCACTGGATAGCCATACCATCTATCAAAAATCCAACCGCTTTGACTGACAGCTGTCAGATTAACTTGGGTGGCAGAGTCAGGGGATAAATTAAAGCCCGCACTGTTCCCGTTTACTGAGCCATTCCCGTCTATAAGAACTGAGAAATCATACACTTCTCTAACGAATACCGCTTCGAAAGACAGCAATAACGGAGCTGCTCCTAAGCTGACTAGAGAAGAAGTTGCAGTTGGAGCAACTAAATAGTTAATATCTCCGGTCCAATGTGAGAAAACCCAACCGGGATCCGGTACGGCAGTAATTGTGGGGATATCATGTATGGAATATGTATTGGCACCGGTGACAGAACCACCACCACTTACAGAAGTCGAAATCAAGTAATCATTCTCCACAAAAACAGCGGTTAATGTAATCGGTCCGGTCACTCCAATCTTATTGATCGGGTCGTTAATTCCATTCAGCAATGAAGAGGTGGAATTAGCATCCCCTTGCCATTCGGAGAAAGTATAACCCACCTGAGCCGTAGCGTTTAGTTCATAAACACCATAGTGCTCCCAGGTTCCGTCTCCGGCAGTAAGCGAAATATTTCCTCCTGTGCTTTCGTTTATTTGAACAGAGTAAGTTTTCTTGGCGAATGTTGCAGTAACTGAAACAGAACCCGTTGCCTTGCTCATATTTGCTTCGGTAATGGACTGATTAGTGTCAGTCAATAAGTCATCGGGATCTTCCCAGACATCAAAATCGTACCCCTCTTGAGGAACTGCACTGACTTGAACCATCGAGAGTGCAGATTGGTCTCCTGAAGCAGGATAAACTGCTTGACCGCCTTCTCCCATCAAAACTTGTAATTCATAATTGATTACAGAGAAATTCGCAGTGTAAGATGCATCACCCTGTACCTCGATCGAAGTAATCGAACTAGTTGTCGAATCGATTAGTCCCAGAGAATTAGTGGTACTAGTCCAGTGAGAGAATTCATATCCAAAGTCTGGGTCTGCAAAAAGGGTATAATTGTTATCGAAATAAAAAGGTGGGGCATTTTCTACTACGGATACACTTCCACCTGTACCCGAATTAGTGGTAACATTGAAGGGTAGTTGATTAAAGTGTGCGATCAATGCGTGCTCCTGTTGAATCGTAAGAGTTGTGTTTGCCGATGTATTGGAATCCGGACCGACTCCTTCCCAATGGGAAAATTCATAGCCGAACTCAGGAGTTGCCGAAATGTTGATTGTTGAGCCAAAAGGGTGAAGTCCAGAACCTGTGGTTGATCCTTTACCATCCACATTAATAATCACATTGAAATCCCTTGGTTTGAAGCGTGCAGTTATATTACGGTCCGCATCCATTGTAACAGTGGTTTGAGCAAAAGCCGGTTGAGCAATCCCAGTCCCAAGCCACTCTACAAACTCCATATTTGCATCTGGAATGGCGGTAATTGGTACAATGCTTCCGTGATTGTAACTAGGATCGAGTGCACCGACACTACCCGAACCGATAATGTTCACAGTCAGATAGGATTGTAATTCAAGCGAAGTAGTAAAATTGTTATCGGGATCTTCAAAATGGTCACCATATAGCCAATCCGAATTAGTCTGCGGAGAACCAGAGGAAATTTTGAGATAAAGATTTTTGGGTATTCCTGATTGGAATGAAGGCCACAACCAATCAGGACCTGTAACAGTGTTGTATCTAGCTGCAGGACTGATTTCCGTGGCATCGTAAAAGCGAATGCACAAAGGAGTATCTTCCGGCGGTGCTTCTGCAGTAATTGCAAATGGTGCTTCAACTTGGTAACTGGCAGGTTGGTATGGGTAGACAGTTACTTGATTACTCGCCTCTGTGAATACTGTTGTAAAATAAAACATACCATCAGGAAACGAGTAACCCGTACTGGAATCTCCAATCCTTGTTCCTTCAGTTAGAGGTACCCAAGAACCGAGAAAATGATTTTCAAGGGATTGATCATTTGCTTGATTAAAATAACCCAAAGTAACGATATAACCATCCCCATTTCCACTTACACCAGTGCTTAACGGGTTTCCGTTCCGATCTTTGAGGACTTCGGTTGCTCCATCTTCTGTTGCAGAAGACCAGTGGATTACGATGGTCCTATCCGCACTCTCAAGAGAATGATATGTAGTAGTGAAGAGTGAAGCACAAAGGAAAAGGTGGAAAGCCGATATTGGGAAGCACAAAAAAAGACAAATTTTCCATTCTGAGAACAGTCTTATAATTTTTATATGCATTGAGGGCTTTGTTGGGCAAAATACCGATGTATTTTATACGATAAATATAAGTTGTATATTACAATTTTAGCAAGAATTATCGATGATTAATGTTTGGTTTTCAATAAATGAATTTTGATGGTGAATTTTGGTGAAAATGTTTGACTTTGCCAACTTGGAGGTTGAACATAGTGAGTGTCCTTATCTAAACTCAGAATAATGAAGAAAGTTTCTTTTCTTGCATTATCACTTTTGTATAGTGTTTTGAATGCTGGTGTACCCACAGAATCTGAGACTTTTTACATAAGGTGGGCTACTCATTTCGGTCCTTCTTCATCGGTAATACTTCACGGTAATAATCCAAGTTCTGTTCAATCACTATATGGCTTGAATGCCGCCGGTGCCTCTGCTGCTGAACTTGCCAATGATAATGACACCCCTGACAACACCGGTGATTTGATAGAATTAGGCTTCTTTGACACTGATACAGATGCGTCCACTTGGACCCCAAATACCGATACTAGTAATATCTTTAACGGAACTTGGACGCCTATTACAGGGACTACTACAATTGGACACAAAACAAGCTCGGGTGATTCTTTCGTTGGGGCAGGGAAATTTGCATTTCAAACCAAATTTTTTGATTCCGAAGACCCAGGCTCTGCTCCTTCAGCCGATGTTTATGACGCAACTGGTCCAGTTTACTATGATCAAGTTTCTGAGACGAATTACGGTGCAAGTTCTCCTTACAAGATTGCTGAAACTTCTTTTACTGACCTTTACAAAAAAATCGACGCATTGGACGCTGCATCTAATCCCCTTATCGGTATTCGCTTTTATGATTTGGATACCTCTTCAAATGCTCAAGGGTCAAACTCCGATCTTAATCCGGACAATGGTACATCTAGATACAATACTATAATGAATCCCAATTGGATATGGTCATCAACAGGGGGAGCTTCAAACTCAGTTGATCTCAGTTTGCACACCTCCGCGTCAAATGGACCGTTAGATACGAATCTCGTATTTGAATTTGATAATACGACTTACGGGAATGGTAGTGGAGTCGCCGCCACAGCTCTTGTCGGCACCGGAGCTAACACCCTTAGTTCCCAGGCGGCCAATTCTCTCCATTCGGATGACTTTGTAGCGACTGTTACATATTACAGTGGTTCAGGTAACTTAAATCTTGCAGATGCTGGCATTGGGGACACTATTTTAAGTGGTCTTAGTAGTAGTGATGGTAGTGTAGAGTTTACTGGAGTTAATGACTTTGGGGCAAGTGACGACACTAACCAATTGACTCTTCATAGCATGAGCGGTAATGCAGGCAATTTTGACTTTGCCGGTAACATCTACTCGACTTCATCGGCATCGGCAGACCTTACTATTCTAAAAACTGGTGGTGGAGAACAGATACTCAGCGGCAACCTCAATATTGCTGATTCTAATGCTGACTCCTCCAGTGGTTTTCTGAATATAGCTGAGGGTACATTAACCTTAAAGCCAGGATCTGGCAAAACTCATAAATCTGAGTTCATTTCAGGGTCAGGAACTTTAAAGTTGGATAATTCTAATTTGTCGACTCAGACCATTGAGCTTGGTTTTGCCAAAACGGTAGCAAAAAAGACTTTTTCAGGAGCACTCACCCTGAGTTCTTCCGGGTTGAACACTATTAATGTTGGTGGAAGTACCGGAACTTTTGCCAGTGCTGATGCACATCAAGAATTCAGCGGTGCAATTTCGTCAACTGGAGCCTCTCTAAAGAAAACCGGGAGTGGAAAATTGACTCTCTCTGGTGACTCAAATAGCTACAGTCAAGGCATTACCATTGCAGATGGTGGCGGAACCAAGGATGGTGGCATATTAGTTGCAAATCACGCTAGTGCCCTTGGTTCAGGTACGACTACAGTAGAGCATGGCAAATTGGCTGTTGCTGGAGGTATTACCGTTGCGAATACTATACAAGGGCAAGGAACAAATAGCAGCGATCAAAAGAGTCTTGTTGGTGGTGGAAGTGGTACAACCGTTGGGACAATTACTAATGGTGGATCAATATTGAATATTGGCTCGGGTAACGGGCAAATCGATGTCGTAAGCCCTGGCATTGCCTTGGCCACCTCCATGTCGAATGGAACGAGCGATCATCAAGCGATTGCTGGAGACCATAATGATGCAGGAGTTGATACAATCAGTCAAAGCATAGGAACACTCAAAATTAATAGTGTTGGCTTAAAATCTGGTGGCGTGTTTGACTGGGAAATTAGTAACTTCGATGGTTCTGGTGGTACAGCTGGTAGTGATTGGGATCTTTTGCAATTCGATTCCCTTGCCTTTGATAGTTCGGGTACTTTTGATATCAATATCCTAAGCTTAACCACGAATGATGGTGCGGGTTCTGGAGCAGGTGCAGTTACGGGAAGTACATGGACAGAGCAAAACGGTACTTCAGGATTCAAATTTTTGGATGGCAGTGGTTCCAATGGAACTGGTATAACTTGGGGAAGTGTTACTATTAATTCCTCCGCTCCTTCTGGTTCTGGAACGATTGATAAAGGGTACTTTAACTTCAATCATGATGTCTTTTCATACAATAACAGTAATTATTATGGAGATTGGAGTGTTTACTTAGATTATGCCAATAATGATTTTTACCTTCAGTATTCCGTGGTTCCAGAACCTTCCACTTACATGATGGTAACTGGTTTATTGATGCTTCCAGGGATTAGCTTCGTTAGAAGGCTTAGAAAAAGCGGTAAACAAGATTCCTAATTTTTGAAATCAGGTTCAGTCTTGCAAATCAACCAACTCCTTAAGGGTTGAAAAATACTCGCTTAACCCGCTTGGTTTTTCCAACTCCCCGATGATTTCGTTGAAGGTTTCTTTTTTATTTAATTGTAACTGTCGAACTCGATCTTCAACTGTTCCCTTTGCGATAATTCGGTAAATAAAAGTGGGTTTATCCTTCCCAATTCTGTGTGCGCGATCAATTGCTTGGTCTTCAGCTGCTGGATTCCACCATGGATCCATCAAAAATACATAGTCAGCAGATTTTAAGGTTACACCAAGACCAGCGGCTTTAAGGGAGGCGAGCATTAATGCTGAGGATGCTTCGTTTTCGAAAGATTCTACCGGAATCGATCGATCACGAGTATTACCTGTAAGTTCGAATAGATTAAGTTCTGGTAATTCGAGCCTTATTCTTTTCCTCAAAATTGATAGAAAAGAAGTAAATTGGCTGAAGACCAACACTTTTGCACCAGAGGGAATCAAGTCATGCAGTTTTTCGATCAATAAGTCAGTTTTGATACCTTCTGGTGGCAAATGCTGTCTACCCGGAAGCAATGAAAGATCGCAACAGGCCTGTCTTAGACGGGTTAAAATAGAGAAAATATGAGTAGGGGAGGTCTTGATCGCACCACTAAGATCATTGCCGTGACTATGGATTGCCAGTTCAGTGATCTTTCGATATTCTCTTTTTTGTTCATCACTTAGTTGACAGGGCAATTCGGTCTCTATTTTCGGGGGAAGTTCTTTAGCGACCTCTGATTTTAATCTTCTCAGGACGAATGGCTTAATCTGCTTTCTTACTAAAAGAGTAGATTTTCGTGAATCCTCTTCAAAGCTTCTCTCAAATTCTTTTCTTCCACCAAGTAAGCCAGGCATTAAAAACCGAAAGATTGTCCATAAGTCCAAAGCGGAGTTTTCAATCGGAGTGCCCGACAGAGCGAGTCTATTTTTTGCATTTATGGACAGGCAGGTTTGAGTAGTTTTGGCTTTAGGATTTTTGATTAACTGAGCTTCATCTAGAATTGCATACCTGAAAGTAATATTATCCAGTAAATTTCTATGTCTTCTTAACTGGGTGTAACTCGCAACCCATACGCAAGGGTCTTCACTATGTGAAAATTTATTTTCCTGATTTAAGATCCTGACTTTTAGACTGGGAAATTTTTCCTTAGCTTCCTTTACCCACACCTGAACCACAGAAGCGGGGCAAACGACCAAGTCAGGAGATTCATTCAGAGAGATTTTCGACAGCAAAGCCAAAGACTGGATGGTCTTCCCGAGACCCATTTCATCTGCAAGAAGAGCATGACAACCAAGTTGATGAAGAGCATAAATTTGTGCAACGCCTTGTTTTTGGTACGGGCGTAGAAAGGAAAGCCTTTTGGCGACCCCATTCGTCTCCAATTTTCGAATTGAATCCTCCCAGTCAGCGAGTTTTCCATCGGGTCTTGTTTTGAGATACTTTCGAGCGAAAAGTGAAAAGAGCATGTATTTGGGCCAGTTCGTACGCTTGAGATCCCCCCTGTTTCTTTGCCACCAATCAAAATCATCGATTTGTTTTTGGTCCAATTTGACCAGCCCGTGCCCACGAATGAAGGTAGCACCCAATTTAGCTCTAGAAATTTTACGGATACTTTCTCTTCCCAATTTATGTGATCCAAGTTGAAACCTTTCCCGTAAAGCCATTGATTCTTCAGATCTACTGCGGGCTTCAATTTCCCAGTTTAAGGTTCTCTGGCCATGCTTGAGAAGTTTAGCCTCGCCCTCTAGTCTCAGGTTAAAGGACTTCTCCCACATAGGGAGGAATTCGTCTGATAGATGTGCGATTCGATTCCAGTCTGATAAAAGAAAGGTTCCATTTTCCTTATCGAATGAAAATCCTTTATCATTTGCCTCGGCTACAAAACGCATCAGTGCAGGTCGATCCGTTTCCTGGTCTGTAGAAATAGAGACGGATCCATAAACCTTGGTCTCTTCCTTTTCGGAAAGTTTCCATTTCGGGGTGGCAAGTAATCCTTTTTTTAACGAGATATCCAAAGATACAATCAATTCGAGGGTAGGAGCCTCAATTACTTCATCATCATTGTTTTGATTACTCTCTTCAATTATCTCTGAATTAGATTGAAGGATTTCATTATCAAACACCAGTTGACCAAATAAAGGATCTTCGTCTTGAATTTCAGCAATTAGCTCTTCAATTTCATACAGTCCTGCAGTCCCCAAAACAAATCCCAGATTCTCATCATCTAATGAGGTACGGATTTCAGGTTTTCCATTTTTCCATTCAACTACTGAGTAAGTCTCCTCACGATTAACTTTCTGAGTTATAATTACTTGTTCGGATTGAATGTCCAGTGCGGATAATAAACCTTTCCGGTAATAAGTTTGGGCTTTGTTAAGTAAATTTCGATCAATGCTTTTCTCCCAGTCACACAGGGATAACCTATGTAGCCATGCCTCTACCGCTTCGCGTGTAAATGTTCGAGAGGGACCGTTACTAATCATATTTTTGGAAATAGATATTGACCAGTACTTTATTGTGCCCGGTTGATACTGGGCAACATGAAATCCTTAACGAATCCGAAAAGTTGTCCACATTCGAATAAAATTGTCTCAGTTATTGGAATTTTCTTCCAAAGCCCAGCTGTAGATCTGGGCATATTTTTTAGCGGCTGAAGTCCAAGAGAAACAACTTTTCATTGCGTTTTTACGAACCTTGGAAAAATCTCCATAATTATTGAAGAGGAGTAATGCCTTGTGAATAACCTTTTGAAGATCCTCTTGATTTGCCTTTTTGAAGAGAAAGCCATTTACGGAATTTAGGTCTTTGGAGGAAGTAGTTATGGTATCCGAGAGGCCTCCGGTCTTTCGGGCAATTGGAATAGAGCCATAACGCATAGCATATTGTTGTGCCAGACCGCAGGGCTCAAAACGACTCGGCATTAGAAAAAAATCAGATCCTCCGAAAATCCGTCTTGCCAAACCATCATTAAAGCCAATCGATGTACTAATTCTTGTTGGATACTTTTGGGAAAACTTTTCGAAAGCTTTTTCTTGTGAGGGATCTCCGCTTCCAAGAATAACCAATTGCGAGTTGGATTGTTTCATAAGGGAGGGAATAATTTCCAATAGTAAATCTAAACCCTTTTGTTGATACAGTCTGGAAACAACTCCAAGAATAGGAAGGGTATGATCTTTTTTCAGATTTAGTTCACTCTGCAAATCAAGTTTGCACTTTTTTTTTCCTTCTTCCGGGAAAGACGGGTCAATTTTAGAGGTAAGGTAAGAATCATTCAAAGGGTCCCATGACTTTTCATCGATTCCATTCAATACCCCGATCAAATCACCAGCCCGGTAAACCAGGCTCTTTTCGAGACCCTCTCCAAATGAAACGGTTCGAATTTCCTTGGCATAAGTGGGGCTGACAGTGGTCAACTTTGTTGCGTGCTGGATACCCCCCTTCAGTAGATTCAAATTTCCATTATGTTCGAAGCCGTCCATTCCCCAATACTTTTCTGGCAAATACGAGTCTTGAAAATCCTGATGAGAAAAAGTTCCCTGGTGCTCGAGGTTGTGGATGGTTAGCACAGAAGCCACGGATCTTTCGAGCGTATCTGCGACAGAATTTAAATATCCACAGGTTGGAGACGCCATCCAGTCATGAGCGTGAAAGACATCTGCTTTCCATTTGATCACCTTTTCCAATTCAATGGCTGCTCTTGAAAGTGCAAAGGCTCGGATTGCATTGTCTGAAAAATTCCCTGTTTCATCAGAATAAATCCCGTCTCTGGAGAAAAGTTGTTTGTTTTCAATGAAATATACCGGAGTATTTGATTCCTTTAAAGCGGTGGAACTGATTGAAAAGGAAAAGTTTTTTTTCCCTAGTTTGAAAGAAATCTTTTTTCGATACAGTTTCCGTTGGATTTTTTTACAGGAATTATACAACGGACAAATTAACCTAACATCTATACCAATTTCTTTTAATGCTAAAGGGAGACTGCCCACAACATCACCGAGGCCCCCGGTTCTGGCCAAAGGTGTTACTTCTGGACTGACGAAAAGTATTTTCAATTTGAGTAGAGAATTGCGGGTAAGTTTTGTTGTCAGAATATTTAAAATTAGCAATAGCATTCCTTTCTTGCGGTTTCGATCATTTCGCTCTTTAAATCCAAATTCTGAGATCGTTTACAATTAGAGACTTCCTGAACTCACGACTCTTTTGATAATGACAAATAAAAGCATGACCAAAAAAACTTTGGAATTCGATTCGGAGAGAGAATTTCACAAGCTTTATGCAGAAGAACCCAAAAATCTGCAACTTATGGAGGAATCTCTTGGCTGTAAGGTTGTGGCAAGGGGTACCTGCTTAACTTTAGAAGGAAAAGAGCAATCGGTTCAGCAGGGTGAAGTTTTGTTTCGCTTGTTGGAGCAAGCCAAGAAGCAAGGTTTGGCAACTAAAAGTTCTGACTTTTTAAGGTTTTTGACGAAAGTCTCAAACGGAAAAGCTTCTGAAATTGAAGCCCTTATCGACCAGCCCTTGGTATTGAAAATCAGAAAAAAATCCGTTGTTCCAAGAAACTTAGGACAGAGGAGATTTATTGAATTGATTCTTAAAAATGATCTGGTTTTCGGTATCGGACCCGCTGGTACTGGAAAAACCTACCTCGCGGTTATTGCGGCACTTCATTCATTACTTGAGGGGAAAATTCAGCGAATTGTCTTGGCTCGCCCTGCCGTTGAAGCGGGAGAGGCACTTGGCTTTCTGCCCGGGGATCTGGAGGAGAAACTCCTTCCTTACCTTAGACCTTTATACGATGCAATGGATGAGGTCTTGGGTCCTGTAGATGCCCGTAAATTGATCGAAACTGGTGTGGTGGAAATCGCTCCGCTTGCATATATGAGAGGACGGACCTTGAGCAAATGTTTCGCCATACTCGATGAAGCTCAAAATACTACCAGTGCTCAAATGATGATGTTTTTAACCAGATTAGGGGAAGGGAGTAAGATGGTTGTAACCGGAGATGTTACTCAAGTTGACCTCCCCAGTAACCAGTTATCTGGGTTGGTGGAAGCCAGAAAGGTACTCTCCAAGGTGAAAGGTGTTCACTTTCAAGAGTTTGGGCAGGATGATGTAGTCCGTCATCCTCTGGTGAGTGCGATAATCGGTGCCTACCAAAAGCCGATTGCTAAGCCTTGACCCAACCGTTTCTTTTATGAGATAATGTAGGCTTTTATGCCAAACGAGGAAAACAAAGGTTCCCGTCGCAAGAATGGTCGTGCCCGTGCTCGTCGACGCAAAGAATTGGAAGAGGACGAGGAAGTCGAACTCAATGGTTATCGCGGGAAGTGGGAAAAGGGAGGGAAGCAAGTTCTACTTTCAATTCTCTTCGGTCTTTCCATTATCTTTATCTGTTTTGTGGGGCAGGATCCTCCCGGACTTAGAACCTTGGGAGAAGTAGCTCCCGAAAACATTTATTCTGATCGCTCTTTTAAATACCTAAGTGAGGTTCGGAGAAAAGAGGCGGAAGAGTGGATTCGTAGCAGTACGCCCAGAGAATTTGCTAGAGATTTTGCTGGTGAGGAAAGTTTCAATAAGGCGTTGATCAGATTGGAAGAGGGTTTGTCAGCACTTGATACAATGGATGAAGAATCGAAAAAAGTGGCCAGCGTTTCCTTTATCGAAGAATTGGAAAATAACTTTCAATTTGAAATCGATCTGGATGAATTGACTATTCTTGAACATTGGAGACATTTTTCTGGAGGAAGAAATTTTTTCTCCACGATTTCACAACTTCTTGGACAGCTTCATTTGGTAGGGGTGGTCAAGTTTCCATCCACTGATCAAAAATTCATTTCCGAAGTGAATGCAACCAACCGAATTGATTCGAAAATGATCGATTTATCAGACCGATTATGGATCGTCGGACCTAAATCAGAAGGTCTGCCCAAATACCTAAATCCAGAAGATGTGGATTCGAAGTACCTTGCCTTTTCTAATTATCTATTTGATCTGCATGAGCATCTGGAAAACGATGGTTCATTTCCTGATTCCGGGATCACTCTTCTGGATGTGATTGAGGGAAGTGACGAAAATGCCTCCTTTTCCGCCCAGCAATATCGCAATGATCTTGCCTCAGCTCTTTCAGGAATTGCTCAAAGAGGACTTTTCCTGCGATCCATTGACCGGAAAGCCACAACCAGTGCCCAAGACCGAGCAATTTTGGCG
The DNA here is from genome assembly GCA_036127675.1 of Verrucomicrobiota bacterium. GTDB lineage: Bacteria > Verrucomicrobiota > Verrucomicrobiia > Opitutales > Seribacteraceae > Seribacter. The sequence goes on from JAYYRA010000016.1 coordinate 14,392, forward strand.
ATGGATCCACCGATTATATCAGTTGCAGAGGGAGATTTGATTCTTAAGAAAGGTACAAAAGTCAATCAGGAAGATCTTGAGAAATATTCCAAATTTCTTTCGATTTCCACTGAAGACCGTAATCTTCTCCCGAAGCGAATCTTCATCACATTTGGAGCCTTTCTGTTTTCCATCGTATATATCAGTCTTGTTTTGCCGAGCTTTTGGAGAGATTCCGCTCGCTCAGGAATTGTTGCCGTTGTGATTTTATTAAATCTGGGAGTATCCAGAATTGTTCTAGAACTGGGAGGGACCAACCTGTTTGGTGAAAATACCTTTTTGGTTGGATTACTTCCCTATTTGATGCCAGTAGCTTTGGCTTCTATGGTTGTAATGATTACTGTTGGACCCCGTATGGCTGCACTAACCGCTTTTCTTACCAGTATATTTCACGCAACCATGCAGAATTCTGGAATTGAAGCCCTTTCGATTTCTCTAAGCTCTTCTCTAGTTGGGGTATATTTTTGTCGGGATGTTCGTTTGCGGGGTAGTGTACTTAAGGCTGGGGCAATGGCAGGGCTGACCGGAGCTTTTCTTGCACTTGGAGTTGGCATGGCTCTGGAGAGTGGTGCAGTAGCCCTTGCGAATCATGCGATTGCATCTCTGGTGGTCGGGGTGCTGACGGGTGCCTTGGTACTTGGTGCTTTGCCGGTTATTGAATATGTGTTCAAGGTCGCTACAGATGCCACATTGTTCGAATTGACTGATTTTAATCATCCTCTGCTCCGCCGAATGCAAGTTGAAGCTCCTGGAACTTATCATCATAGCCTGATGGTTGCTAATCTTGCAGAGAATGCGGCTGTGAGCGTAGGTGCCAACCCAACACTTTGTCGGGCATGCTCCCTTTTCCATGATATTGGAAAAATGGTTCAACCCGATTACTTTACTGAAAACCAGGGCGAGTTTGGAAATCCACATAACCGGCAGAATCCTTCCATGAGTGCTTTGATTATAAAAAGCCACATCAAGGAAGGAATTGATATGGCCCGTGAACACGGTTTACCTAAAGTGATTCGCCAGGTAATTCGACAACATCATGGTACAACTCTAGTGAAATATTTTTATCATCAGGCGAAGCAACGATTGAGGCAGGAGACCCTGAGCTACGGAGATTCTGAGAAGCTCGAGCCGGACGAATCCACTTACCGCTATGACGGTCCTAAACCACGTTTCAAGGAAAGTGCGATTATTTTCTTTGCCGACTCCGTGGAGGCCGCCGCTCGAAGTTTGCCGAAGGTTTCTCATCACAGCGTGGAAGAATTACTGGAGAATATCTTTCAGGACCGACTGGAAGATGGACAATTGGATGAATGTCCTCTCACTTTGGAAGAAGTTGCGAAAATCAAGGAAAGTTTTATCAAAACCACCTTGAACATGCTTCATTCTCGAATTGAATATCCTGAGGATGAGAATGAGAAAACCCACTCTTCGGTTTCAGATCGCAAGAGAAACTCTAGGCGGAATCCCTCCTGATCGATTCTTCAAAGATGCCCACCTATCCTAAGGTTGAATTTTCGAACCTTTATCCTGGTTTGTCATTCAGTGAACAAAAAGCCAGACAGTTTTTTGACCATCTCTTTTCGCTTTATCCCAATCAGTTTAACGGAATTTTATCGGTGGTTTTTCTACCTGAAGATCAACATTGCGAGATCCATGGAAAATTTCTGAAAGACTATCGACCAACGGATGTAATCACTTTTCCTGCAGATGAACAAGAAGGGCATGCCGGGGAGATCCTCGTTTCCGTAGATCAAGCGGTTATCGAAGCAAGCCAGAGAAATTTGGATTTACGGGAAGAAATCTCGCTTTATCTGATTCATGGTTGGCTTCACTTGGTTGGATTTGATGACTTGGATGAATCAGAGCGGAAAATCATTCGAATCGAGGAACGAAGAGCTATGGATTTAACCAGAAAATTGAACTTATGGCCGGATTTTCTGCTCGCTTGCTCATCAGATCAGTAGTAGCGGAGAGTCATGGCAAAAGAAAAAAAAGTACAAGTTGCAAGAAAGTTTCGAAACGCCTTCTTGACTGGCTTGCTGATTTTCTTGCCCTTGGGAACTACAATTTTCGTACTCAATTTCCTCCTCGATCTTTTTAAGGAACCGGTCACCCGGCTCGCTTTTCAGCTTGGTTTGACCGAAGAAAGTTTCTTCTTTGGACTGGAGACTTTATTGGCTGCACTTGGTCTGCTATTGGGAATTCTTGGACTTACCTTATTGGGTTTTCTTTCCAATTATGTGCTCGGAAGATTTTTCATTTCAACAACGGAGAAATTTTTGGACAAAGTTCCTTTCCTCAGTACGGTTTACCGCTCGGTCAAGCAAATCGTGGAGACCTTTGGTAAGGAGAATCGTGCGGTCTTTAAGTCTGTCGCCTTGATCGAGTATCCGAGAAAGGATTGCTGGGTGCTTGGCTTTGTAACCGGAGATGCCTCTTCCGATACCGAAGGTCTCGTTGGTAAAAAACTGACTAATGTTTTCGTACCCACCACCCCAAACCCAACCAGTGGATTTTTACTTTTGGTTCCAAGAGAAGAGGTCCATTACTTGGACATGTCGGTTGGAGATGGAATGAAAATGTTGATTTCTGGTGGTGCAGTTGTGCCTCCTAAGTCAAAATCTGGGGAAGAACAAAGCTCTTAAGGTGATTTCGTACAATCTTCTCTGGTCCGCTTCTTTTATGTGAATGCTCGGATCGAGCAGTTGTTCGGAATGGTTTTGCAAATCACACCAACCGGAGAAAAACATTCGAGAGTTACTCTCTTTACTGAACATTTCGGGATGCAATCTGTACTTTTCCGCAAATCCGCCAAACTTGGTCTTAGTTCCCAACCTGATTTGTTTGATGATTTAGAGTGCACCCTAAGCTATGGATCAATTTCTTCGGATATGCCCTTTATTCGTGAATGGAAGGCGGTTGGAAAACGAACTTTTTTAGCTCGGGATCATAAAATTTTCTTTGCCGCATCCGATATTGCCAGATTTTTTCTACTGAATGGAAGCCATATTTTGGAGACCAAATCCCTTTACGATTTACTAATCAAGTCAATCAATGGGCTCAAAAATGATCAACCATTGGCAGTCCGAATTAAAACCCTCTTCCGTTTTGCTCAATCTGAGGGCTTGCCGGCCAAGCAAGCATGGTTACCACAACTTTCTCAAAGTAGACAAAAAAATGCGAAGTTAATCCTAAACACTCCACTTGCTGACCTAAGTAATCTTCCAGCGGATGCTGAAAAAATTCTTAAATCCTTAATTGACTGGTTGAATGCCGAAACCGAATTGAAATACTGAAGTTTTTAAAATTGTTCTCAACCCTTGCAAATTTCTGATTCCTCTTCTAATCAATTAACAAAGAAAGAGAAATGGGAGTATTCAAAAAAAACTGGAGCCTCAGAACCAAAGGGAAGGGAACCTATGAAATTACTGATTCCGTAAACGATGCTCTAAGAGAATCCGGTCTTCAGGAAGGACTTATTTCGGTATTCGTTCAGCATACCAGTTGTAGTTTGATACTGATGGAAAATGCCGACCCTACCGCACGGGTAGACCTCGAACGGTTCATGGATGACTTGGTCCCCGAAGATTATCCTTATTTCGTTCATACGATTGAAGGACCAGATGATATGCCCTCGCATATCAAGATGACCTTGACCCGAAGTACGGAGAACCTTCCTTTTTCCAAAGGTAAATTGGATCTTGGAACTTGGCAGGGAATCTTTCTATGGGAGCATCGGATATCTCCCCATAATCGGAAGCTAGTAATTACCGCATTGGGCGAATGAGAAAAGTGCCATACCGCCTGAGACCTGTTTTGCTATTGCTAGGATTTTTCCTCAGCGTTGGTTGTTCTGAATTTGATGAAGTTTCGGACGAGGAAAACTCATCCGCTTTTCAAAAGGGCAAATCCTACCTTAAGGTCGGGAAAAATGAGGATGCCCTGGATGAATTTCTTTCGATCACCCGAAGAATGGTTCGGTGTCCAAAATCGCATCTTGAAGTCGGTCGGCTCTACTTGACCTTGAAATCCCGCAAGGATCCCGTTGCTGCAATTTATCATTTTCGTAGATATCTTTTTCTAGAACCATCCTCTAGGGAGGCTCCCAAGGTGAAGCAGTTGATTGTAACTGCGGAAAAGGAAATTATTCGAAACCTGCCGGGCAAGCCTTATGCAGGCTATCTGGACGGACTGACCCTGCAGGAAGAAAATCTAAAATTAAAGAGGGAGGTTGCTGACTTGAAGGCCCGTATCGGCTTGCCACTATCTGAACCGCTTCCACCCGACCAGATAAGAAGCCCCCGTTCGCCTTCTCCAGCTCAACCTGAAACTACCATGCCAAAACCCGCTACCGCCCCCAAGAATTATGTAGTGCAAAAAGGGGATAGTCTTTATGCGATTAGCCGGAAATTTTACGGAGATTCTTCACACATCGATCGAATCTATCAGGCAAATCGGGATGTCATGCGGAGCAAAAACAGCCTGCAGGTTGGGCAGGCCTTGAAGATTCCTCCTCTTCCCTCAAATTAATGGTTTTCGGCGGTCCTTAATGTCGTATTTTGACAATAACGCGACTACACCAGTGCATCCCTCGGTGATCGAGGCTCTGTCCCGATGCTGCAAGGAAGACTGGCGCAATCCATCTTCTCCCTATCGGCTTGCTTCTCGAACGAAGGCAAAACTGTCCTATGCAAGGGAACAATGGTCAGAGCTTTTAAAAGTAAATCCGGCGGATGTAATTTTTTCCTCTGGGGCAACCGAATCAAATAATTGGATACTTGCAAGCTATGCTCAAAATAGTCCTGCGGATGCAACCATTCTGATCTCTACCAGCGAGCATTCAAGCGTGTCAGAACCGGCAAACTTCTGGTTCAAGAATCGGGTTGAAGAAATACCTAACCAAACAGATGGAATAGTCTGTATCGATTCCCTAATCAGGCGGTTGGAGGAAAGTCGGAGACCCGCACTGGTTTGCATGATTGCTGCCAGTAATGAGTCCGGGATAGTTCAACCTTGGGAAAAAGTGGCCAAGCTATGTCAGGAAAAAAATGTACCGTTTCATTGTGACACCACCCAATGGGTAGGTAAACTACCACTTTCTGATCTTCATCATTGCAGTTCCTTTACTGCTAGTGCTCATAAGTTTGGCGGTCCCAGAGGGGTGGGTTGGTTGGTCGATCAAAATTCCACCCGTCTTCAATTTGGAGGCGGTCAGGAGGGTGGGCGTCGTGCTGGAACTGAGAATTTTCCATCCATCCAGGCGATGGCCATCGCCTGGGAATATTGCTTGTCGAAGTCAGATGACTTGGAAGCACGCTCCATTTGGCGCGATCAAATGGAAATGGATTTGCTTGATCGTATTCCTGGGACAAAGGTGATAGGTGGGGAAAATAGGCGTCTTTGGAATACCTCCTTTTTATTGATGCCGGAATTTCAGAATCTCGATTGGGTTACGGGCTTGGAAAAAATTGGCTTTGAAGTGTCCACCGGTTCCGCCTGTTCGGTTTTTTCCGACGGGTCCTCTCCAACCGCTAGGACCCATTCCCTTAATCCAATGGAAGTCAAACGCCTGGTGCGGGTCAGTTCATATCTCGATCATACCCATGAGGACTGGAGGGAATTAGGGGATGCTTTCGTTCAATGCCATGAAAAGCTCCTTTCGAATTCCAAGGATTCCAGTGTCATTTCTCTATAAGCTTGTTTCGTGCGCCTGCTGGGAATCAATTTAGAAGCCTTTCGAAACCTTGAGTCCGTTCGACTTTCCTTTGTCGGAGACCGGATTTTCTTTTTGGGTCCAAACGGTCAGGGAAAGACCAATCTTTTGGAAGCGATTGGTATGTCGGGTAGTTTACGTTCCTTTCGAAAAAGTGGAATGGAAGGACTGGTGCAGGAGGGGAAAAAGAAGGCTCAACTTTTTTTTCGTTTCTGTGATGATTTTGGAACCGAACATGAAATATTGCTTGGTTTTCAAGGCAAAGGCCAAAAAGATTTGGAACTAAATGGGGAAAAAATCACCAAACTTGGAGATTATCTTGGTCTTTTTCCCTCGGTTACATTGTCTTCCCGTGATTTTCGTCTGGTAAGGGAAGGCCCTTCAGATCGAAGAAAATGGTTGGATTTGTTACTCTCCTCCTCGTCTCCGGAATATTTGGAATGCCTACAAACTTATCATCGGGCATTACGGGAGAGAAATGCTTTGCTTAAAAGGGGTGGGGGAGAAGTCGAGTTTTCCGCCTTCGAACAAGTTCTCGCACGATCAGCCGTTAGCTTGCAGTCGCTCAGGGCATTAGCTTTCCCGGAAATTACCGGGCAATTGGAAGCCAGTTATTGCTCTCTGTCCGATGATCTTGAAAGAGCCGGACTTGCGTATTATCCAAATCTTTCTTCATTTGAGGTGGATGAATTAATCGCTCAGTATTCCCAAGACCGGGAAAGGGACCGCCTGCTTGGTTCCACCCGGCACGGTCCTCATAAGGATGATTTTAAGTTTCTTCTCGATCAAAGGGATGCTCGTAGCTATGCCTCTGAGGGCCAGCAAAGGGGACTGGTTTTGGCACTGCGCTTGGCAGAATTTTCCTACCTTCATCGAACACTAGAAAAAATACCTCTTCTTCTCGCCGATGATGTTTTGGGAGAATTGGATGCGAACCGGAAGGCGAATTTTAAAAAATTACTTCCACCAAAGGCACAAGTGTTCGCTACCGGAACTTCATATCCATCGGAAGAGGAAAAAGTCATCTGGGAGACCTTTTCGGTATCAGGAGGAACTTTTAGTAAATCCAATCCATGATGAATTCAACAAATTGCCATGAATGAATTGACCGTTACTCACTGGATCCTTTTAGCCCTTGGCTCTTTTATTATGGGCATGAGCAAAGGAGGAATCCCCGGTGCCGGTAATTTGACCGTGGCAATTTTCGCTCTCGTTTTAGAAGATGCTTTTGGGCCTATCGGTGTTCCCTTATCCGTTGGTCTTTTACTACCAGTTTTGATTTCGGCGGACACCGCGGCCACCGTGGTTTATCGAAGACATGCTGATTGGGGATACATTCTTCGTTTGCTCCCTTTCTTTCTGATTGGAACCGTTCTCGGTTGGTGGGTATTCGATTACTTTCAGGCTGGAGATGATCGGGTCGCTTTGCTCAAAATTCTGATTGGCGGTATCTTGCTGGGCATGACTGCACTGCATTTCGGTTTAAAATTTCGAAATTCTCGAAAATCCAAAGACTCCATCGATAAAAAAGTTTCCGAAAATCGACCAAAGGGCTCGATCATTCTTGGGGTATTTTTTGGTTCACTTGGTGGAGTTGCCACTATGCTGGCTAATGCAGCAGGTCCGGTCGCTCAGTTATATCTTTTAGTAATGGGATTGCCGAAATACGCATTTATTGGAACCTCAGCCTGGTTATTTCTCATTGTCAATCTCTTTAAGGTTCCATTGATGATTGATCTGAAAATTATTACTGCAGATTCGATTGGAGTCAGTGCTTGGATGTTTATCCCCGCAGTTATTGGAGCGATAACCGCACCTTTCTTTGTGAAATTTCTTAACCAGAAGATTTTTGAAAGCCTGATTTGGTTTTTCATCGTGCTCGCAGGATTAAGAATGTTGGTGTAATTTAAAATTCTTGGAATGAATGGAAAAACTCGAAAGCTTTGGGCTCAGCATTTGGATGGAAATAAAAAATCCGTACAAAAAATGGATACTAAGGCCCTGTTGCGAAAAGTTCCTTACAAGGGTAGGATACTCGGGGTAGATCCCAGTTTGCGTGGAACTGGACTGGCGGTTCTTGACTGCGATGGCTCGACCCATCGTTTGCTTCATTCCGAAACTCTGAAATTTAACACCAAAATTTCATCCATTTCCTGTCTAGGAAAAATTCATCAATCTGTTGCTCAATTGATTGATTTGTGGAAACCCAGGCATTTATCCTGTGAGGAAACCATTTATGTGCAGAACTTCAAGACCGCTCAAATTATGGGCTCTGCCCGCGGCGCTGCCTTATCCGCTGCTGCGATTCGGGAGATTCCCGTTTTTGAGTACGCTCCTCTCCGGGTTAAACAAGCGGTGGTTGGATTCGGACGGGCGAGCAAAGAGCAAATGTCCCAAACCCTTGCTCAAATGCTTTCTTTGCCTGAATCTCTTCCCTACGACCAGTCCGATGCTCTGGGGTTGGCACTTTGCCACGCCCTTACCTGGATTACGGACGAATAAGATTCCCAGATGTTCTTTAACCGGATTATTTGAACAATGCGGAGGGAAGAAAAGGCCGTACCTGGTTCGATCCCCCTACTAGATTGATCTTCACCCTGATTTGATCCATCACGGCATCCACCATCGTTCCCGGATTGATTCCAATTTGAGTACGACTAATTGATGCCTCACCGCTTAGAACTATGAGATCCCCTCTTTTGCCGTCAATTTTTCTTCTTTGATCCCTAAGGTACCGGATGGAAACAGGGATCGTGAACTGGCTATTCCGGTTTTTCATCCTCAATACACCAGAAGCACTGGCAAACAGTACATTATCCCGCCAACGAGCATTTTTTAACCTATCCAATTTAAAGGAGATTTCCGGGAAATTGCCGGAGTCCAGCCATTCTATGGAATGAGCATCCCCAGCTACCTTGTAATGCCCGAATTTTAACGCTCTGGCATCCAACTTTATCGATCCTTTGGTGGTTTCTGGGTTAGCTACCTTAAAATCGATCGAACCCCCAACGCTTGGAAAAATTCCCCGAATTACCCCGCCGGCAAAGGAGGTACTCAAGCCAACTTCTACCTGACTACTTTTTCCCAGTGGAGAGAATTCAAAACTCATTGCATGAATCGAGTTGCTACAATGAGAGAAAGAGATGCAACCAATAATTCCCAGACTTTTCAAATATCTCTTCACTTAAAGTTTTATATTCCATTCAAAATCCAACGTCGAGTCACCAAATCAAACGCGATGAAAAAGATTAATAATTTTGTTTTTTAAAGTTAAAAACTTGACGAAACATTTAGAATGTTATCGTTTTTATTTAACGAATCTAATGAAAGGCTCTTTCTATAAAACATTTTTTCTATTAGGAATGTCGTTTAGCTTATCCCTAAATGCTGAGATTCAGCACTCCGGATTCCTTGGTGGTCCGTTTCACGGAGTTTCTAGGGATGTTTCCGGCAGCATTGTCAATCGGGTTGGCACAGCTGCGGACTTAGTGGATACCATCGGTTTGGTCGCTCATTCGGATCTTCGGAGCATAGAAGATGGTGAAAGTGCCCACTTGCAGGCTGCTCTTCGATTGGATGATGGCACCATTACCAAGATCAATGCACGGGATGTGCAGTGGAGCACTGAAAGTGACAAGCTTTCCATCGCTGATGGATTGGCAACCGCCAGAAATGTCGGGAAGCGAACAAGGGTAGCAATCCTTGCCAGTACTGACGGGTATTCCGCCACCATTTTTGTTCGTCTCAAACCGGGCCAGACACCGGTCGATGCGGTTGATCAATTCGAGCTTCCACGGGCTTTGGCAAATGCAGTGGATTTGGAACTGCCCGGCTGGAAAAAATCCGATTGGTTTGGCAGCTTTTATAAGGGAGACAATAACTGGATTCATCACGCTCAACACGGATGGCTCTACGCCGCCGGTGGGGATACAACTAGTGCTTGGCTATGGAGCCCAAAGCAGGAATGGCTTTGGACCGGTCCTGGAATTTATCCCCACCTCTACCGTAATTCGGATGCATCTTGGATTTATTTCGTGGTGCCCGCATTGCCCCGTAAAATTTATTTCAATCATTCCACTCAAATTTTCGAGGAAGAAGAGTAATTCACTCTTTTGCTCAGCAAGGAGAAATGCTTCAACCGTACGGTTAGAATAATGAATCGTGGGTATCCACCACTTCCAACCGAAGAAACTCGGTACAGGTCTATAAAAATGGATCAGGCTATGCGATGTTGGATAAGACTAATTTTGAATGAGAATGCTTATTCATAGAATTGTTAAACTCGGATACATTGTAGGATTACTAGTCTTTGGGGCGTACACCATTTGACGGCACTGTATTTATTGATTTCTTAGCTGTTTAAATTCCAAAATTTGTTCTCGGGTAAGGATTAGCTTGTTTATAATTGATAATTGATTATCAGTAAAGAGATGGGAATTTTTTCTGTTTCTTTAAGAACATATACAGCCTTTATTATTTTTCTATACGGATCCTTGCTGATGGCTGAATCCGAAGTACTTGAGCCAATGGAAGTATCTGCATTAAGATTAGAAACGGACTCAAGTAATTTGCCGGCTCGCATACAATTCATAGGGGAAGCTGAAATTCGCAATTCGGGTGCTATGGACTTAGCGGAGTTGTTAAGAAGGGAGGCAAACCTGCAAGTTCGTTCAACCTCAGGTAATTCTGCAAGATCGGTAGTTTCGATGGGTGGGTTCGGTGAGAATTCAGGACTTCGGACTTTGGTGCTTTTGGACGGTCATCGATTAAACGCCATCGACCAATCCGTTCTCAATTGGTATTCGATTCCTGTTTCATTAGTGGAGTCGGTAGAAGTGATTCGTGGCGGACAGGCCGGAACTTTTGGTAATCATGCAGTTGGTGGAGTGATCAAGATAAATACCAAGTTACCCGAAAAAGATTCTTCAGGATTCATGGAAGTGAGTGGCGGGAGTTTTGATTCATTTCATGCAAGAGGTTCTTATACCCAAAGACTTGGTATGTTTGGCTTAACGATTTTTGGGGAGCGGGCGGAATCAGACGGGTACCGAATCAATGGAGATCACCACACGGACGCAGGAGGAGTTCGACTGGACTGGGGAAAGGAATCCGATTTAAGAGGTTATGTGTCATGGAGTATGTCAGATACCGACTTCGGTTTACCAGGTGATTTAAATGCCAGTGCTGTGGCATTCGATCCCCGACAAAGTAATGATCCTAATGACCGAGGGAGAGAAAGTTCGGACAATGGGCGGTTTGGTTTAAGTTACGACTTTAATCAAGAATGGACTTGGGAAAATAGATTTGGAAAACAGGACAGGGTAGTTGAAGTTACAATGCCGAGTGCCACTTGGATTGCGGATACCGAGTATGAAACTTTTTCTTACAGTCCGATTCTGCACTTCGATCAGGATGACGCAGATTGGGTATTTGGAATCGATTATCTAACCGATGAAGTCAATTCCGACACGAATTTTGATGATTCGATTCTGGAGAGATCAAGCCTTGCCCTATTTGTTTCCACCCGTCAGGATTTTGCGGAATCTTGGAACTGGACCGGAAACTTCCGGATAGAAAAGATGGAGAATTTCGGAGTGTATGCTGGAACCGTTTTGAATCCGGTAGAGGATAATCAATGGGCAGGTGAAATCGGACTGGTTCGTCAGTTAGAAGCTGTGGACCGAATGTATGGAGTGATGCGTCGATATTATCGCTACCCGGCGATTGATGAAATCTTACTCGCTTGGCCACCGCCCAGTTCATTGAATGCAAATCTTAGACCAGAGAATGGTTATGAATTGGAATTTGGAATGGATTGGAGTTTCAATAGCTTATTTTTGAATTCTCGGATTTTTCGACAGTGGATGGAAGATGAAATCATTTATGTCCCGTGGTCCAACCGAAACTTGGAAAAATCCCGCCGTTTGGGTTTTGAACTTTCCCTCGATTGGCAGATGACTGAAGCACTTCGTGCGGGTTTTCTGTACGAATATGTTCGAGCAACGATAGAAGCAGAGGATTTTGCTGGTTCAAAAATCCCTCTGGTTCCGGAAGTATTACTCAGGCTTTTCCTCGAATTGAATCCGATTGATTCACTAAGAATTAAAGCAGGCGGGTCTTATGTAGGGGAAAGCTTTAGGGGAAGTGATTTTTTAAACAACCAACTGAAGATGGAAGATTATTGGTTGTGCGATTTAAGTGTGAATTATGATTTCTCGGACAGGGCGACTCTTTTTGGTGGTATCGACAACTTATTCGATGAGAAATATCTGTCGACCGCTTTTGGAACTGGATTGTATCCGGGGGAGGGGCGAAAAGCGACTATTGGTTTAAGGTACTCTTTTTGAGCTTAATGGATCATCCGCATTCCGGGCAGTTCCCGTATAGCATAATCTCAAAACCTTTGATCTTGAACCCTTTGGGTACTTTGGCAGGTGGAATGTTTTCACTGGTGTCCTCCAAGGCGAAAAGCTTTTCGCAGGTCCGACAGGCAAAATGGACCTTGTCTTGCCCGTCAGCCCATTCGTAGCGGGGAGGTTGGCCAGGATAATCAACTCCGACCACATGGTGGGATTCGCTGAGTGATTTAATGTGACGGTAGGTAGTGGCGATTCCGAGACGTGGAATTTGCAGAATGGCGAGTTGATGAATTTCCAGAGGGGTCAGGGGCCGATCGGAGTCCCGGATGACGGATAAAATGACTTCTCCCTGGCGGGTGTTTCTTTTCACTCTTCTTGGGGTGGAATTTCCGGGAGTTTACCTTCCGCAAGACAGGTAAGGGTTCTTTGTTTTAATTCCCTTATCTCCTGCTTGATTTCTGAAACAGTCTTTTTTTCCATTCGATCAATGAATAGGATGCCGTTCAGATGATCCACTTCATGCTGTATACAACGGGCAAGCAGACCATCGCATTCCAACCGGTGCTGATTACCATCGAGATCGTGGTAATTGACACAGATTCTCTCCGGGCGGGCCACTTCTCCCCGTATCTGTGGAAACGATAAACATCCTTCCTCGTAATAGTATTCATCGGAAGGCAGGGGAGTAATTTCAGGATTGGCCAGAGCAATGGGCATTAACAGGGAGGGAGAGAGGGGTTTATCGTCCAGAATGCATGTCATCGGGTATTCCGGATGATCGGGAACATCGACTACGCAAAACTGAAGAGCCTGACCGATTTGTTGAGCGGCTAATCCAATTCCATCTGCCTGCTCCATCGCTTCCAGCATTTGATTGGCCAGGTCGGTGAGTTTGTCATCAAAGGAAGTGATCGGGGATCCCTTTTGGCGGAGGATGGGTTCTCCGTATTGGGTGATTCGAAGAGTCATGGTTAAAAAAGATTCAACTTTTCAATTTTGGACAGATAAGGAATTGAATGTGCTAGTGCTTGTGGTGAGTAAGTGATAAAATGCAATTGCAATACTGGAGAATGTCTAAGATAAAAGATAAAAATTTCGAAATTGGAAACTTATAACAAGAAGAAACTGGGAAACTTTGTTTTTCTTCCCATCGCCGTGGTGTTCGGTATTTTGGGCTTCGGCTCACCAGTTTTCTTTGCCACTGTATCAGAAAGAGCACTGGAAGATGCAGGTGAGGGTTCCAAAACGATGGAGGAAGAAGTAGTTCGGCAACTGCGACAGAATAATCTCGGGCCGGCGGAGATGTTGCTTCCTTTGACCAAGGTTGAGCGCCGGAGCGAATTCGCCGAGGTGGTGGAAAAGAAAAAACTGGATCACCCCGAGCTTTCGATTTCTGGAGGTGGGAGTATTTTTGACATGCTCACCTTCAATGAATATTTTGGTGGTTTGGATAAGTACAATTTATCCCGTGGTCGATTCGAGGCATTCTTCGTTTACAACCGTGCGACGACTCGGGGAGATTTGTGGGACCGCTTAGGAAAGAATAGCTCTAACGACAATGTACAGGCCGTCCTTAATGCAATTCCGAAGGATGCCAGACCAGGGAATTTCTGGGCCCGACTACTGGGAGAGCCGTTGGTGTCGGCTTTTCCAGGGGTGAAGGTGGTCAATTTGGTCGATTTCCCCTTTTTCCCCGACCGAAAAGTTGTATTGTCCGTTGGTTTGAGAAGCCCCGCTGAATTAAACGGTGATTTAAGTGAAGCCGAGATACGAGATGCCTGTATGGCCGAAGCTCGTGAGGCCATCTTGCAATACGAATCCGGTGCCGAGTGGTTTCAAGTGAAGAGAGATGTGGAGGATGCTGTGGTTTCCAGATTGGACGGGAATCAAAGCTTTCCGAACTTGAATCGGAAAGAATTTTCTCAACGAACCGGAACACTAAAAATGGGGAGAACCGATGATGGAGGTTATGCGGTGATCATTGGTGGAGTAGTCAACGCCGATGGAGAGCTGGAAAACCATGGTCGCTGGTTGCCTTATCCAATTCTGATTCCGATGATGGTGGGCACTGCCATGTCATTGGAAAAAGAGTACTACACTTCCGATGCAGGCTTTGAAATTGGCAGACTTTGCCAGAAAATGTTGCAGGGAGATTTTGAATCAAAGGAACGCATCCGGGCATTTTTCTGGGCAGCACATCAGTTAGCTAGAAAGATGAATCTGATCCAAATGGCCGAAGTTACTCAAAGCTGTCCAGATTTGCAGGGCATTTTTGATCTCTCTGCTCTGGTTCGCATGAGGAATCGACCCCTTTCAGAGGCAATTGGTAAAATCAAAGCAGCAGAAAGAGAGCTCGGATTCTTACCTATGGATCAACGGCAGGAGGCTCGAGAGAGTCTGAAGCGCTTAATGGAAGAGAAGAAAGTTGTGGAAAAGGACTTTGAGCGAGAGTTGCAGGTAATTTACGCCGCAACTCTTCTGTCTTCCGATCCTTCGGGAATTTATCAGTTTGTTAAGAATTATCCGGTATATGAAAAAGACGGCGATCTGGAGGCGGCAGTTTCCGCCCTTGAGGACTTGAAGATTGCCATGAGTCACGGGAAAAATTCCCTTCAGCATCTGCTAAAATATGGAAAACCAATTCATGAGGAAGGACCTTTTCTCTCCGGAGTCGCTACCTTCTTTCCCATATTTGGTGGAGCATTACTCACCTATCTTTCTCATTCGCATGTTGATCTTGCGGTCTTCTTAAAGTTAATTCTGATTACGGTATCATTTTATTTTCTAATCGTTTTTATTGGTGGCATTCTGCCCGAGCCTAGCTACAAAAGATCTAAGGGGAGCTTTATTCTACGATGGGTGGTTCAAATATCCGGAGCTTCCCTGCTGGTTTTGTTGTCGATTTTGGCAATTGAACCCACTCTTTTGCAAAGCCCTCGTGGACAGGTGTCAGTAGCCGGGTTTGATTTTGCGCTTGCGAATCTGCTCGCCTACGCCAATGAGGAATCTATGGCGGATCAAAACCTAACCGAAGTAACGGCCATTATTGCTGGAGTTTTTCTACTCATTCAAGTGGTCATTTTTATGATATGTCTGTCCCGTGTTTCCGAAGTGAAGCAGGAAGACGGTAGCGCAAAGTTGAGATTGTCTTTGTTAGATAACGAGGAAAATCTTTTCGATCTGGGTCTGTATGTCGGCTTGGGGGGGACAGTGCTTTCGCTGATCTTACTCCTCGTTCTCGATGTAAAACAGGATGCTTTAATCGGGGCTTATACCTCGACCTTATTTGGTATCCTGTTCGTTGCGGGCCTAAAGATTTTTATCGTTCGGCCATTCCGCAACGACTTGTTGAAGCAAATCGACCAATAAAGGCATGAATCGTAGTCTACTGCTCGTAGTATGCGACTTCCTTCTTCTTAGCATACTTGCCCTTGCTCGTTTTGATGTGCCGGAAGGTGCGGTTATCGCACAGGATGATGAGAAGGTAGTTTCTAAGGAAGTTATCGAGAGAATTTCCGATGGAGAAAATTATGACGATGTGGTTGCTGAGTTGGAGGCAACAAATGAAACTCTTCTGGAAAATTTAAGCAGTGACAAGGATATGCTTTTGGAAGAAAAGCTGAAGCTCGAAGAGCAAATCGCTGAGCGTCAGCGTGAGTTAGAGCGGAAGGAAATGGAAATAGCCGCCAGAGATCAGGTGATTGCAGGAAACGAGGAAGCCATCAAGGAGGCTCAGGATGAAGCCGCTGAACTGGCCGCACAAAGAGAGGAAATAGCAAAAAAGAGAGAAGAGCTTTTAAAGAGTAATGCGGCCTCTCAAAAGGAGTTGGAATTACTCGCCAAAAACCTTGAAGATGCCAAGAAAAAATCTGAGGAGTTAGCTGCATTAAAGGAAAAAACTCAAAAGGAGGCGGAAACTGCAAAAGTTGAATTGGCCGCCACTCTGGAAAAAGCAAAAGCAGAAGAACGGGCTGCTGCAGAAGCAAAAGCTCAACTTCAAGAGGAAAAAAAGCGGGCGGATGCCCTGGTTGCCACAACTGCTCAGTTGGATAAGAAAATTGAAAACTTGAACCAAGGACTCGAAGGAGTTGGCCAAGATCTTAAGGTTGTGGGGCAGGGACTTGCCGGGGTAGGGGATAAGATCTCCACTGTAAGTAAAGATATGAAAGGGGTAAAGGAGACGGTTTCTGGAGTGGGTGACAAAGTGGAAAATATTCAAAAGGAAGTCGAGGAAACAGCCGCGGTTCAAAAGGAAAACTTTGAAAAATTAAATGAAAGACAGACCAGATCCCTAAACGAAATTTTTACCCGCTATGATGAGAGCAAGATTAAATTAGAACTGACCTTTACTCATAAGGGCGGATTCCTGGGAGCCGAAAAGACTGATACTTATGTGATGGACACCATCATCATGGTTGATGGTTCTTTTGCCTACTCCCTAGTGCATGCGAAAGATAGTCCATTTCGTTTAAGTCCGAAACCTAGAACTTTGGTCTCTGTGACCGGTTCGATCAAAAGCCCAAAATTGAAGGAGCCAATTTTGGTGAAGGAGGTAGCCTTTATGGATGACCCAAGAATTCTGATTGTTCCTCTTTATGTTAATCCTTCCGAGTTGCGAAAGACAACCTCTCTGGAATTCTTTAATGCTCCGGCGAACCCACATCTTTTCTCAGAAGCGGTGGTGGTGGATTCCAAGCAGGGAAGATTTGGCCAAACCAATTTTGTGAGAGACGAAAAGGATTCGAGATACATAAAAGTCAGTCACAGTAATTTTGCCTTTCTTACTGGTGCTTTTGATCCCGGCAAGGGTGATTTGGTCTTTTCACAGAAAGGAGAGTTGTTGGGAATCATGGTAAACTACAACTACGCCTTTCATGTTAAGAATCTTGGTGCCAGGATTCACTCTGGTTCCCGTACCGTTTTGGGAGATTCCTTTTCTCCAACCAAGACCAACCCTCTGCTCAATTCATTGGGTAAGAAATTATTTGGCTTGAATAAGAAGTTTCGTTAGACTCAACTTTTTTATCAAACAGATCAAAGGTGCCTGATTCCAATTCATCAGGGAAGGTGTCGATTTCTTCGGATAACTCTGAATCTTTCCCATCTTCCTGTCCTTCTTTCCTTACCGAGAGAGGCTTTTTTGCTGGCAAGTTGGAAATTCCTCGGGATCGTTCACCATGGTATGTAACCCTTCTTTTAATTGCGGTCGCTTACTTTTTAAGCTTCTGGGTTCGATTGGAATGGATTGAATTCGCCCAAGCCAGTTACCTAAATGAAACAGGAGAGCAGATTTACGCTCATCCGGAAATGGTTAAAGATGGAGTCGCCCTTCCCAATACGCACGATAGTTTTTATTTTGGCAGTATCGTGCAAAAAGCAAGTCTCGGAATGCATCAGGATAACCACTTGATTCCAGGAGTTTATGTCAACGGTATGATTACAGCCTTGCCCTACTGGATCCTGCATTTTTTTCCTGATTTGACCATCGAGAAACTTTTATTATGGATTCCGGTATTCGTGTCAGGCTTGGTCTGTATACCGATTGTCCTGATCGGTCGATTATACGGGTCCAGCGTATGGGGCTTTTTTGCTGCTTGTTTGGCAGGAGTTACCCATAGCTATTACAATCGTACCCTTGCCGGTTATTACGACACGGATATGTTTTCGATAACTTCACCGGCATTTTCGATGTTTTTTCTGATGGCTGCATCCAGAAGAGAATCATTTGGTTATCTTTGGGCGGCCACTGTTTCCTTGCTAGTCGGAGCTTTTTTCTACACCTCCCTTCAGGCGATTACCTGTACCTTGGCAATAGTCTTCATGGGATACAGAATTTTTATTTTCGTTTTGGATTTTTGGAGACTACGGACGCAATTCCGCTTTTGGGAAATCCAATCCTTTCCCATCACTCTTGCTACCATATTCTGTATGTCCTGGGTCTTGTATGCAGATACTTGGTTTCTAGGGCGATTTCTGGAGTTAAATTTTCTCAAATCGCTTTCCTCCCTTCTTCTTCCCACCATTGTCTTTTTTCTCTTTCGGGAGCTGAAGCGTGGGCGTAAGACCAACGATGAATTAATACAAAAGGCTTACAAGTCGCTTTCCTCTATTGCAGGGATAATTCTACTTATGGTTGCAGTCGGAATTCCTCCTTTTTTTGCACTGGGACCCTATTCTGGAGTCTGGGGAAAAGTTACTGGCAAATTGCAAAGTTATTCTGCGATTTCCGAAAAAGATTCGTTTAAATCTGGAATGCATCGCTATTCGATGAAGTTTCTAGATGTTACCACTACAATTAGAGAGGCGAGCGAAGTTCCGAAGCGAACCGTATTAAACCGAATTCTTTCGGACATACCATCTTGTAACTGTCCCCGATGTCTAGCCGGAAAGGATCGGAATGAGATTTTTTTATTTCCCACTGCGATCCTCGGCTTTTTGGGTTTGATCCTTTTGATGCTGCGGCACTGGGAGTTTTGCTTAAGTCTACCGTTTATGGCAATTGCTTACTATTGCTTTAAGGGTGCAGTTGGATTGCGTTTCACGGTTCATGCAGGAAATGTTGCCTCGATTGGAATTACCTTTTTGTTACTTTTGCTTTTATGGAGTTTAATCCGAATCTGCTTTTCAAAAAGTTCAGATTCCAAACAAATTAAGGAGCAATATGGCAGTTTTCTCAAATGGGGAACTTTT
>JAYYRA010000017.1:0-99915 GCA_036127675.1 Verrucomicrobiota bacterium
CTGTGTGCCATTTCCCAACTGTCCATCTTGATTTAGTCCAAAGGACCAGAGGGATCCATCCTCTTTGATCACCGCGGCATATTTTCCCTTGCTGAATACTTTGTCCACCCCCGAATCGATCACCTTTACTAGAGTACTCCTTTTTTCAGTTGTTCCATCCCCCAGTCGACCATTATTATTATTACCCGCAGACCATAGGGAACCATCCGGTCGAACCACATAGACCGCAGACTCCCCGGCAGCAAAGTCCTTGATCGGACCATCGGTGATTTTTACCGGAATATTAGGAGATCCTAATCCAAGATCATTTAATGTACCCAGCCCCCAAAGGGAGCCATCCTTTTTTAGGATTAAAGATAGATTGGTACTGGTGGAAATTCCTGCTACCGGTTCATCAAGAATTCGATTTGGCGAACTGACCGAAGAATTTAAAGCTTCTAAACCAACAGACCGATTTTCATTATAACCCAGACCGTAGGGAAAGCCAATCGCATCCAGATAAAGGACATGTTGATCTCCCGCAACCATTTGTACCGGAGTGGCCTCATATATATTCAGTGCAAGCTGCTGGGAAAAACTGCCAAAGTCATTGGATACCACAACCTTATAATTCCCGTAATGCAGGGTGGCATTCAAATCGTCTATTACCAAGTCCTTACTGGTCGCACCGAGGATTGGAGTGCCGTTTCTTTTCCACTGATAGGAAAGGTTCTGTCCGCTGGCACTCGGTGCGGACAGGGTAACGCTTCTACCCTCCATTCGATCTCGATCAGTTACCGTACTGGTTGGCTTAGGTTCAAGCAGAGGTGCCAGATAAGCCTTGAGAGCGGGATCGAGACGGGATACAGAGACCGGAGCAGAAATGTCCTGCTTCAAGGATTCAGAGAGCATTTGATTAGTAATCGCCCCGGATTTCACTTCACGAGCGACTTTGGCCTCCTCGGCTAGCAGCGAGAGTTGAGCAAGATCGGAACTTAGGGAATGAGCATTGGAAGTGATCCGTTGATCAGGATCGAGATGCCGGAGGCCCTTACCGTCCTTCAGGTCGACCTGTACCCGAAGAAAGAGCTTGGATTTTTCCAGGAACAATTGGGTCGGTAATTCGCTCATTCCCTGACCACCCAGAAGAACCAAGTAGCGGCCGTTTCTAACCGGTACCGAAATAGTGGTATTTTCATCCGCACCATTACTCCAGTGAACCTGTCCATTTTTATCAATTACTTGAAAAACAAACTCAGCCGAGCCGGTAAAATTTACTCCCCTGACCGAGAGTTTACCGGAGAATGGAATCGGTCCGGCAGAAAGAGAAAGGGAAAATAAAATAAATACGAAATAGAAAAATTTCATCGGAACTTCGGATTGTGTATATTTTTTGCAGAATGCATGATTGGATGGCAAGGAAAACATCCAAGCTTTTGTATTTTAACTTTGCCAAACTTTTTGATTTTCAGCTTTAACAGATCAAATGAAATTCCTTCACCTAATCAGCCCCCTTATTTTTATCTGCCTTTTTGGAATTTGCCATGGACAAACCAAAAAGACCAAACGGGAAAATCCGATGACTCCGATTCAGGAGGTAAAAGGATTACCAAATGTACTGATTATTGGAGACTCCATCAGTATCGGCTACACCCTTCCCACTCGGGCCCTGTTAGAGGGGAAAGTAAATTTGCACCGCATACCAACCAACGGAGGACCAACCACCAAAGGCTTGTCGGAAATAAACAAATGGTTGGGCAATCGAAAGTGGGATTTGATTCATTTCAACTGGGGACTGCATGACCTAAAGTACATGGGAAAGGACGGGACCAATCTGGTACCCAAGGAGAAAGGTGGCGTGGTACAGGTCCCCCTGCCCGAATATGAAAAAAATCTGGACCAATTAGTGGAGCGAATGAAGAAAAGTGCCAAGCAAATGGTCTGGCGGAATACCACTCCGATCCCGCCCGGGTCAAAAGCCCGTTATGTGGGAGATTCGGTGAAATACAATCAAGCGGCGGCCCGGGTGATGAAAAAGCACAGCATTCCAACACTTGACCTATTCACACCGAGTAAAAAGAATATCAAGAAATGGATGAGAAATGCAGATGTTCATTATTATCCGGAAGGCTCACAATTTCTCGCAGAAATCGTGGCAAATGACATCATCCAACGCTTAAAGACAGAGCAGTAAACTAGGAAACATATTCCCCGGAGTTTATTGAGCTAAATACTTTTCGACTTTTTCTTTGAGGTCGGAACGGGCGAATAAATCCACCAATTTACCTTGTTTGTCGACGAGCCACATGGTGGGAATGCTTTCGACTCCAAATTTTAAAGTCCAAGTGTTTCCATCAAATCCCAGGCCATCAAAATATTGAGGCCAGGGCATTTCACTCCATTTTGTGAATCGGGACAAGGAATCTTTGTCTTCATCGAGTGAAATACCGATGACTTCAAATCCTTTGTCCTTATACTCCTGGTAGACTTTTTTGATATCGGGCAATGCTGCGATGCAGGGACCGCACCAAGTCGCCCAAAAATCAACCAGAACAACCTTGCCTTTCATTTTGGCAAGATCGACTTCATCACCATTGGTGGCGGTAAAAGCCATTTCAATTGGTTTATTCAAGAGCGATTTGATCCGCTTAAGTTCGATTTGTGCCGCAGGAAAGGGCAAACCCTCGAGTTCTTTGATAATTTTTTCCATGTTAGGAAAAGTATGGGTCACCATTCTGACATACTGTTCACTCGCTTGGGCAACCAACATGCTAACCTCAGGGTCATCCGATTGAACACTTGAAAGTTGCTTCATTGCCCGCATGATCGATTCTTGGTCCGCACTGATCTCGGTAAAAATATACAACAACTCGTAAGCTTTTATTTCATCCGGAAATTGTTTAATTAATTTGTTGGCAACCTTTTCGACTTCAATCACACCCTTTTCTCGATCTGCTTCAAGCAGTTCGATTAATGCAGCCTCTTCCTTACTGTAGATATCTTTAAAGCTAAGGGCAGATTTCTCGGCCTCAGAATAACCGAAATGAGATACGATCAAAAAAATGGGCAAGCAAAGGGCAAATATTTTCATGTATTTAAATAATAGATCAAACAGCGAATCGTGAAATGTTTCAAACTATAACTAATTGAAAGTGAAAGTTTTCACAAACAATGGCATGGGGTTTGATAAGCCCCTTTGCGACTAGCGATTAGTTAGAAATCAAATCCTTTTAGGACCCAAGTCCGGCAAGTGCCGCTTGCTTGACCACATTATCAACCGAAATACCGAGTTCGCTCAGAACCGTACCACCGGGAGCGGAAAGTCCAAATCGGTCGATTCCAACAATTACCCCTTCCAGACCGACATATTTTCTCCAAAGATCGGAAACTCCGGCTTCCACCGCAAGGCGATTTCGACAAGTCTTTGGAAGAACCGACTCACGGTAAGCATCATCCTGACGGTCAAAGCGTTCCATACAGGGCATCGATACTACCCGGACCGTGGATCCGAGCTGTTCAGCCGCTTCCAAAGCAACTGAGACTTCACTGCCTGAGGCAATCAGAATCAATTCAAGCTCACCTTCTTCTTTTCGGGCGACATAAGCCCCCTTCAATACCCCGTTTCTTCGATCATTGACCGAAATCCCCGAGAGATTGGGAACTCCCTGCCGGGTAAGAATTAGCCCAGTGGGACCGTCAATTCTCTGCAGGGCGGCAACAAAAGCCCCGGCGGTTTCCTCGGGATCCGCAGGTCGAATCACATCAAGATTTGGAATGACCCGTAAACCACTGGTCGTTTCAACCGGTTGGTGCGTGGGACCATCTTCCCCAACTGCAACTGAGTCGTGGGTCCAAATATGAAAGATTGGCAGATTGGTCAGAGCAGACAGACGAACCGATGGACGCATGTAATCGGCAAAAACCGCAAAAGTAGCACCGGATGGACGAAAGATTCCATAATATCCAATCCCATTTACAATAGCTCCCATCGCGTGCTCCCGAATACCGAAAAGTAAATTTCGGCCGGAATGGTCCTCCTTTGAGAAGTCACCCACATCTTTAATGTAATTCTTGGTGGAACCATGCAGGTCTGCCGAGCCACTGATCAAAAGTGGCATTGCTTTTGCCAGATCATTGATTACCTGACTTCCGGCAGCCCGGGTGGCAACTTTTGCGTCTGCCGGAAATTCCTGCACTTGATTGATTAAGTCGGAGGGAACCTCCCGGTTCAATCCAGAGTCTAGAAGGGATGCTTTTTCCGGATTGGCTGCTTTCCAAGCTTCGAAGGTGGCATTCCACTCCTGACGGGCTTGTACTTGACTGGCTTTTCGTTCCTCGAAAAAGGCACGCACCTCATCGGAAACATAGAAGGTTTCTTCGGGTAGCCCCAGCCCCTGACGGGCGGATTCGGCAAACTTTGCTCCTCCCTCACCATGTCCACCGGCTGTACCGGCAACTTCTGGGATTCCCTTTGCAATGGTAGTCTTTACTTCAATGAAGGTAGGTTTTTCGGTTTGTGCCCGTGCTTCCGCCAATGCATTGGAAATAGCCTGCAGGTCGTGACCGTCTTCAATCCGAATACAGTGAAAGCCATAGGCAGCAAAACGTCCGGATACACTTTCACTTTGAGAGGCATCCGCCATCGCATCCAATGTGACGTCGTTTGAATCGTAAATTAGGGTGAGATTATCCAATGCGAGGTGCCCGGCTAGGGAAGCGGCTTCCGCAGCTACTCCTTCCTGTAAGCAACCATCCCCTGCAAGCGCAATGACCTGATGATTGAAGATTTCGTGCTCGTCGGTGTTAAAGTGAGCAGCCGACATCTTACCAGCTATGGCCATGCCAACGGCATTACCAACTCCCTGTCCGAGGGGACCGGTGGTACACTCCACTCCGGGAGTTTCCATAAACTCCGGATGCCCGGGGGTTTTACTGTGTAATTGACGAAAGTTTTTGATTTCCTCCATTGAAAGATCAAATCCCGCTAAGTGTAGCCAACCATAAAGAAACATACTCCCATGCCCGGCGGAGAGAATAAAGCGGTCCCGGTTGATCCATTGGGCATCCGATGGATCTACTTTCAAATCACTTCCAAAAAGGACGGCTCCCACTTCGGCAGCTCCGAGAGGCAATCCCAAGTGTCCAGAGGAACATGCGTGAATGGCATCGATCGCCAAGCCTCTTGCTTGATCGGCAGCTGATTGTAGAATTTCTTGATTTTGCATAGTAATGGAGAGTTTTTTGTTTTTTGGGAGTCGGGTTAGAAATTTAAGTATTATTCTTGGTAAATGACATCGTTGGCAGTCAACTCAACCATATTTTCTCCAGACTCAATTTTAGCCTGCTTGGACCAGATGGTAATTTCGTTTTTCAAATCATCCTTTTCGATTCCAATAAAATTATATTTTCCGGCTGGCTGGGTGGTGGAGAAAACTGCTTGCCCGAAGGCATTGGTTCGAGCTTTTCCGACTTTCGCCCGGACCAAACTCGACTGTATCTGCAAGATTTTATCGCGGTCTGAGTTTTTCTCAGCATTGGCCCAGAATTCAGCCAGACCGTTCAGGTTATCCCCAAACCCCTCTCCTTCATTCAAATTCTGAAAAACTTGCAAGAAATTTTGTGAAGTAAGGTAAAATTCAGATGCCTGAGCAGGCAACTTCACCCCGGCTTGTGAGTTTTTGAAAACTTTTAGCCTTATCATTGCCATTCCTTTTTCCAAATCAGGCAATTCTGTCCGGGCACTGAAATCAGGAGCTTCGGGAATTTCAATTTTTGGAACGGTCAGTTCGACGATTTCCGGAATGGCTGCTTCAGGTGCGGACGGAATGGCTGGTTCAGGTGCCGGCGGAATGGATTCAAATGTAATGGTGGTTGGATTCGGCTTTAGCAATCGGGCAATAAAGTCTTTTTGTTCATCTTCGGAAAAAAGGGCTTCCAAAATCTTCTGTTTCTCCTCGCTGCTTAATTGCACCTTACCCTGTCGCAAAAAAGTTAACAACTGTTGGTCATCCGGAAGATTATTTGCATTACCACCAATCAGTCTTTGAATACTGAATTTTTCTTCCTTATTTACAATAGGTGAATCCTGATCGATTGAATCATTCCAAATATCCTTGGATTCGGCAAATGGGGAGCGGTAGGTGTGTTCGTATTGCTTTATCGGTGGGCGCAAGCTTGGGTTCTGGCAAAGTTCATCCAGGCTGAGAAATTCGGGATCTCCCGAATCGATCCATTCGAATGGAGAGACCAAACTGGGGAACAACAATGGAACTGGGGATGGATTTTCAGCCAGAAGGGCAATCATTGCACCTTCTAAATCATTCAGCCTGTATGGTGTGTGAAAAATCGGTGAATCAAACCACTCCAAATCTACTTCGAGGGAAGAAATCGTATCCTCTCCACGGAGCAATGAGGTTATAGATAGTATGCAAATCGTAAGCTTACGCATGTATTCGAAGTCTCCTTTTTATCTCACCAAGTTCTCGATTTGCAAAGTTTTTCTTCTTGCTTGAATCACAAGATAAGATTTTTTGGGTTATTTGAACAATTTTCAGCCCTTTCGTCGCTTAGAGCAATTTATTCGACATTAATCCCCTATACTAACCCATATTATCTAGATATGACTACTGATTCCTCTGATGAAATTATGATTGAGGCAAGAGGCCTCACCAAGGAGTACGGAAGATTCGTAGCCGTCGACGACTTGACTTTTTCTATAGGAAAAGGAGAAGTTGTTGCATTTCTCGGACCAAATGGTGCCGGGAAAAGTACTACGATGAAAATGCTGACCGGATTCTTGGCCCCTACCTCCGGGTCTGCGAAGGTTTGCGGAATGGAAGTTGCCGGCAACCGGGACATCGTTGCGAACCAAATTGGTTATTTACCTGAAAACGGACCATTGTACGAGGAGATGACCCCTCTCGGCTTGTTGAATTTCTTTGGGGATGCCAGAGGAATCGATTCTTCCGTAAAGGAAGAAAGAATTGAGAAAGTAGTCGGGCAATGTGCTCTGGATACCGTATTGAACAAACCGATCGGGAAATTATCACGTGGTTTTAGACAAAGAGTCGGAATGGCAAATGTCCTTTTGCATGAACCTGATGTTTTGATCATGGACGAACCAACCGCCGGTCTCGATCCAAACCAAGTCTTAGAAGTGAGAAAAACCATCAAGGGTTTGGGCAAGACTATCTTGCTTTCCACCCACATCCTGCAGGAAGTTCCGGAAGTAGCCGACCGAATCATATTGATTAACCATGGTCGGTTGATTTTTGAAGGAACCCCTGAGGAACTCCGTGAAGAATCCTCATTGGATAATTGGTTCAATCGTCAAACGATGGAAGCCGCATAAGGGCTCCCTTTCCTCTATATTTATCTTATTATTTGCATCATGAATACAAAAGCAATTCTAGCGGTATTTAAAAGAAACTTCGCCTCCTATTTCGGAAGTCCGAGTGGATATGTCTTCATTTGCGCCTTTTTGCTCGCAAGCGGATTAGCGGCCTTCTGGCCACAGGAATTTTTCGACTCAAACTTGGCAAACCTAGATCAATTAAACCGATTCCTGCCACATATATTGTTGGGCTTTATCCCAGCGATTACCATGGGTATTTGGGCGGATGAACGCAGGCAGGGAACGGACGAACTTCTTCTCACTCTACCCGGAAGTGACTTCGATGTGGTACTGGGTAAATACTTTGGTGGAGTAGCCATCTTTACGATTTCACTGGTATTTTCGTTTATCTCCAATCTGATCGTATTGGGACAGTTGGGTAATCCTGACATTGGACTTCTCCTCGCGACATACATGGGTTATTGGTTCGTCGGTTTGAGTATGCTGGCCATTGGAATGGTGGCCTCTTTTCTTACCTCGAATTTGACCGTGGCATTTGTCCTTGGGGTTGCCTTTAACGCTCCAATCGCTCTTTTGCCTGATTCCGAATGGGGAATTTCATCCAATTTCCTTGATTTCAGTCGTGGCATCATAAGTATATCCGGGATTGCCTTCTTTATTGGTCTGGCAGTTGCCATGTTGTATCTAAGTTCGATCCTCATTGGTCGCAGACATTGGGTCGGCAGTCAAAAAGGTAAACTTAAAACCGGCCATTTCAGTGTTCGGGTGATTGCCGCTTTGGTAATTTCTTTTTCGCTAACCCAATTCTTTCGGAACAATGATTTTATTCGAATAGACTCTACCGAGGAACAACTGAGCAGTCTATCGAACGGCTCGATCTCATTATTGAAAGAAATTCAGGAACCGGTAGAAATCGATGCCTTTCTTTCTCCTGCTGAGTCCATGCCTGAGCAATATGTGCAGACCCGAATTAATCTGCTCACTGCCCTGCGCGAGATTGAAAGAGAGAGCAAGATGGTGAGTGTTAGCATCAATGTCATCACTCCGGAAGATAACGCATCTGCAACCGCGGAAAAGTATGGTGTGGAAAATCAAAATGGAGTTACCCCTCCTCTTTTTGTTCAGGAAGACGGTCGTTTCATGCCTTGGCAGAAAGATCTCTACCTCGGACTGGTATTCAAGGGTAATGGCGGTCAGCAAACCATTCCTTTTCTCTATAAAGGATTGCCTGTTGAATACGAAATCATGAGGACCCTTTCCTCGGTCAGCGGACCAAAGGCAAAGAAGAAACTCGGGGTTTTCGCAACCGATGCACCCATGCTCGGATCCGGCGGAATGGGGATAATGGGCTTTAATCTAGGCGGTGGTGCACCCGCATGGGAAGTGGTAAATGAACTACGAAAGCAATATGACATTCAGGAAGTTACTGGCGGAGACATCAACAAGGGAGATTATGATGCCTTACTGGTCGTTCAGCCAAACAACCTGGACAACGAAAAGCTGGATGAACTTATAAGGGCGATAAAAGCTGGGGTTCCAACCGCAATCTTTGAAGATCCACTCCCATTGATTCAGGGTGGTTTAACCGGCACTTACGAACCACGCAGAAATAATCAACAGGGTGGCGGTCCAGGACAACCACCTCCTCCAGCACCCGAAAAAGGGGATCTGAACAAACTATGGGAGGTTTTAGGAGTCCACTTTAATGTTAACCCCAAGGAAAGACTCGCATCGATCAAAAAGGAATTGCTTGATCTGCAGACCAACGCCAGCCGTAGTTTGGCTCCGGCAAGAGGAAGATTTCCAGAGATCGGAAATTTCTTCACCAAACTGGATGACCTAATAAAAAAAGCATCAGAATATGAAGCGAGGATTAATGCAAATGCTTCCTTGGCTCAGTCGGACTGGGACAGTTTAAAACTTACTCCACTCCGTGATACGGTTAGCAGTTTGGACTACAATCACCCCATTCGTAATTTTGTGGAACAAAAACTTCTCTCTCCGGTCGAGACTCGCCTTGGAGGGTTGGAAAAGAGAATCTTGCGGGATTCCTACAATCCCTTTCCTAAAATTCCCCGCTCGGAGAACTTCCCTGACGAATTCGTTTATGTGGGTGGCTTGAGTAACTCTTTTGGAAATGGACCGGAAACCTCTGAATTACAATACTGTCTATTCACCTGTCCGGGGTCTATCTATCCAACGGGTAAATCAAACCTTACCTTCAAACCCATCCTTTCCACTCGTGGTGGTGCCCTTGCCGGTAGCACTTCAGTTGATAATTTTTGGACGGGTGGGGTTTTCGGGACCCCCCGTCGATTTTATCCTGACCGGACCCGCTATCCTGGCAACAACCAGCCGGAGGTGATAGGAGCATCCATTACCGGTGAGGTAAGTGACGGCAATCAGACGAATCAAATGAATGTGATTCTGGTGGCGGATTCAGATGTGCTAGCCGATCCATTCTTCAATATCCGTAGTCGTGGTCCGGATTCGGACTTTCCTCTCGATGTGGACAATGTCACCCTTTGCTTAAACTTAATTGATAGTCTCAGCGGGGAAGATAGTCTCTTGGAAATCAGAAACCGTAGAAGATTGCACCGTACGCTGGAAGAATTTGAAAAAAGTATCGAAGCAGCACGGGCAATCGCATCCAGTACCATTAGGGACGCCGAAGCTTCCATACAACAGATTCTTCAGGATGAGAATAGAAAGCTCAATGAAGCTCTAGCTGAGGTACAGAACAGCCAAGGCTCGATGACCCAAGGTCAATTCATGCAAGTTCTCCAAACTGAAGCTGCCAAGCTTCAGAAGAACCTCGCTAAAAGAGAGAGGGAGCTTAGGCAGGAGACCAACACTAAGGTCAAGGATGCGGAAAGAAAAAGAGACTCTGAGATTAAAAGTAAACAGGAGAAAATTCAGAATCTCTCTGTGTTCCTTCCACCTATTCCCCTTTTGATCATTGCGATCCTCGTCTACCGAAAAAAACGAGCTGCTGAGATTCAAGGTGCAACTGCTTCCAGAGTTCGATCCTAAAAAGAAAATTCTAATTTAAATTATTACATCCAATAGATTAAACAAATGAAAGAGAACAAAACCACTATTGTTTTTCTCGCTGCGGCTGCTGTTTGTATCGCTTTGGCCATATTCACTTCGCCTGTAAAACGGGATCCGTCAAGCAAAGTTAACCGAATGGGACAGCCATTGTTTGAAACTTTCGATCCTCGTGAAGCAACTGGTATTGAAATTGTTGAAATGGACGAAGAGGAACTGGAAGCCAAATCAATTGAAGTTGCTCAAACCAATAAAGGCTGGCTGATTCGTCGACCAGGTAAGCCTGACTACCCGGCAAATGCAGACAATCAAGTAAAGGATGTATCCACCATCCTCTTTGATGTGCGAATTCTGGACCAGGCTGGAGAGGGAGCTGGGGAACATGCAAAATTTGGTGTTCTCGATCCCACCAGAGCTCAACCTGGAGAATCCGGTGTCGGGCGAATGATTGCCTTGAAAAATAACTCCGGATCCAACCTTGCCCAATTGATTATTGGAAATGAAGTCGATGGTTTGGTTAATACTCACTTTGTCCGGAAACCGGATGAAAATGAGGTTTACAGGGTGGAAATGCAAAATGTCAATGATGTCAGCACCAAATTCGTTGACTGGGTAGAAAAGGACTTTCTCGACTTGGACAAATGGAATATTAAGCAGGTAACCTTCGACAACTATGAAGTTAAAGACGGCAAGATGGTTGCATCCGAAAAGCAGATTCTTGATTACGCCGATTCAGAATGGAACCTTATCGGTAGTTTACTCAGTGAGAATGAAGAGCTAAACAAGGAAAAATTAGACAACATGAAGGATGCTTTCGATGATCTCGAAATCATTGATGTTGAAAAGAAACCGGCCGTTCTGGCTTCAAGTTTGAGAGAGGGGAACGAATTTGTTGCCGCAAATAATGTGCAGGAATTGAAAAACTCAGCCAAATCACTTTTCGACAAAGGATTTCTTACCGTCGAGATGGCGGGTAAAGACGGAAAACCCATGAAGTATGAAGATGGAAAACCAAAGCTACAGGTGGTTTCCAAAAAGGGAGAGATCGTTGTGGGAATGAAGGACGGAGTAGAGTATGTGTTGCGTTTTGGTGAAGCCTATCGAGGCCCGGAGGAGGATGAAAATGCAACCGGCGACAGTCGGTACATCTACGCCTACGCTCGAGTAAATCCGAACCTATTGGACCAACCCGAACTTGAACCTGTGCCTGCTCCGTTTGTCGCACCCAAGAAAAAGTCGGATGATTCTTCCAAGCCATCAAAAGAGAAGAAGGGAGTGAAGGGGCCCGAAGGTGAAAAAGGGAAACAATCCCCTCCCCCACTCAACCCTCCTGGCCCGCCTCCAAATTTTACTCCGCCAAGCCCTCCTCCCGGAAAACCTCCGGTTTCCTTACCGAAAGAAGTCCAGAGCTCTACTGCTTCATCAGAAAAGGATTCAAATTCTTCCTCAGCTGATCAAGAATTGACCAAGAAAAAAGCAGACAGGGAAGCGGAAATCGCCCGAGTCAAATCTTCCAACGCCCAAAAGCAAAAGGAATTTAACGATAAGGTTGCCGAAGCCCAAAAAAGGGTTAGGGAATTGAATGAAAACCTAGCGGATTGGTATTATGTAATCTCAAACGAAGTATATGAAAAAATCCGTTTGGACCGACAGGACTTCGTGAAAGCCAAAGAAACCGAATCTGAGGATCTTCCAGAAGAAATCTCAGCTTCTCACATTTTGATTTCTTACAAAGGAGCAAGTCGGGCGGATGCAAAAATTACCCGCTCAAAAGAAGAGGCCAAAACTGAAGCGGAAAGAATTCACAAATTGGTTACCAGTGAAGGGAATGACTTCGCAGAAACTGCTAAGAAGCATTCGGACGGTCCATCGAGCACGAAAGGTGGGGATCTTGGTAAATTCAAATTCGAGGTCATGGCAAAACCGTTTTCCGAAGCCGCATTCTCACTGGATGTGGGATCGGTATCTGAAGTTGTTGAAACCGATTTCGGATTTCATGTAATTAAAAGAACCGGTTAGCCCTTACTCTTTTGGAAAAATTATCCAGCCCCTCCAATTTATGGAGGGGCTTTTTTCTTTCACCGAATCGGTTACTCGGATAGTTATTTAAAAAATGCCACTTCCTTTCACCAAAAGAGCTAGTTCTCCGATTCTCCAAAGAATCCGTTCAGATGATGCCACTCGCTTGCGTCTGAAATATGATACTTATTACCATATTTTCGAAAAACAGGAAGGAACTCGGGTATGGAAGGATGGGAAGGAATTTATCATGCTTTCGAGCAATGATTATTTGGGATTGGCGAATCATCCGAAAATCAAGGAAGCTGCAACTCAGGCGATTGAAAAATGGGGAAGCAGCACTACCGGAGCCAGACTGGCCAATGGTGGACGATCTTTCCATAGGGAACTTGAGGAAGAAATCGCTTCTTTTTTAGGTAAAGAAGCCTGTCATGTATTTTCCGCAGGATATTTGGCCTGTGCCTCTGCAGTAACTGGATTTGCCGATCGGAAAGATGTCTTGTTCGCGGACAAGAACTTGCACTCTTCCCTTTGGAGTGGAATCAAATTAACCGGTGCAAGATGTGAAAGATTTTCCCATAATAATCCTGAGCATTTAGAGGAGTTGCTAAAGTTTGAAGACGAAAAAGTTCCGAAAATATTTGTTTTGGAAGGAGTTTACTCAATGGAAGGTCACATTGCAAAACTTCCCGAATTCATCCGGCTTGCGAAAGAATTTAACGCTTTTATCATCTTGGACGACGCACACGGATTTGGAGTGCTCGGGAATCAGGGAAGAGGGGTCGCGAATCACTTTAATCTCAATGATGAAGTGGATGTTATCTGTGCCAGTTTTTCTAAATCCTTAGCCGGTTCAGGCGGATTCGTCGCCGCGAGCCAGGAAGCGATTGATTACATGAGGAGCCACTCCAAACAAACCATTTTTTCAGCAGCGCTTTCACCCAGTGCCTGTGCGGGGGCCCAAGCCGCACTTCGGATAATGCAAGAT
Source organism: Verrucomicrobiota bacterium (assembly GCA_036127675.1). Taxonomy (GTDB): domain Bacteria; phylum Verrucomicrobiota; class Verrucomicrobiia; order Opitutales; family Seribacteraceae; genus Seribacter. The sequence goes on from JAYYRA010000017.1 coordinate 13,392, forward strand.
GAACCAGAACATCAAATAAGGCTGTTTAAGAATCTCGAACGATATAGAAATATTCTGACCGGATTGAATTTAGACATATGGGAAAGCGAAACTCCTGCGATTCCCATTGTTTTGGGTGAAAAGGAAAAGGTTTATTATTTTTGGAAAGCATTGCTGGAAAAAGGAATTTACACGATTATCTCAATCGCACCGGGGGTCCCTCCTGGTAAGGATTTGATTCGAACCGCAATTTCAGCAAATCATACGGATGAAGATTTGGACCGTATCGAGGAAGCAATGCACTACGCGTGCTCTAAAATTTAAAACTAACCAAGCTTCTTTAACCTTGATAAAATAAAAGCGGATTGAATCCACTTGGAAAAATTGATTGACCAAGGTTTGACCAAGCCCCTGTAAAAATATGTCCAAGCGTGCAGATGCTGGTCTGTAAAAGACTGATTCTTACGAATCTTTTCTCCCCATCTCTGATTGAGAATCTTGAAATTTTTCTCATTAAAGCGTTTTCTTCCCGAACTTGCACTCTTAACATGCTCTACCACGCTATCGTGAGCTACGAGACAATCCTTTCCATCCATTGCGATTCGTAGACAAAGATCCACATCTTCACAGCCGTTGAGGAAAATTTCATCAAAACCTCCAATTTCCAGAAAATAATCCCTCCGAATTAGACAACAAGCCGCAGTTACCGCACTCCATTTTTTTACCTGTCCTTTGAAGGGGCGATAGCGAAAGCTTTGACCAAAATGCCGGGGATTCCCCTCCGGAGAAAAAACCACCCCCATATGATCATAGTTCGCTTGATCTGCTAATCGCTGAACATTTCCCACAATACCCGCATTTTCAAAGTCTTGGAATGCCGCAAGCATTGGTTCTAACCAGTTCTCTTTCAGGAAAACATCATTGTTCAAAAAACAGAGAAACTTTCCTCTGGCCCTTGAAGCCAAAAGATTGTTGTTGATGGCGAACCCTTTTCTTTCTTGGTTGTAAAAGGTTCGGATTTTCGGGTCTAATTTCTTTAAAAATTCGGGGGTCTCGTCATCACTACAGTCATCAATGACCAAAATCTCGCTTTGGATTTCCTTGGGGATCGTTGCTTCCAAAGAATGCAAACAACGCTTCGTATAATCAACTTGACCATAGGTGGAAATCAAAATGCTTACCAGAGGTTCTTTCACTTTGCCTCGTTTTCGATAGTTTTTTGGATGGCTCCACTTAAAAGGGAAGCCGTTTTTTTGATATCAAAATTTTCCCTAACTTGCGACATCGCTTTTTTTCGTATCCTGAGAAAACTTTCCGGATTCTGATGAAACTCACTCAATAAGTCGACCCATTGCCTTGGCTTTTCTGGATCAAGGGAGAAACCGGAAACTCCGTCGATAAAAGCTTCGGATGCTCCCGCATTGATCGACGAAATCACCAAACATCCGGCATCCATTGCTTCGGGAATTACATTGGGAATTCCATCACGATCTCCAGCAGAATCCACTATACCAGTAAATAAAAAGGCATCTGCAGAATGTAAAAAAGTACCAACATCACCTTCTCTCTTGGAACCCAAAAGTCTGACATAATTTTCCAACTTAAAGCGGTGAATTTCATTCTGAATCTTTTTTCTCAATTTTCCATCTCCAATAATTTGGAGTTCAAAGGGAATTTCGAGTTCTCTTAATCCCTCTGCAATTCTCAGCATATGAAAATAACCTTTTTTTGGAACGAGTCGACCAACAGCGATCAATTTCAGTCTTTTCAAAGATTCAGTTTCAAACGATTTTCGGGGGGAGAAATGATCTAAGCCCCTATGGATCAGCTTGATTTTCTTCTCCGAAACCCCGAATTGCCTGAGACGAATTGCGGATGACTTTGAAGAGGTTCTAATAAATGAAGCCTTTTCCATTTTCAATGGCAACAACCAGTCTCCTCCTTTGCGAAAAAGATCATAAGCATGAGCCCCCATTGAAAAAGGAATATCGACCAGACGATGGATGGCATAAACTGCGGTTGCGGGCATGGTTGCCCAGACTCCATGAACAAGTTGAAAATTTTCTTTCTGGAGATTTCTTGCTTCCACTAGAGCAAATCCAAGCCCAAGAAATGTTTCGTTAAAATTTTGAAGGTTTGGACAAGGTTGCCTCCACATAAAGCCCAAAGTTTCGACGAATGCCTTGGAGCGAATCATTGCCCAAAATGGAATCCAGAAAAAAAGACCAAATAATTTATACTTTGAAAATTTTCTGATCCGAATATTTCTCCAATTACTTTTGCCTCCCCACAGAGAAAAAGCGGTTATTTTGCAACCCGAATCAATCAGAGCTTTTAGTTCCCTTCGAACAAAAGTCTCAGTGGACCGGGGAAAGGTCGCATACAAAAAAGCTACTTTTTCCAAAGCGGTTCAATCCGATGAATCCAAACCTTAATCTCTGGATTCGTATTTTACGAACCTTGGAGAATCCACTCCGGGATTCTTTTCTGAATCCTTATCAGCAAGTGAGCTTGGTCGGGAACCGTTTCCATTACTATGGGAAATCGCATCCTCGCTTTGACCGTCGATTACCGGATAATAGTCAAAGGCAAGTTTTATTTCCTCTGCTGAAGCGGTTTTTTCCCCTTCCACTGCAATCTCACCTAGGAAACAAGCAAGGGGATGGCGAATTCGTGAAACCTTTACTTTCATTTTTAGTAAGTCACCCGGCTTACAAATCCGACGGCATTTGACTCCGTCGCAGGAGGTAAAGAAAATCGTAGATGGATCAACCTTCTCTTTAAGGGCAGCATTTTTCCCCTTTAAAAGGAAGAAAACACACAATTGCCCAAGTGCTTCAATCATGATGGAAGCAGGAAAAACTGGATTTTCCTTAAAGTGTCCTTGAAGAAAATATTCATTTCCTGAGATTCGATAACTTCCCGTGGTCTCATCGCCGCTTATTTGAACGGACTCGAGAAACAAGAAAGGTTCACGATGTGGCATTAAAGAAGCAATTTCCTCAATCCGATATGTTTTAGCTCTAGCAGGTGGTTTCTCCCCTTTAGCCTTGGCATTAAGATACGCTTTTACATCTCCAATTGTTCTAAGATCCTTAAGTTCCTCGTTATCAATGCTGACTTGTAGGGTTTGCTCAACGAGCATCACGATTTCGAGCATAGTAAGGGAATCCATCCCCAAGTCTTCGTACATTCGTAAATTATCATCGCTGTTATTAAGGATTTCCCTCTGGTCGGGCTCCAGATGACGATCAATAATCCCCATTACAATAATCTCAACTTGATCAATATCTTTCGCGTTTCTGAACGCAAGAGCGGCTTCGTATGTTCCGGGGGGACAACGCTTGAGCAGATCCTTGAGATCATCCTCGACATTCGGTTTTGTATCGGAGCTCATGTGAAAGAAGTTTAGGGTAATTTTTTATTATCGTTAAATGCCTTTCAATGGAGTAATGAAAAACAATCGAATCATATAATCTTAAAATATGGCGGAAAATCAACCAGTGAGCAAACCTAAATCTGTAGTGCTAACCTGTGCCCAGCCAACTGGAATGCTAACTCTTGGAAACTATCTGGGGGCTATTCGCAACTGGTCCACCATGCTGGATGAGCATGATTGTTATTTTGGCATCGTTGACCTGCATGCCATCACCAGTTCTTACAAACCATCGGTTTTACGTAAAAATGTCTATGATTGCGTAGCTCAATACATTGCATGTGGATTAGATCCTGAAAAATGTCATCAATTTGTACAATCTCATGTCATCGGACACACCGAATTAGCGTGGATTCTCACTTGCCTAACTCCAATTGGGGAACTGCAACGCATGACTCAGTTCAAGGATAAAGTGGCCAAACTGGGATTCAAAGTTACAGAGCAAGACGATCCAAATTCTGAAAGTATTAAATTCTCTCACCAAGGTGCAAGGGCACAATCTTCGATTAACACCGGTTTGCTTTGTTACCCTGTATTGATGGCGGCTGATATTTTGCTCTACAATGCCGACCTTGTACCCGTTGGCGAAGACCAAAGGCAACATTTGGAACTTTGCCGAGATCTCGCTCAAAAATTCAACTCTCAATATTCGGAAACCTTTAAGATTCCGGAAGCTTTCGTGCCCAAGGTGGGTGCCCGTATCATGTCTTTAACTGAACCATCGAAAAAGATGTCCAAGTCGGACCCGAATGAAAGAGCCACTTTATTCGTTCTGGACGAACCAGATTCAATAAAAAAGAAAATTTCTTCCGCCGTCACCGATTCTGGTTCTGAAATCAAGGCAGAATCTGAAAAACCCGGAATATCAAATCTTTTGGGGATTTACTCTGCCCTCTCCCACAAAAGCGTCAAAGAATTAGAATCGCATTTTCAGGGGAAGGGATACGGCGCATTAAAGTCAGAATTGACGGAATTAATTATTGAGACTTTAAATCCGGTTAGAGCAAAGTACAAAGAATTGGTGCAAAACAAATCTTACTTAGATGAAATACTGGCGGATGGTGCGGAAAGTGCTCAAAGAAGAGCAAATAAAATACTGGGGAAGGTTTTTCGGAAGACCGGTTTCCCTGATAAACATAGGCGTTAACAGTTGAATTGGAGGGACAAAAATAAATGGCAGTAGATTTTGAGGATCAAACTGAAGAGGAAATACCACTGGCAAAATGGCCATTTTTTCTTTCAGCATGCTTTATTGCTGGGCTGACTTTTATTTTCGCTTACCTGCAATATGCAGAAACTGGTGAGATTGGTACTTGGCAACTTTTAGGCTGTATTTTTGCATCGGCACTTGCAAGTATCCTTCTTTTCTTTCCACTATTTGTCGAGAAGGCCCTGTTCCTTAGCTTTTACGGAAGAAAACCAAAAGAGGAAGAACTCCAGAGAAAGATTTTTTTCGACTTGAAAGAAATCAAGGGAGAATTGGACGGACTGGCGGTAAAAATAGATAAGATTCCTTCTGTCGTGGATCAGATTTTGAAGAATTCTAGTTCGATCGAAAATTCGGAGGAAAAAATCACCTCCTCCCTGGTCGATTCGCTTGGAAAAATCGAGCAAAGCCTCTTGGACAGACTTTCTTCTTTGGAGAGTATGATTCAATCGCCTATCCTTCCCGATTCCGACCCAAAACTCGATGATCTTCAAAAGGATCTATCGTCGACGAAGGACAAAATTGAGGAATTCAGCGATAGGTTCAAAAAGCTCCAACTTGCGGTCGATGAAATTAAATCGGGCTTAGATAAAAGTAATGGAGATTCGGAATCAGCACAGCCATTCTTACCCGAACAAAAAGATGCTTCTACTCCCGAGCCTGCACTCCCCGAGGAATCGAACGAAGAATTAGTTGAAGAAAATGAATTGCAGGAAATCATAAATTCAGAGGATGACCCAAATGAATCCCCTGAGGAGGATACAACCGAAGAAAAGACACCTGTATCAAATGAATCAAAAGTTGATTCGACTGAAGCACCAACCGTACAAGAAGATGAGGTAGTCCCAGAAAGTCAAATTTCAGAACCCGAATCAGGTGTTGAAAAAGAACCGATTGAAAATGAATTGGACCTTGACTTGCCCGACCCCAAGGAAACCATCCGAAAGGTAGATGCGTTATTGGCTGGGGATGAATTGCCTGTAAAAAGGGAAAGCAAGAAAAGGGGTTCTGAAAACCCAAATCAAAATGAACCAACTTCCGTAATTGCCAATGTGATGATTGGGATTGGTAACAAACCTTTTCTTCGCGGGGAAGGTCCAGGTCTAAACTGGGAAGAAGGAGTTCCGATGAATTTTGTGGAAATTGGCAAATGGTCTTGGTCTCCCACAAAAAAAAATGCCTCTCTTACCGTTCAAGTCTTTAGAAATGACGAGGATCCTGACAAGAGTGGAAAATACGAGGTGAAGCCCGGCGAGAAATTCGAGATTACTCCAGACTTCTAATCTAATTAAAATAGTGGATTCGGATAAATTTCCCGTTCCACAAAATCCATAATTGAACTTTTTACTTTTTCTTTATCCTCCTTGTAGGTTACTCCCATCCAGGAACAGGATGCATGATAAACTTCAACTTTAGATATCCCCCCTTGGATACTCGAATCGACAGCAGTAGGAAGATAGAATTCGGAGGAAAGGTCTTCCTGATTCAACTTTGCCAGAAATCTCGATAACTCCATTTCCAAAAAATTAAAGATCTTATTTGAAAACCCCCAAACATTCATGGACACAATTTCGGAGCCGGACAGTTTCCTAATCTCTCCTGAGGCGTTCAATCCGGAAATTGGCTTACCACCAATCCCGGTCCATTCCTCAACAGATTGAAGCAACCCATCTGACTCCTGACAAATCCCCCTTGAAACCGAGCCATGCTCGGACAATGTTTCAGATAATCGAAAACCAATCATTGAGATCAGTTGCGGCCCATCTGCTCCGGAGTTCATTTTTGACAAAGCTTTCTCCAGCAAATTAAAGGTCTCCGCTCCATAAAAATCATCTGCGTTGATCACCGCAAAAAAACTATCATTTAATTTTTTTCTGGCCGACCAAACCGCATGCCCCGTACCCCATGGTCGAGATCTACCCCTTGGTTTTTTGAAACCATTCGGTAAATCATCCATTTTTTGAAAGGCATATTCCACCTCTATGTGATCATCATATTTTTTGCCTACCTGATCTTTAAATTGATCGAGCATTTCCTCACGAATTAAAAATACAATCCTTGAAAAACCTGCTTTTTTTGCATCATAGATCGAATAATCCATTAGCGTTTCCCCATTGGGGCCAACCTGCTCAAGTTGCTTCAGCCCGCCGTACCGGGAACCTAGACCAGCAGCTAAGACCAAAAGAGATAGTGAATTTGTCAGATCAGAAGTCATTTCGTGTAGCGAAAGATAAGTAGTTTAATATTTCCGTGGTTCGTACCGATTCTTGACCATGCTGCCGGGCAAGTGCCTCAGCCGCACGTCCGTGCCATTGAACCGCAAGACAACATTGCTCCAGAATGGTATTTTTTTTCTTTGCTAATAGTGCACCCAAAATTCCCGTTAGAATGTCTCCACTACCACCCCGTGCCAGCACCGAACTTCCTCCAGGACAGAATATGGATGTACTTCGAGTCAGAATTCGGGTGTGCGGACCTTTCAAAATCAGGGTGCAATCATTTCCTGCAATCCATTGATCTGCATCCTTTTTGTTTGAAATCCTTAAAAACTCTCCAGCATGAGGAGTTAGGACAATTCGATCCTGATTTCTCAATTCCTTTAGAATTTCAGGCCGGATCGCATCGGCATCCAACAAAATCGGACCATCAAAAAACGAACAGAGATCTCGAATCAAAGAAGAGGTTTCCTTCTCAGGACCCAACCCAGGTCCAACTGCGATCCCAGTAACTTTTGAAAGTAATGAACGAATTAAGCCCAAAGATTCCAATGCAATCGAACCGTCCGGCGATTCGGGTAATGGAATCCACATTGCCTCTGGTAATTGAGCTGCAAAAGAGGAATGCAGTGAGCTAGGAATTCCCACCGTCAGTAATCCAATTCCTGACTTAAGAGCACCCTGTGCGGCCATCATCGCTGCACCCGCGAATTGCCTCGATCCCGCAAGTAGAAAAAGATGCCCTTGGGAACGCTTATCGTCTCCTACCGGACGTAACTGACGAAGTTTTTTGAGCAGGTTGGGCTTCAGTACCCTACGGTTTATTTCCTCACGGTTATCCTCGCGGAAAAACCCCAAGTCCAAATATCTGATTCTACCAACAAATTCTGCATTCTCGGATTTTAGAATAGGTTCCTTAACGATCCCCGTGCAGTAAGTGAAATCCGCACGGATCGAATCTTCAGTTCCTTTATCCGTAACGCCTGTAGGAAGATCGACAGAAACCCGAACGCAAATCTTATCGCTCCGGTTGATCCAACGAATCAAGGAGGGCATCGGTTCCCTCAAGGGAAGTTTTGCCTGCATACCAAGGAAGCCGTCAATCATCCCATGAAATTCTCCCTCCTCGCATGCATTCTCTAATTCAACTTGGAGATTTTTATCTGGGTCCAAAAACTCAACTCGTTTTTCAGCAAATTCCATGAGCTCCTTCCAAGCCCGCTGGGTAAGGGTTCGACAATCCTCAAGTCGGGTGACTGAAAGGATTACGGCTCTTGCCGTCGGAATAGTTCGTAAGAACCGTTTGGTTGCGAGTATGGCATCTCCACCGTTGTGCCCCTTCCCCACTAATGCAAGTATTCTGGGACGTGGAGGTATCGTGCGTAATTCCCTCATATCACGAAGCATCGCATCTCCAATTCCTTCGCCAGCACGATTCATCACCTGCCACTCATGCTCCTCGTCTCCACCGAAAAAGGTACGCTCAAAGGCGAGGCTATCCTCGCAGGAAAGAATCGGATCGGTTGAAAGATGATTCATTCGCGGATCAAAATTACAATCGCACTGGCAACCCCCTCTAAATGAGTCAAACTGATCAGTGCTTTATTCGCTTCCTTACTTTGAATCAAACTTTGTGCTTTTTGGTTAAACAATAAAATTGGTTCTCCCGCTCTTCCGTTGGAAACCTCAGAATCAAGCCATCCAAAATGTGGACCAAATCCTGTTCCCAGAGCTTTTGCCGTTGCTTCTTTTGCCGCAAAACGAGCTGCTAAAAAAGGAGCAGGGTCCGCTTTTTCCATACAATAGCTTTGTTCCTTTGAGGAGAAGATTTTATTTAGAAAATGATCTCCATGCTTTTCTAAAGAATCCCGAATCCGGGAAACCTCAATCTGATCAATTCCCACTCCTAATACATTCGTTCCATGCGGAATTTCCGGTAGTTTCATTAACTGTTCAATCGTCTCCTCATTTCCCGAACCGCATCTTCAAGTCCATGAGTCAACGACCGGGAAATGATACTATGCCCAATATTGAATTCATAAACCTTATCCATTTTTTTTGCTCCAACCACATTGTCATAATTGATTCCATGACCAGCATTTATTCGCAGACCCAGGGATATGCCAAAATTCATTCCATCGATCAAAGTATTCAACTCTAATTCCCTTTCTGATTCGTCATACCAAGCTCTGGCAAAACTACCGGTATGCAATTCTACCCATGGTGAACCAATCTCGGCGGATGCCTCCAATTGTTTTCTATCAGGGTCGATAAACATGCTGGTTGGGATTCCAACTTCGGTAAAAGCTTGGACCGCTTCATGTGCCCGGGTCATATTGGATATCAAATCCAATCCACCTTCAGTCGTCACCTCCCTTCGATTTTCTGGAACTAAACAAACACTATCCGGTTTTAAAGACAGGGCCAGTTTCACCATTTCAGGGGCAAGGGAAACTTCAAGGTTTAAGCGGGTCTTCATCTTTTCCTGATAGCGCTGAACATCTTCGACCTGCACATGTCTACGGTCTTCCCGAACATGCATGGTTATTCCATCTGCACCCGCTTCTTCTGCCAACCAGGCAAGAGCCGCTGGATCAGGCTCTACAAACCCACCATGAGTAGTGGATTCTTCGCGATACCGTGCCTGCCGAAGGGTCGCAACATGATCAACATTTACTCCAAGTAAAATCATTGGAAATCACACTAAACGGAAATCAAAGGAAACTCAATTGACTTTGTTCCCCGTTGGAAGGAACTGATGATTTCGAATTTCCCAGAGCTATATTCCTTAGAAAACGGGGTCGATGGTGTTCCGTCGGTCCATAATTCTTCAACGCATTCAAATGAACAGGTGCACCATATCCTTTATTCGAATCAAATCCAAAAAAAGGGAATTGCTCATGCAATTCCCTCATATAACGGTCGCGGGTAACTTTTGCCAAAATCGATGCCATGGCAATCGCCAGAGATTTCGTGTCTCCCTTTATCAAACCATCATGTTGATAGGACAATTTTTTCATCGGTCGGCCATCAATAACAACGCTCCAAATTCGCTTTTTTTTCTCCTGAGTTTGGAATAATTCAAAATTTTCTTTTCTGATCGGTTTCCAGATTCCAGCACTTTGGTCGGAAACTTTGTCCATTGCCCGATGCATCGCCAGACAAGTCGCACCCACAATGTTACGGCTTTCAATTTCATCAATCGAAGCCTGTCCAAAAGCACCGAATAAGATTCTTTTTTCCACCATTTCCATAATCACCGAATAAAGTTGTTCCCGCTTGTTCTCATTAAACTGTTTGGAATCATTCATTTCATCAGTTCTTTTCCGATTTTTAGCATCCCTGAAGAAAGCAACGGGCAAAACAACCGCCGCCGCAACAACTGGCCCTGCTAAGCAACCCCTACCCGCTTCATCCACCCCGACAATTCCACATCTGCTGCCTGTCAGCTTTCGATCGTGAGTCCATCTCGGGTTCGGCATCAGAATCGAGACTTAATTTTTCCAACCTGAATTCCACGCCTTTTTAACAGGCGGTTCCTTTCCCATCGCCTCATAAGCGGTTTTGAAGTGCATCTTGCAAAACTCCCTTAATCTTGCCTCTCCAAAGTCCATAAACAATTTACGGGCAACATCCTTGGCTTGTGAGCCCGAACCTTTTGGGATTTTACAGCCCGCTGCATTCTCCAACTTCTCCATTTGCTGAAGCCAAGTTGCTCTGGCAATGATGGATGCCGCAGCAACCACGGGGTCTGATTCTGCCTTGGTTCTCATTTGTAATTCAAAGTCCCTATCTTTGACATATTTTTGGACCAGTGGCTGTTTACTGAATTGATCCAACAGGCCCCATTTCGGAAGTCTTAGATCGAGAGCATCATTAAGGGATTTCCCATGAAGCCAAGCAAGCAACTGATTCAGATTTTCACCAAAATTAGAATAAAGCTCATTATACTTGGTCATGCTAGTAAAAGCAGTTTTGATCACTACACCTCTGGTCTTTGCGATTTCCTTGGCCATTTTCATGATCGCACCGTCAGTAATTGTCTTACTGTCCCTGATTCCTGATTTTATCCAAGACTTTACCATCTCTCCATCGGCAATCACACAGGCAGAAACTACCGGACCGAACAGGTCGCCCTTCCCGCTTTCATCTAGTCCGGCATGAGGTTCGAACCATTCCGGATGATTTACCTCTTCATAACCCAATAGGAACTCACCGGTGACTTCGGGTTCCAAAATATTCCTTACGAAATCTTCCGTGCCTTTTCCCTGTACGACTAATTTACCGCTCTCATAAGCAACCACTTTTACTCCATCCCCATCAAATGCATGTCTGGCATACTTGACTTCCCTGCTCGGCCAATCTCTTGAGCTAAGAACCTCCCCAAGCTTATCCATTTGCTCAGAAGTAAGCTTCAAGTTGTACATTGACTTTTTTTTACTAGGATTCTCACCATTATTTTTAGCCAAACTTGCCATTACGGAATTATCCATGAAAAAGAGTTTGGAAAAACGCAACCGCCAAGCATGAAATCTCCAAAATCAGAATATTTCAAACTTACAGAAAACGAACTCACGGGATTCCGATCTGAGATACTTTCTTGGTACAATCAGCACAAAAGAAAGTTACCATGGAGAACAGACCCAAATCTTTATAAAACCGTAGTTTCTGAATTTATGTTGCAACAAACAAGGGTAATCACCGTCCTACCCTACTTCAAAAAATGGCTGAAAACTTTCCCAGACTTCAGATCACTCGCAAAGGCACGGGAAGAAAAGGTACTTAAAGCGTGGGAAGGTTTGGGTTACTATTCTAGAGCACGTAATCTCCACCGGTTAGCAAAGATCGCAGCAACTTGGGAACATGAACCACAGGACTTGGAGTCATGGAAGTCGTTGCCTGGAGTCGGACCCTACATTGCCGCAGCAGTTACAAGTATAGCGTTTAACCAAGCCGAGGCGGTTTGCGATGGTAACTTGGTACGTGTCATTTCTCGAATTTTTGTCATCGATACGGTTTTTAAGAATGGTGGAGCTGCCCAAAAACAGCTCCAATGGATCGCTCAAATTCTCATTGATGAGGACCATCCCGGTGATTTCAATCAGGCAATGATGGAATTGGGTGCCACCCTATGCTTACCCAAACATCCTCTTTGCACTGTATGCCCAATTTTAAAATTCTGTTCCGCAGGACAAACCGCAACAGCTGAAAAATTTCCAGTTATTAGTAAAAAAGCTAAAGAGAAAAAAAGCATTCGGCGCTATTGGGTAGAGTCATCCCGGGGTCTTCTTCTTTTCTGCCATTCGAATTCAGCTGGAAGGATGTCGGGTATACATGAACTTCCGGAACGCAGGCCGAATTCATTCCATTTGAAAAGTGTGGTAGAAAAACATTTAGCAACCAAAAAGCGCACAATCGGAAATGTCGAATATTCGGAAAATATCGTTCAATTATCTTTTCCAGAAGATCTTTCCATCAAGCTGGAGGAAGGATTCAGTTGGGTAGCAAAGGAAAAAATAGATCAAATCACTTTGTCCGGTCCTCATCGAAAATGGATTCAAGAAATACAACAGTGAGCTACATTTCTGAATGAATTCAGGTAGATATTTACCTTTGAAATCTAACGAAATTAGCTGAAGAAAACCTTCATGATGACTCCCACTTTTTGATCTCATTGATTCGGTAACCAAAACCAGGACCACTCAAACTGGACAAATCAAGCATACCATCTCTACGAGAATAAATACCTGGATGGATCTTGGCGTGCAATGCGGATGCCTGAGGATAAAATTGCATTGCATTACTCTCCACTCCCATAATCGTCCCGGCATGGGCTCCGAGTAAGACATGAGGCACTTGAGCAAGCATGGGATTGGTTAGATCCTGAACCATTATTTTCATCCCATGAGCTTTTGCCCAGCAGAGTGAAAGAAGTGCACCAGTTTGCGTCTTACAAGTCTTCAAAGCAACCCCCGTCCATCCGAGCTCGAGTCCCAACCTGATCTGTTTCCAGTCATGAGCACTTTCGTCCATAAACAGGGGCTTTCGTTGAGAAACTGAGGCAACTGGAATCAGATTTTGCTCTAGTTCATAGGGAAAAGGTTGCTCAACATACAAGACCTTCTCATAAGTTTGCGGATGATCTTGCTTCAATCGATCTAGGATTTCATTGACATAATCGGGGTCGGTCACCGTGCAATTAAAATCAGTACTTAAGTGGGCAACTTTGCAATCACTTGCTACCTTTCCAATTTTTACTAATCTTTCGAAATCCCAGTCCAAATCGTTTCCCCTTAACTTTATTTTTAAGCAGGTAAGACCATCCCTTTTTATCCATTCTCTGAGATGCAGTGGGTAACCGTCATTGGGTTCGGTTCCATCCAACTCCGATTGATCAATTGGGTCAAGCCCACCCACCAGGTGCCAAACTGGTATCCGTTTTGGAGGATTAAGTTCGAGAAAGTCTGCGGGATAAAGATTCTTGAAAGAAAAGTCCTTATTTGCTGCGGGTTCCAAAAACGAAGAGAGGTCGAAATTCAAAAATTCGGAATCATAAGCTTGGTAGGTCGGTCTCCCGTGTAGCACTCCATATGCATCATGCAAAGCAAGATCAATGGCAGAGGCACAAACCAAGGCGGCAAGCCAAGGCATTGGTTCGCAATCGCTACGCTTACTTCGGTTGTAATCATCCAATGCAACGGGCAGGTCTTGCATTACCAGATGATGTCCGATTTCAATGCAATGTCCGTAGAGGTCATATTCCGCCCATCGCTTAGATAAGGAAACGGAAAAGGCTATCAGTGCATCATATCTCTCTTTATAACTCAATTCAGACGGCCAAACCCATTGAACACTTAGTGGAGTTTCCCCCCACCCCAAACTTCTTTGACCATTAACCCCAGATACTTCCATGCATGCCCGGGCACAAGTTACCGAAGATAAAACCTCATTCCCAAACTTCAGTGGAACTCTAGTTTGAACAGGAATGAATTCCAAAGAAATATGCCCAATTGTTATATTGCTAGAACGAGTCATGTCTTAAATATGCAGAATAATTTTCCTTTCATCGTCAAACTTGAATAGTTACGGGAACCAACTCATCAACTCAATCAGGATAAGCTTAGACTCTTGCCCTGCTTTTAAATAACTGACAATCTCACAATACTTCGAGTGCCAATAAATTAAAACATATGATCGAACACCCATATTTAGATTTCGAATCCAATCCTGATTGGAACGAACTGACTCCGGAAAGAATACGAACTGATATCACCCTAGCTCTGGAACAGGCTGAAAAGGGGCTCGAAGAGATTAGAAAACAAAATACCGAGTCTATTAATTTTGAAAATACGATTAAGGCACTTGAGAGGTCCACCCTCCGCCTTAACCAAGCCTGGGGCTTGGTAGTTCACTTGGATAGCGTTTGTAACTCTCGAGAATTGCGGGAAGCACACAACGAAATGCTACCATCCGTAACTGCATTTCAAGCCAAGATAACATTGGATCCCGAGTTGTGGAGAGCGATCAAGATTTGCGTTCAAAATTCGGAAGAACTGGATTTGGACCCAATAGACAGGAGACTGATGGATGAGATTGTCAAGGATTTCGAAGAATCTGGAGCAAATCTCTCGGATGAAAAAAGAAAGAGATTGGAAGAAATTTCAAGTGAACTGGCAAAGGCGACTCAAAGCTTTTCCGAAAATGTTTTGGATGCAACCAATGATTGGAGTATTACCGCGACCGAGGAAAGTGAACTTGCTGGTTTACCGAATTCAGCGAAATCCTCAGCTCGCCAAACGGCTATAGAAAAACTGGGTGAGGAAAAAGGATCGAGTGCATGGGTATTTACTTTGCATGCTCCTTCCATGCTTCCGGTTTTGCAATATTCCGACAATGAAGACCTGAGACGAGCAGTCTGGTCCGCCAGCGATCAATTGTGCGTTGAAGAACCTTTTCAGAATGAACCTTTGATAAGGGAAATTCTAAAATTGAGACAAGAAAGAGCGGAAATATTAGGAAAAAGTGATTTTGCTGATGTTGCACTAGCAAGAAGAATGGCAGGAAAGGGGTCAAAGGCCGATGAATTCGTTGATGAAATCCTCAACAAGGCACTTCCATTTTGTAAAAAAGAGAACGAAGAACTGGAAATTTTTAAAGCAGAAAAAACAGGCAATCCAACGGATCTACTCGAGCCCTGGGAGGTGGGTTATTGGTCTGAAAAACTAAAAAAGGATCGGTACGATATCGATGATGAGGATCTACGACCTTACTTTCCGATTCAATCGGTTTTATCCGGGATGTTCGAATTAGCATCTCGAATTTTCGGATTAGAAATCGTCGAGCGCTCAACCAAATCTGGGGACACCACCAGAAAGATTGAAGGAGATAATGAACCAGTTTCAGTCTGGCACTCAGAGGTTCGATTTTACGATCTACTCGACGATCAAGAAAACAAATTACTGGGATCCTTTTACGCAGATTGGCACCCACGTTCCAGTAAGCGTGGAGGTGCATGGATGAATTTTCTCCGTACTGCGGAAAAGGAAGATGAAACCCATCTCGGATTGATTTGCGGCAATCTGACAGCACCAAATCCTGATTCTCCAGCTCTCCTAACTCATTATGAAGTGCAGACCATATTCCACGAATTCGGGCATCTGCTTCATCATCTATGCGGCAAAGTAAAGCACCCCAGTCTGAATGGAGTGAATGTCGCTTGGGATTTTGTAGAACTCCCATCTCAAATCATGGAGAACTGGTGTTGGCAAAGAGAAAGTCTGGATTTGTTTGCTAGACATCATGAAACAGGAGAACCCATCCCGGAAGAATTATTCCAAAAGATGCTCAAGGCACGCAATTTCTTTCAAGGGAATGCTACCATTAGGCAAATGGCTTTTTCAAAGCTCGATCTCTTCCTTCATCGCGAATGGGCAAAGAATATGAATGGAGGGTTGGAAGATTCATTACAGTCTAAGTTGAAAGCATTCCTACCAAAAAGAAAATCAACTCCCCGCACTATAGCCCTGCGTTTCAGTCATCTATTCAGCAGCCCGATTGGATATGCCGCTGCTTACTATTCTTACAAATGGGCTGAAGTTCTTGATGCCGATGCTTTCACCCGCTTCGAATCCGATGGGGTTATGAACCGTAAAACCGGACTCGAGTTCCGAGAGCAAATATTGAGCAAAGGAAACGCACAGAGCCCGGACCAACTATACCAAAACTTCATGGGAAGAGCCCCAAAAGTTGATGCATTGTTAAAACGCAGCGGATTAGCATAGTCGATTCCTTCCGATCCACTTACTTATGTCAACCAAACCTCAAGTCCTTGCTTGGATCACCTGTGATTCAGTCTATGTTGACCCAGCAACCGGAAAGCATACCTTACTGGGAATATTTTCAAACCTTAGGGCAAAAGAGTTTCCTGTGGTTCACCCCCGAATGATCTGGTTCCTCTCCTTCTCTGATCTGACTCAAGGAAAACATCAACTCAAGATATCTATAGGAATTCCAATGTCGGAAGAAAGTCCACGAAAAATCATCGAAAGAGAATTCGAGTCACCCGGTCCTCAGCATCGGATTAATCTAATCAATGACATCCAGCGGTTGAAATTTGAAGAGCCCGGAAACTATTCCATTCTAATTGAGATTGACGACCAAGTAGTGTTGGCAAGTACATTCCCTATTTCCATACACAGTTAGAAAAGTAAAATGTCCATACATGCCCAGTATCAAATTCGAGCATGGGTCTCGATTTTAGCCCTGATTCTCGGCATCCAATCAAGCGGTCAAACAAGCTTCCCGAAGCCCTTCACAGAAAGAGTGGAGGGATGGAACATCGAATTCGGAAGTGTATTAAAGGAAGAGAAAAATCAGAAACTCTTTCGACAAACCAAAAAAGCTCTAGCGAATCACTTGCAAAGGATCTGCTATTTGATGCCCGAAGACAAACGGAAGGAATTGCAAAAACTGTTCATTCGGGTTGATCACATGCATGAACTTTCGAACATGCAATATCATCCAAGCCAAGCATGGTTGATTAAAAACAACCATGATCCAAGTTTGGTAAAAAGAGTTCATATTCCAAGAGCCCAGCAGTTAATAGCCAGAAGTACTTGGTTAAAACACCCCTATGTCATTCTGCATGAACTTGCTCACGCATATCATGATCAGGTTCTGGGCTTTGAGAATGCAGAGATAAAAAAAGCCTATCATAGAGCGGAAAAGTATAAGCTCTATGAGCGCGTGCTACTTTTTCGTGGAGGTCTAACCTCCCATTACGCACGGACGGATCACAAGGAATTTTTTGCCGAAATGACTGAATCCTATGTCGGTGTCAATGACTTCTATCCATTCGTTCGGGCGGAACTCCAGAAACATGACCCTAAGACTTTTCAACTGATGGAAAGAATTTGGGGCAAATTCTAGTCCTTTTTAAAAGAGAATGGTAGGGAAACTCGAAAGAATTGCATTGGTTGCAACTTGAACTGATCCTTTCGATTCAATAATAAAGACTTTATGTCACTTCGTATTCATTCCGACAGCTCCGAATCTTCACCCCTTTTAGTCGTAGGTTCGATTGCTTTTGATAACGTCATTACTCCTTACGGGCAAAAAGATGGAATTTTAGGAGGTGCAGCTTCTTATTGCTCTTTTGCCGCCAGTTACTTTTCCGAAGTCCGAATGGTTGGAGTAATTGGTAATGATTTTGGTGATGAGCACCTCAACCGTCTTCGTACCCGTGAAATTGATTTGGAGGGAGTACAAAAAGATGTCTCCGGTCCTACTTTTTTCTGGAAAGGAAAATATCATGAAAACTTCAACCGCAGAGATACTCTGGACATTCAATTAAATGTGTTCGAGAGCTTTAGGCCCGATCTGCCCGATAGCTACAAGGATTCGTCCTATGTCTTATTGGGTAACATTCATCCCGCTCTTCAAGCTCATGTCCTAGACCAGTTGAAGGGATCTGCCTTCTCTCTTGCTGATACGATTGATTTATGGATTGATATCGAGAGAAGTGCACTCCTTGAACTGATTAAACGAGTAAACCTCTTCGTGATCAACGACTCCGAAGCGGAAGAATTAACTGAAGAAAATAACATTATCCTTGCCGGTAAAAAGCTTCGTCAAATGGGCCCAGAGTCGGTAATCATCAAAAAAGGGGAGCATGGAGCGATCCTATTTCACGAAGATGGAATGTTCGCCTTACCTGCTTTTCCGGTTACTGAATTGAGAGATCCGACTGGAGCAGGTGATTCTTTTGCAGGTGCTTTAATGGGACGATTGAGTTCGAAAAATAGGCATGATTTTCATTCCATCAAAGAGGCCATGGTTTATGCCACTTGTACAGCAAGTCTAACCGTAGAGGCATTTGGTTGTGATCGGTTGGAATCTGCAGGTGTAGAAGCTATCAAGGAAAGGACCGAAAAATTACTTAAATTAATCTCGATTGATTAATTGAACAGAATTCAGAAACTTCTCTCAATCTTTTTTCCATCCCTGATGCAATGCAACTACGGAGAAGGTGAGAGCTTCGTAACGAACCTTTTCGAAACCTGAGACTTTTATTTCCTTGGCTAGCCCGGATCGATCAGGGAAACCCGCAATGCTTGAACCCAGATAAAGGTAAGCATCACGATCACCCGTTACCCACCTTGCCAACCATGGCAAAACTCCCCTCAAATAAAGATAGTAAAACGGACGAAACCAGAAGTAGGGTTGACTAAATTCTAAAATCATTAGTCGACCACCGGGTTTTAATACTCTCAGAATTTCTGACAAACCGATTTTACGGTCCGATAAGTTTCTAAGACCAAATGCGATCGTCACTAAATCGAAGGTCTCTTCTTCAAAGTCAAGATTTAGGCAATCTCCAAAGGTGAATTGATTCTTCTTCTCATCCAACTTCTTCCGACTTCTTTTTACTCTAGCCCGTTCCAACATCGGCTCGCAAAAATCTACTCCAGTAACAGTAAATTCACCGGACAATCCTTCTCTTAAGGCTAAAGCTACATCTCCACTTCCAGTAGCTAAGTCTAAAATTTTACCGTAATTTCCCTGGCTTGCTACTTGGACGAGTTTTTTTCGCCAAAAGAAGTCGATTCCGAAGGATAAAAAGTGATTGGCCAGATCATAACGGGAAGCAACGCTGGTAAAAGTGGCCTGTACTGCCGCAGGGTCCGGTCCGCTCACTTTGACTCGTCTTTGCCTTTATCAAAACTCTCGACCACCCAGCGAGAAAGTTCTCCGTCTGGATCATCGATCACTTTTTTATCAATAATGAATTCCCTCTTACCGGTTCTCTGGGAAATGATTCCTAACCCATGCTCAAAGTCGGAAAACTTTTTTTCACAGATCGCCCGAACAGATCGGTTACTGGACATCGCTTGCTTAACAACTGCAACTTTGGCTGGTTTTCGGAATTTCAATTCATATCCAAAGTCACGCTTAAAGTTGACCACGAAGCGATCTACATCCTCCAGCATCGAATCATCCAACTGATCGCGATTCTCTTCAAGTAATGACGCAAGTGATGACTTAGGATCTGCAATCAAGTCCCCATCTACAGAAAATTTGCGAATTGGGGTGGAAGGAAGTTCAAATTTAAAATCCCTGAAGGTTCGTTCCAAGATGGTTACCAATCCCCTGGCTCCGGTCTTCTCATGTGCAGCTAGCTCTGCAATCTTCTCGATTGCATCATCGGAGATATCAAACTTGATTTCGTACCCACCAAAATCATCACGGTATTGTTCCAAAACATTTCCTTCCGAAGAAACAAGAATTTCAGCCAAGTCATCTTTGGATAACTCATCGCAGGAAACTCTTACCGGTAAACGACCAACAAATTCAGGCTCAAAACCGTAATTTATAAAGTCTCTGGTCTCAGCTTTTGACAGAAAACTGGAAAGTGGAAGCTCGGCTTCCTGCCCTTCTTCGGTGGAGCCAAAACCAATTCGATTCAGATCGAGCCTTTTCTTGACATCTTCAGCCAATTGATCAAAAGCACCGCTCACAATAAATAAAATATTTTTTGTGGATATACTACTTTTCTGTGCCTTCCCGCCTCTTTGCATTTCCATAAATGCCTTCATTTGACCCATCATATCCTGCGGAGACTGAAGATTTACTTCAGTTTCCTCCATTAATTTGAGAAGATTGATTTGCACTCCACGACCCGAAACATCCCTCCCTGATCGAGATGCCTCTGAAGCAATCTTATCTATTTCATCAATGTATATGATTCCATACTGAGCGAGTTCGACATCGCCATCGGCGGACTTTACCAAATCTCGGACCAAATCATCGACATCATAACCAACATAACCGGTCTCGGAAAATTTTGTAGCGTCCGCCTTGACGAAAGGAACTCCGATCAATTTTGCGACATTTCGCATTAGGAAAGTTTTTCCAACTCCAGTCGGACCCAGCAATAGTACATTCGGTTTCACATATTCCGCCTGATCTGATTCCTTGTCGTCCAAGCATCTGCGAACATGATTGTAATGATCACAAACTGCAACGGACAATACACGCTTTGCCTGTTCCTGCTTGATTACAAAGCGATCCAAGTAATCTCTAATTTCTTTTGGACGACGATCAAAGCCACGAATCGATTCCAACTTTTCATCTCTGGTAAGGTCTTCTTCCTTGGGCTCGACTGTGTCACCTCCACCATTATTAGCACTTTCTGGCTCTTTAGTTTGCCCCTTCATTGATTCCATGAAGGGTGCAAAAGCCACTTGAACATTTTTGTTGTTCATTAAATCTCGAAGTTGTTTTTGTATTTCCTCGAGTGGGTTATCGTCCTCTTTCTTGGGCATTTTAGATTAAATTTAAATTGACAGGTCTTTGATGTATGGGAATTTATGTAACTTTTATACCCTAACCATAACTAAACGCTCTTTCAAACAGTTTCCCCATCATGTCTAAAAATCTGACCAAAAGAGAAATCGTTCAAAAAATTTACGAGTCCCATAATTTCAACCACAAGGATGTAACTGATATCGTACAGAAAACGCTCGATTGTATCATGGATGGCTTAACCAAAGGCAAAAATGTCGAGCTTCGAAACTTTGGAGTTTTTGAATTGCAAGTTCGTAAGCAAAGAGTGGGCAGAAATCCAAATCGCCCGGAAACGGATGTAGTGATTCCCAGACGAGCAGTCGTAAAGTTTAAAGCCGGCAAGGAAATGAAGGTTGGACTGGGCAAGTTGGATCTGGATCAGCTCTGATTCGAATCAACTAAAATGTTTGAGACTCTACCCGGCTTTCGGGATTTCCCACCCGAAGCCTGTTCTCGCAGGAATCACTTGTTTAGGGTCTTTCGAACCGTAGCTCGGGCATTTGATTTTAAGGAATACGATGCTCCGATTTTGGAGCCTCTTGATTTGTATGTCGAGAAATCCGGACAGGAAATTGTTGGACAACTTTTTCATTTTGAAGACAAAGGTAATCGTCCGGTGGCTCTGCGCCCTGAGCTGACTCCGACCCTAGCCCGTATGGTTGCCGCACGGGCAAACTCTCTGGCAAAACCAATCAAATGGTTCAACATAGGTGAACATTTTCGATATGAGAGGCCACAAAAAGGAAGAGGTCGCTCATTTTACCAATTCAATGCCGACCTATTAGGTGAATCCTCCATTTCCGCAGATGCCGAGTTAATCTCTCTACTGATATCCATCTTCGAAACTCTCGGGTTGTCCTCAAATGATTTCAAAATTCGATTGAGCGACCGCTCCACTTGGGTTTTTCTTCTGAATGGACTAGGAGTATCGGAAACTGCCAGACCGAATGTGCTCTCGGCAATTGACAAAAGTGAAAGGCGAAAACCGGAGCAGACCATCGAATCATTGAACCAAGCTGTACCGGAACATGGGGAAAGATTGTGGGATGAAATTGAGCAAATAAAAAAAATAGACAGTTTAGAGGCTCTCACAGAACGACTACGCTCGGTTAATACTTCATCCGATTCACTCACCCTTAAATGGGAAGAAATGATATCCCTGATTCGTGCCCATGGTGCAATGGATTATGTCTCGATTGATTTATCTATTGTGCGCGGACTGGCATATTATACCGGATTTGTCTACGAAGCGTATGAAGCTTCAGGAGAAGGTAGAGCACTGGCAGGGGGTGGAAGATATGATCATTTGGTTCAAAAGCTTTCAAATAATGTTGATATACCAGCTTGCGGATTCGCCATTGGAGATATGACCCTGTCCGACTGCTTGGATTCCAAAGGACTTTTACCTCAGTATGTTTTGGCTCCAGACATTTTCTTGATTTGCGGAGATGAGGAAAAAAAACATGGAATTTCGCTTGTCTCCAAAATCAGAAAAGCGGGATTTTCGACCGCATATTCTTTAAAATCAGTGGCTTTCGGAAAACAATTCAAAGATGCGGGTAAGTCAGGAGCTCGATATGCCTTGATATTAGGTAAAGATGAAACTATTTCGAACACTATAAAAGTTAAAGATTTACGATCGGGAAAAGAACAATCAACTACACAGAATGAATTAGTTCAAAGGCTTGAAGAGTTCGATGCCAATGGTGGAATCCAAGTCTAAACAAATTTAATTAATTAGTGCACTATGGTTTCAAATGCTCCTGATTATCATAAAGAACAACTCAAAAAATCCAGTCTGCTCCCGCAAAAAGTCAACCGAAGGACATGGATTTTAAACTCGATTAAATTTCTACTTCCTCCTCTTCTTGCAGGTGGATATGCCCGTTTTGAATCCGGTTGGTTTGATCTCACCAAAACTAAGATTCGACTGCCCAATCTAGCCAGTAATCAGAGCATAAAAATTCTCCACCTCTCCGACCTCCACCTATCGCAAGCCACCTCGATGGAACACATTGAGCTTGCTTTACGGGAAGGATTTAAATCACAGCCACACGCCTGTATGATTACCGGTGACTTTGTCACTGACCGACCGGATGAAGCAAAACTAAATAGTTTAAGCCGATGTCTGGAAAAATATGCCAAGAGGATTCCCATTTTCGCTTCTCTGGGAAATCATGATGGTGGTGAATGGGCAGGCACTCGTGATGGGTTTCCTAACCCCACAAAAATCAAAAAGGTATTAAAGGCAGCTAAAATCCGACTTCTGCACAATGAAAGAGTAAGTGTATACTTGAATGGTATTCCCCTCTCAATTACCGGTTTGGGAGATCTTTGGAGTAAGGACTGTATCCCTCAAAAATGTATGCCACGAATTGATCCAATGTTAGGACCTAGCTCAAACTGTAACATCTTACTTTCTCACAATCCGGATTCAAAAACCATCGTTAATGATTTTGATTGGTCTCTTATGCTTTCCGGCCACACCCACGGCGGACAATTCAGAATTCCCTTTTCCAACTTCGCACCGTTAGCTCCTGTTTCAGACCTTTCGCACACCGAAGGACTGGCGGAATTCCAAGGTCGGCCAATTTTTATCACTAGAGGAGTCGGAAGCCTGTATGGAGCAAGAATAAATTGCCGACCCGAATTAAGTCTGCTTGAATTATCCAGAACCTGACAATTTTTTACCATGATTACCCTCCTGGATGAGGAAAACCCCACTTGGTTTCCAGATCCAAAGGATTCAAGTGAAGACGGATTGGTTGCAGTCAGTGAAAAGCTTGGAACCGGTCGACTTGTTGAAGCCTATAGAATTGGTATTTTTCCATGGATGAAAATGGACCATAGTCCGAATTTCTGGTGTTGGTTCTCACCCAATCCAAGAATGGTCTTATATCCCGAAAAGCTAATCATTTCAGATAGTCTAAAAAGAGTCATTAAGAATGGAAATTTTGAAATCAAGGTGGATTTTGGCTTTACCGATACTATGCGGGCATGTGCCTCTGCCAAAAGACCAAAGCAAGAAGCTACGTGGATCGAGGAAGACATGATTAGAGAGTACACTGAATTGCATAACATGGGTATTACTCATTCGATTGAGGCGTTTTTGAATGGAGAACGGGTTGGAGGACTGTATGGATTGGCAATGGGAGAAGTATTTTTTGGAGAATCAATGTTTCATACCGTCTCGAATGCTTCGAAAGTTTGCTTGGTCTACTTGACAGATTTGTGCCGTAAAGCAGGAGTCCGATTAATCGACTGCCAAGTCTACACCCAGCATCTGGAAAGTATGGGAGCTGAGGAAATTACCCGTGAGCAATATCTTGAAACCCTGAAAAATTTAATTTCTTCTCCCAAATCAGTTATCGATTGGGATCTCCTAAGTTGAGCTTCAAGGTTGCCCCAATTCGATTGAAATGAGATATTTTCCTTTCTTATGACTGACAGCAATCCAGAACATGAAAATTTAACTAAATTAGGAGAAGGCGGTACTTCTCCAAAACGTTCACTCGAAACTTTTCCGAATCGCAATCCCGAACGCGACTATGTAGTAGAATTAAATACTAGTGAGTTTACCTGTATTTGTCCGAAAACCGGACAACCTGATTTTGCCGAAATTCATATTCGCTATGTCCCGGATGAGAAAATTGTAGAGTCAAAGTCACTCAAACTCTACCTTTGGACCTTCAGGGACGAAGGTACTTTTCACGAACATTTTGCAAATCGTTTACTGGATGACTTGGTAAACGCTTTGAACCCTCGTTGGTGCCGAGTAGAAGTTGACTTTAATGCCCGTGGCGGGATCGGCATCGTCGTTACTGCGGAACACGGAACACCTCCCGAAATTGCATTTTCATGAATCAGCAAAACCTTATCGAGATTGGAAACATACCAGTCTCCAATCACCATCCATTTACCCTCTTTGGTGGGATGAATGTATTGGAATCCCGTGAACTTGCCCTAGAAGTTGCATCCGCGTACAAAGAAGTTACCCAAAAACTCGGCATCCCTTATTTCTTTAAGGCATCCTTTGATAAAGCCAACCGCTCATCCATCTCCTCTTTTCGGGGACCAGGACTGGAAAAAGGATGTGAAATTCTAGCAGAAATCAAAGAGACTCATCAGATTCCTGTCATTTCTGATGTTCATGAGCCCTACCAAGCAAAGCCAGCCGCTGAAGTGATTGATGTTCTTCAACTTCCTGCCTTCCTCTGCCGTCAAACCGATCTGGTCGTTGCCCTTGCAAAGACCGGCCGGCCCGTAAATGTAAAAAAAGCTCAGTTTCTCGCCGCCCACGAGATGGGACATATCATCACCAAATTTAAGGAAGCCGGAAACGAAAAGATTCTTCTCTGTGAACGGGGTAGTTCTTTTGGCTATAATAATTTAGTGGTCGATCCGTTAAATTTTGGAATTATGAAAGGCACGGGTTGTCCGGTTGTCTTCGATGTTACCCATTCCCTACAGATTCCCGGAGGACGAAGCGACTCAGCAGGTGGACGCAGGCAGGCAGTTTTTGATCTCATGCTTGCAGGTATGAGCCAAGGCATCGGAGGACTCTTTTTGGAGTCACACCCCAATCCTAGCATAGCAAAGTGTGATGGTCCATGTGCTTTACCCCTTGATAAATTAGAAGCTTTTCTTTCCCAGGCCAAAGCCATTGATGAATTGGTAAAAGGTTTGGATCAGGTGGAAGTTGATTAAATTTAATGAGTGATTCAACCGATTCCTGGAAAATCCTACATTCTTGGTTTCCGGATCTGGGAGAAGAGATTTGGCAGAAATTAGAGGAATACTGCGCTCTCCTTCGTGAATGGAATGCAAAGATTAACTTGGTCTCACGAAAAGACACCGAGCGACTGGAAATCAAACATGTTGCTCATTGTCTATCGATTACCAAGTTTCTTCGTCTAATGCCCAAGGCCAGAATACTCGATGTTGGAACGGGCGGTGGACTTCCTGGCATTCCACTCTCCATTTGCTATCCTCAAGCACGGTTTACCCTAATGGATTCTGTCGGTAAAAAAGTAATGGTTGTCGAGGATATGATTAAACGACTCGAACTTTCCAATGTCGAGGTACGGCGCGGACGGGTTGAAGAACTACCAAAGAAAAAGACTTATGATTTTGTAATCGGACGGGCGGTTACTGCCCTACCCACCTTTTTTAGCTGGGTACAGGATAAGATAGCCAAAGGCTCAAAGCACTCTCCTGCAAATGGTATTCTTTATCTCAAGGGTGGTGACTACACCGAAGAGTTGAAAACCTCTGGTTTACATCCGGCGAAAATTTGGAACTTAGACGAACTACTTCCACAAGCCGAACTAGGTGAAAAGTTTTTAATCCATTTTAAAATCTAGGGATTCCAGACTTTAAATAATGCCTCAGCAATGTGAGAAGGTGTCTCAGCAACCGAAATACCAGCATCCAGTAACGCTTCAACTTTGGCTTCAGCTGTACCCTTGCCTCCCGATACGATCGCACCTGCATGTCCCATACGTCGACCAGGAGGGGCCGTACGACCAGCGATAAAAGCGGCACAGGGCTTATCTACATTTTCCTTAATAAATTCTGCAGCTTCTTCTTCGGCTGTTCCTCCGATTTCCCCAATAAGAATAATGGCTTCAGTATCAGGGTCTTCATTGAATAACTTAACCGCGTCCAAATGACTGGTTCCGTTGATTGGGTCTCCTCCGATGCCAATACAGGTGGATTGTCCATGACCGGCACAGGTTATCTGCCAGACCGCTTCGTAAGTCAAGGTGCCCGAACGGGAAACAATTCCAACTTTACCAGGCTTGTGGATGTATCCGGGCATGATACCGATCTTACATTCACCGGGAGTTATGATTCCCGGGCAGTTCGGACCAATCAGACGGGTATTCGATGTGGCAAGTCGTGCTTTTACCTCCGCCATATCACGCACAGGAATACCTTCGGTGATCGCGATCACCAGAGGAATCTCTGCATCAATCGCTTCGAGAATTGAATCTGCAGCGAAGGGAGGTGGCACATAAATGGCAGCAACATTTGCACCCTCTTTATCAACAGCATCCTGGACAGTATCGAACACTGGAACGGAATCCTGAAATTTCTGCCCACCCTTACCGGGAGTCACACCGGCAACCACATTGGTGCCGTACTCGATGCATTGACTTGTATGAAAACTTCCCGCACTTCCGGTGATTCCCTGAACCACGAGACGGGTGTCTTTATTTACTAAAACGCTCATCTAAAAATTTCCTTTCTTTTGATTTAGGATTCAGCAGCCAACTTAACTACCTTCTCTGCAGCTTCTGCGAGGGAATCTGCCGGCTCGAGGGCCAAACCACTATCAGCAAGAATTTGTTTTCCCTGCTCCACATTGGTTCCTTCCAAACGAACAACCAAAGGAACTTTCATATCCAACTTACGGGCCGCGTTAACAATTCCAGTAGCAATGACATCACATTTCATAATTCCTCCGAATATATTTACCAGAATCGCTTTTACCGCATCATCCGAAACTAAAATCCGAAAGGCATTCTCAACCTGTTCTTCATTCGCTCCGCCTCCAACATCAAGGAAGTTCGCAGGAGAACCACCATAATGTTTGATAATGTCCATTGTGGCCATCGCCAGACCCGCTCCGTTTACCATACAGGCAACATTTCCATCAAGTGCGATGTAATTGAGATCGAACTTAGAGGCCTCGACTTCCTTGGGATCTTCTTCGCTAAGATCACGAAGCTCCACCACATCGGGATGTCGGAATAAAGCATTAGAATCGAAATTTACCTTTGCGTCCAATGCAAGTACATCTCCGTCAGGTGTGGTAACCAGAGGATTTACCTCAACTTGGGAACAATCTTTAGACCAAAAGAAATTATACAATTTTGTTACAAGCTTTACGCATTGCTTGAATGAATCTCCTGAAAGTTCCAGGCCAAAAGCGATCTGACGAGCCTGATAAGGTCTTAATCCAAGAGCGGGATCCACTAACACCTTCAAGATTTTTTCAGGGGAGGACTCGGCTACCTCCTCGATGTCTACACCACCCTCAGTGGAAGCAATGATCACCGGCTTGGATGTGGCTCGATCCATCAGCACTGCGAGGTAATATTCCTTCTCTATATCCGAAGCCTCAGTGAAATATACTGTCCCCACCTCCTTACCCTCTTCCCCGGTTTGTTTAGTGACCAAGACATTATTGAGCATTGCCTGTGCTTTTTCCTTAGCAACGGTACCATCAGACACTACATGTACGCCTCCCTGGAAACCGTCGATAAAAGTACCTTTACCCCGCCCGCCCGCATGTATCTGGGCTTTTACGACAATCGGCTTGCCTGCAGGCAGGGCCGAAATGGCTTGATCGAATTCTTGCTCGCTCTGGGCAACCGTACCGTTTGGTACCGCTACTCCAGCGTCTGCAAATAGTTGCTTGGCTTGGTATTCGTGTATGTTCATTGAAGTTTAGGAGGCAAAATAAGCTAGATTGTCATGGAATTTGAAGCAATCAAGCCTATTTAAAAAAGAAAAAATTCAAAAGGGCCCAAGTCGCGGAGGATGAGGGTCCATCGTAAAGACTGAAGCATCAAAGCATCGAGCGAGCAGTTCGTTTTTTCTCTTTTCCGCGGATGGATCATTCCACAAATTGAAGAATTCTTCCGGGTCATTTTTCAGATCGTAAAATTCTCCCTGCTGGGTCCCGTGAAAAACCACGATTTTTTCGTCGGGCGTTCGTAACATTGTACCGTACGCGTCTCCATGAGTCCAAGAATTATAATATTCCGAATATACCTGTTCTCTGCAAAAGTCACTTTCTCCCCCACCCTTTAGCAAAGACAAAAGGCTTTTTCCCTGCATACGGTTCGGAATCTCCAGTCCTGCGGCTTCCAATAAGGTGGGTGCCAGATCGACCAGTTCGATCAATCCGTCAATTTTCCGACCCTCCCGAATGTCTCCATTCGGCCATCGCAGAATCAGTGGAATTCGCAACTGGCAGTCGTAAAAATGGGGACCTTTAAAATAAATTCCGTGATCTCCAAGCATCTCCCCATGATCAGACATGAAAATTACCAAAGTATTTTCCCGCTGTCCGGTTTCTTCTAATGCCTGTAGGATTCGGCCGACTTGATCATCAATCAATGTAACCATCGCATAATACGCCGCACACACTTGTCTACGATCCTCGTCCGTCATCACTTCAGTATGAAACTCGCCCGGATTGTTATGTGCCCATACCCGATCGAGTAATTGAAAACTCGGTTTGGTATTCTTCTCTACTGGATGTTCTGATGGAAGAGGCATATCCTTCGGATTGAATTTATCGAGATACTCCGCGGGTGGGTCAAAAGGATGGTGTGGGTCAAAGCAATTGAAGCTGAAAAACCAGTTCTTACCGTTGTTTTTACGAATAAAATCAATCGTTTTCTCTGCACACCAGGTGGTCTGGTGAAATTCTGCTGGTGGACCCTCCTGCACATAGGGGCTGATCTTTTTGCCTTGTAAATCATGCCAATCCTGCCCGTGCATCTTCAGCCATTGAGTGTAGGCATTTTCTTCCCAGTCAGGCTGAGGATGATGTGACCATGAGAAATCATCATATCCATCTTCGGTTCGAACCTCGACTTTTCCATCTGAGCAGGAAGCAAGAT
Organism: Verrucomicrobiota bacterium; assembly: GCA_036127675.1. Lineage (GTDB taxonomy): Bacteria > Verrucomicrobiota > Verrucomicrobiia > Opitutales > Seribacteraceae > Seribacter. The sequence continues at coordinate 42,714 of JAYYRA010000017.1, forward strand.
GTAACTTACCGGCAAGCCCGCAATGCCATCCTGCACGATGAAAAAGCGTGGAGACCAATAACTCATCAGGCGGAATCGCCTGACCATTCTGTCGACAACGGGTGGTTCTGGGATATCTTCCAGTCAAAAATGATGCCCGACTGGGAGCACAAACTGGGCTCTGGCAAAAGGCGTTGCTAAAGCTGGTTCCCTCACTGACGAACTGATCCAAATTCGGAGTCTGAGCATTCGGATTCCCAAATGCACCCAAGGTGTCAAACCTCTGCTGATCGGTACAAATCCATAATATATTTGGTCGACTGAACATGTATAAAAGGAAGAAACGGCTTGCGTGTTCTTTGGCAAGACAGTTTGCAAGTAGATTACTTTTTTCTTTTTAGTCCCGAATTAATAGCAACTTTAAATCCCAACCGAAAAACAAATGACAGATCAGCAGATTAGTGGAAACATCGCCCGCTTCATCTGCTTTCGGATGTTTTTTAATGCAAGATTTTATTATCCGGTATTCGCCCTATTCTTTCTGGAACATGGCTTAACCTGGGTGGAATTTGGAATTCTCAATGGAATTTGGGCCATCTCTATCATTTTGCTGGAAGTTCCTTCCGGTGCTCTTGCAGATACCATTGGGCGAAAAAAACTCATTTTGGTTGCAGCACTGTGCATGGTGATTGAGATGCTGGCCTTGTTATTAGCACCAATGAATGGTGGTTCGACTGTATTTTTACTTTTTGCTCTGAACCGAATTATTAGTGGGGTCGCGGAAGCCGCAGTGAGTGGAGCAGATGAAGCACTCGCATACGACTCGTTAAAACAAGCGGGTCGTGAAAACGAATGGGGTGATGTACTTGAAAAAGCTCAAAAATTTACTTCCCTCGCCTTTTTCTTTGCAATGATGACCGGTTCCGCTTTTTACGATTCTTCCTTTATAAATCATTGCTTGGCTTTTGCGGGAATCGATTACTCCTTCACTGCTGAAACTCTGATTAAAGCACCGGTTTTTTTAACCTTCCTATCTTCTTTGGTCGTCCTTTTCGCAGCTCTCGGGATGAAAGAAACCGGAACGAAAGCTAAAAACCAAACGATAGTTGAAACTGTAAGGAGATCATTTCAGACCACCCTAACGGGAGCTTCTTGGGTATGGAGAACTCCGCTTCCATTTGGTATCCTTCTAGCGTCAATGGTTTTGGATAATGTGATCCGTCAGTTCCTTACAATTGCCAGCGCTTACTGGAGTGTGATTGATTTACCCCTCGCGACATTTGGCTTGGTTGCGTCTGGAATGTCTCTAATGGGATACTTTATTCCAAGAGTTGCAAAAAAAATGGCCGAGCACCAAACACCCAATCAAAACTTTTTCCTTCTTTGTTTTATTTTAGTGATCGGACTATTTGGAATTTCGGAGGCAATTCCCATCTGGGGTATTCTACCCGCTGTGCTACTTTACGCCACTATGCAATCCATGAACTACTTGGCGAGTCGATACCTGAACGAGGCTGCACCCTCTGAGCAAAGAGCAACCGTACTCAGTTTCCGGGGACTATCGACCAATGTATCCTACGGTGCGGTTTCTCTACTCTACTCTAGTCTGATTGCCTGGATTAAATTGAAAGGAGTAGATCCTTTGATCTCCGCAGAACACGATAATCAGCAGGATGCAGTTTTTGTCGAAGCGCTTGGATGGTCTCCATGGTATTTCCTGCTTACCCTGCTATTTACCATTCTCATTTTCCGCTTCCGTTTCCCAAAAAAAGATGCCTCACATTCAGATCGTTCTTGAAGTTAACCCCCCAAACCATCACATAGGAAATTATGATTATCTCACTTTTAAGAAAAGTATTTATCCTCTCATCTATTGCTTCTTTGGTGAACGCCGGCGAATGGAACCAGCACCGTGGTCCGTTTTCCAACAACCTTAGCGATGAATCTATTACCTCAGCCAACTGGCTCAAATCTACCAGTGCTGTTGCATGGAAAGAGAAGACCCCTCTTGGATTCAGCTCATTTACCACATATGAGGGCAACGCCTTCACCCTAGTAGCTGAAGAAGATGAAGATGGTTTAATGCGGGAGATTTGCATCGCCCTAGATTTAAAAACAGGAAAACGTGAGTGGAGCACTCATCTTGGAATTATGGATTACAAGGCAGGGGGTGGAAATTCTGGTGCTTCGGACAACAAGGGCGGAGATGGTCCCCGATCCACACCTTCCGTGCTCGATGGAAAAGTCTGGGCATATGATTCCGATATGTCGCTTTACTGCCTTTCAGCAAAAAATGGTAAATTGATCTGGAAAGTAAATGTGCTTAAAGAATACGACGGAATCAACCCACGGTGGGAAAACGCAAGTTCCCCACTTATTGTCGACGACCTTGTGATCATTTACGGGGGTGGTGAAGGCAAATCTTTCTTAGCATTCGATAAAGATTCCGGACGATTAAAATGGAAAACAGGATCTGAGCTAGCTACTCATGCAACTCCAATCCTAACCAAAATTCATGGGTTGGACCAGGTCATTTTCTTCTGCCAGTCGGGCCTGGTATCTATCCTCCCAAAGAGTGGCAAGGAGCTTTGGCGTCAGGACTTTCCTTTCAAAGTATCGACTGCAGCCTCTCCAGTGGTTGCCGGAGATTTGGTCTATTGCTCGGCTGGATACGGAGTCGGTGCGGGTCTTTTCAGAATCAAGAAGAACGGAAGTAAATTTTCCAGCGAACAAGTCTGGCGTAAACCCAATGATGTTGTTAATCACTGGAGTACACCCGTTTATCATGATGGCCATCTTTACGGTATGTTCAGTTTCAAAAAATACGGCGATGGCCCGCTTCAATGTGTTGAACTTAGGACCGGTAGAGTAAAATGGAGCGAGGACGGCTACGGTCCAGGAAATGTCATACTTTCCGGGAAACATCTAATTGCACTTTCCGACAAAGGAGAATTGAGTATAGTTGAAGCAACTCCTAGTTACTACAATGAGTTGGCCCGCAAAAAACTTATTACCGGAAAGTGTTGGAGTACTCCTACATTAAGTAATGGAATGGTTTTGGCTCGAAGCACAGTAGAAGCAGTATGCTTGAGTGTTCGGGAATGAGTTTCCCGGTCAGTGTTCGAAATTAATCCGGTTTTTGGAATTCTCGAATTTGAAGTGTAAATTCAAGTCGTTGTGACTGGAAATATAATCCTCTATGTCGAACTTCTCCCACTTGGATAACCATCGATTCCATTTGAAGACCTCGGTAACTTCTGTATCTAAGTGACGCTTATCACAGGCATAATCAAACATTTCTACGGCTTCATCTAAATCATGTGCCATAAAATATTTGTCTGAAAGTTCAACAGAATCAGAATTACGGTAATGAAATTTGAATTCTTCTAGAACAGGTTCTGTAGACTTATTTTTCACAATTATATTATAGCTCCAAGTTGAATTTTTTTCCATTTTTTCGGGAATTTTTTTCATTTTTGAATAAAAGTGATTAACCTTATCAGATTTTTTCATTGGTAAATCTTTAGTTGTCAGACCCAGAGAACTGAATTTCATACTCATACTCATAAGCGGGTCGTAGCTCAGCTTGGTAGAGCGCTGCGTTCGGGACGCAGAGGTCGCTGGTTCGAATCCAGTCGACCCGATATCCTCAAATAAGGAAGCCTTAGTAAAATTTATGAAAAATTCTTTCTGGTACAAGCGGGTACTAGAATGAAAAATATTTTCTAGAGCAAGAAAACCGAGGCTAGGCTCAAAAATGCAAAGAAACCAACCACATCTGTAATCGTGGTGACGAAAACCCCAGATGCAATCGCAGGGTCTATATTCATTCTTTCTAAGAGCATCGGGAGAGCAACCCCAGCAACTCCAGCGACTACCAAATTAATAATCATCGCACCTGCAATGATGAGACCCAGCATACTTGATTCATTTAAATGACTGAACCATAGGATGGTAATTAATCCGGCCAGAATGGCGAAAAGACACCCGTTTAAAAATCCAACGACTAATTCCTTACGAAAGGTTCTCAAAGTATTATAGGGGGCAAGCTCCTTGGTCGCAAGTGCACGCACCGTAATGGTAAGTGTTTGAGTTCCGGCGTTCCCACCCATTGAAGCAACAATCGGCATCAATACTGCCAGGGCAACCATCTCTTCTAATGTTGCATCAAACATTCCAATTACCATGGATGCCAGAATTGCGGTGCCCAAATTCACCAAGAGCCAAGTAAATCTTTTTGCAGAGGATTGAAGAACTCCATCGTCCACCGTCTCTTCTCCAACTCCACCCAGTCGTAAAATATCCTCTTCAAATTCTTCACGGGCAACTTCCATGACATCATCAACCGTAATCATTCCAATCAATCGGTCATCAGAATCCACCACTCCTGCAGTGGTCAGATCATATTTCTCAAACAATAAGGCCACTTCTTCCTGAACCATATCCGCGGGTACAATTACCTGTGTTTGGTCACAAATCTCACGCATCAAGGTGGGTCGTGGAGATCGTAGAATGCGGGATAAAGAAATCACACCACCCGCTTTACCATGACCATCCACCACAAAGACATCAAGAAACTCATCGGGTAAATCTTTTTCATCTCGCAAGAAATCGATCGTCTGCCCAACCGTCCAGTCCATCCCGACCGAAACGAAATCGGTCTGCATTCTTCGCCCCGCGCTGTCCTCCGGATAAGCCAGTCCAACTTGGATATCTTCCCGTTCCTCATCCGGAACTTCACTCAGGATTTCATCCCTTTCGGTCTCATCCATGTCCTCCAGTACTTGGACCGCTTCATCCGAATCCATTTCACTGATGACATCTGCAACCTCTTTCGGGGTGAGAGAGTCAGTTACCTCTTTTCGAAGGTGATCTTCAAGTTCGAACAATAGATCCGGGTCGAGCTGAACTTTTAACAAGTCCAACAGCCTTTTTCGTAAGTTTCCAGACAGTAACCCAAAAGCATCCGCAAGATCAGAATGGTGGAAACCATCCACTTGACCCAAAATTTCCTGATCTGTTCCGGTCTCCAATAATTGTACCAAATGATCGAAGCGATTCGAAATTTCCTCCGAACTCTCTGGATCAATACGATGGATTACATCTTGGTTGTCCTTGGTGGCTTGCATGGGAAAAGGATTGAAAGAAAAAGCGGAACCGCTAGTTCAGAAAAGATGTAATACTTTGCCATAGTGCCTCTCGATCTGCAATCGAAAAGCCCTTCAGGAAGTCATTCCAAAAACAATGCCGATTCAATCATTTTTAAATGGGCTTCCGCCCTGATACGAAAATCAAATTCAGAAGGGGTTTCAATGGTTAAACTTCGATTGGTATGAAGCTTAAAAAGGTAAAGTGCCTCCGGCATTTCATCCGGGATAATTTTTCTCGGTCGTGGTCGGATGATCCCATCCCGGGCCTTTCTTCCATCGATCAAATATCTAGAGTCCGGTGAAATAATATGGTGAACACTTTTTAAAATCTTCGCACCAAGCCCCTCTGCTCCACTGCGTCTGATCAGTTCGTAAAGGTAAGTTCCGTCCCCATCATAATCCTCATGTAAAGTAAGTGCCAACCGGAAGGAAAATCTCTTAATGCGTGACTGGATTACCGAAGTCATGGGATGCTTATCCCCTCCCCATTTTCGGTTCAAATCATCGCCTGCTTTTGAGTTTCGGGAATTACAACTATAACCCCATGGGTTCAAGCAGGGAAAAATAATCACCGGTATTCGAGCCAATTGATCCGGATTCATTTCCGCCCATCTCGTAAGTCCTTCCACCGCACCCGGTTCATCACCGTGAATTCCCGCGGACATATAAATTCCGTCCGTTTGATTCAAATTCGGTGATCTGAATTCATAAACTCCAAAGCCATCGAATTCACCAACTTTCGAAAACTTTAACCGGCTTACTCGGGCAATCTTCTTCCAACGCCTGATTAAGCCGGGATAATCATGAGGTCGATGGACGAAAATTTCTTTCTTCATTCAGGTTCTGGAGATTCACTCCCTACCATTTTCCATAAGTCGGATTTGGAAATAAAAATTGAGTGACCCCAAACGCGCCCTTCTCATCAGTCGGAAAATCTCCTATCTGATCTCCCAAATAAGCCAAAACATGGAAGGGACCATGCTGATCCATTCTTGCCATTCCATTACGAACCTCTGCCCTTCTCTTTTTCTTGGTATCTAATTTATTTTCGCGCAGAAGAAAAAGATCATCCTCATTCCAAACCTTCAAACTCTTCATATTCTCAATAGTCGGTCGGAGATTGTACTGCATTCGGTTGCTCAGGAATATAATGGTCACCCCCAAAGTTCTGGTTCGATCAAGAAAAGTTTTTGCTCCCGGTATCAAAACCGCTCTCTTCTGATTTACCCACTCTGACCAAGATTCCTGCGTAAAACCCAACCCCTTTTCCCATCGATCCACCTGATAGGAGTTGTTGTTCAGAACCGTCTCATCCAAATCAACCACAATCGCCAACTTTCCCTTAGCTTTGCTAGACTGTTTTTTGATCTCTTGCCATGCCTGTTGGTAAATCTGTCGACAAAGATTTTCATATTCCAAAGAGTGTCCAACCCAGCGAATATCATTAGGTAATTTTCGAATTTCTTCGGAAAATAAGCTTCCAGTAAAAAAGAGAAATAGGACTACGAATCGGTTAATCATAATCGTTGACCTAACCAAGCCATAAGTTCTTGGCAAACGCATAGCGACCAACCTCTTCTATTTCATTTTTTCAGATTCAAAAGTTTCACCGGGGAATCGCATTTGACGAGGTTAAGACTTCCCATATTGTAAAAAGCAATGCGCTTTTTTTTGATTCAGCATGCTTTTCTACTTTTTGTCTTTTCCGTTTCTTGTAAACTGCAAGGACAAGAAAGTAAGGAGCCTGAAAAAACCGTTGAACTCGCTGGATACTACAAGATGGCAATGGTTTACCTGAACGGTGATGGCGTGGACCAAAATTATCCACTTGCATTTAAATGGTTCGAAAAAGCAGCGAAACTTGGTCATGCTGAATCTCAATTCAATCTGGGCTGGATGTACTCTTCCGGTGCAGGTGGAATCAAGGACTTAGCCCTCGCTGCAAAGTGTTATTCACAGGCAGCGGATCAGGGATTAACCGTTGCACAGTTCAACCTGGGTAGAGCCTATCACAATGGCGAAGGCATTTCCCAAGATTTTGAAAAAGCGGTTCATTGGTATTCAATTGCGGCAAATAAGGGCCATGCAATGGCTCAAAATAATTTGGGTATGCTGTACCATGCCGGAAAGGGGGTTCCTGTAGATTACTTGAAAGCGATCAAATGGTATAACCAAGCAGCCCAAAAAGGTTTGCCCGACGCCCAGAATAATCTCGCAATCATGTTTGCCTTTGGAAAAGGGGTTTCTCGGGACTACTTGAAGGCTTATGCTTGGCTCATCGTTGCCAAAGCAAATGGAATAAATAACGAAGCCTTCATGGATTACTTAAGTTCCAAGCTTCCAAGTGATCAAATTTCTTCCGCCCAAACACTCGCCGGAAAATTGCTTACAGCTCTTAAATAATGAGCCACCCTTATGATTCTTAAATTAAGGATATTCGGAGAAGAATGGAGGCGCGGGCCGGAATCGAACCGGCGAATAGAGGATTTGCAGTCCCCGGCCTTACCACTTGGCTACCGCGCCGTGCTCCAAAGCACTTGTTAAGTATTGACTTTGCCCCCCTCGAGCAAGCAAAAAGCCTGTTGCTCTAAACTACATATGAGATTTTTAATTCTTTTTTTACCTTTCCTTTTACCCTCTGGTTTCACGCTCGGACAGAGCCGCCCGAATGTTATCATTGTCATGGCAGACGATATGGGCTGGTCCGACATCGGTTGCTATGGAAGCGAAATCGAAACACCAAACTTGGATCGCCTAGCTAGGAATGGATTGCGATTTACCCAGTTTTATAACACGGGAAGATGCTGCCCGACACGGGCTAGTCTACTAACTGGAACTTATCCCCATCAAGCGGGAATCGGGCACATGATGAACGATACCGGCTTACCGGGATACAAGGGAGATCTGGGTAGTAATGTGCAGACAATTGCCGAGGTTCTGAAACCGGCCAAATATTCAACTTATTTATCCGGAAAATGGCATGTAACTCCGAAAATTACTCCAGGTTCATCTCAGCATAACTGGCCAAGGCAACGTGGATTTGATCGATTCTACGGTACGATTCATGGAGCAGGTAGTTTCTATGACCCAAATTCTCTGACCAGAGACAATACTTTAATTTCCCCTTATGCAGACGAAGAATATCAACCGGAAGTCTTTTATTACACCGATGCGATCAATGATCATGCAACCCGATTCATTAACGAACACCAGGGTAATGATCCCTTCTTTCTCTATGTTGCCCATACCGCCCCTCATTGGCCCATGCATGCCCTACCCGAGGACATGGAGAAATACAGGGGGCGATACGATGCGGGCTGGGAGGCCATACGGGCGAAACGCTACCAAAAACAATTGGACATGGGGCTGATCGAGCCGAAGTGGAAACTTTCTGAAAGGGATGCAACAGCGTGGAAAGATGCAAAGAACAAGGAATGGGAAATCCGCCTAATGGAGGCTTATGCAGCGATGGTTGACCGTTTGGATCAAGGACTTGGCAAGGTAATTGGAGCACTTGAAAAAAGAAAGATGCTCGATGATACCCTAATCCTGTTCATTGCGGATAACGGCGGCTGTGCAGAAGGAATGGGAAGAAAGGAAGGAATTCAGTACAAAGACAGTGATCCTGAAATTCTGAAACCGATGAAAGCGACCGATCTGCAAATGGACATGATTCCAAAGCGCACCCGAGACGGAGTAGTGATGAAACAGGGGACGGAGGTGATGACAGGTGGAGCGGACACATATCACGGATACGGCAAAGCGTGGGCAAATGTGAGCAACACCCCATTCCGCGAATACAAGCACTGGGTCCACGAGGGGGGTATCAGCACTCCCTTGGTAGCTCACTGGCCAAAGGGAATTGCCCGAAAATTACGAGGGAAATTTGAACACCAACCATCACACTTGATTGATCTGATGGCCACCTGTGTGGATCTTGCAAAAGCGGATTATCCAAAGGAGGCAAATGGTCAGAAAATTGTTCCTTTGCAGGGGGTATCCTTAAAACCGACCTTCTCCGGAAAGAATCTGAGCCGTAAAAATCCCATTTATTGGGAGCATGAAGGAAACCGGGCAATCCGGATTGGAAAATGGAAACTGGTAGCCAAAGGAGCCAATGGGGCGTGGGAACTCTATGATCTGGATGCGGACCGTTCGGAATTGAATAATTTGGCATCGGTTTTTTCGGAAAGAACCAAAGAAATGGCAGAAAAGTGGGAAACATGGGCCATTGAAGCAAAAGCAAAGCCATGGCCATGGAACCGAAAGAATAGCACTTTCAGCAAAAAGAAAGTCTTTAATCTGGCACCGGATGCAAACCTGCCCATGCAGGTTGCTCCGATGATCGCAAAGAAAGCATTTGAGGTGGAGGTACAGATTGAAGAGCAGGGAAATGGAATTCTCGTAGCACAGGGTGGCGATGCCCACGGATGGGGAATCTCGATTGACGACGGATTTGCAAAGTTCTTCGTCCGTCTTGGCGGTAAAGTTGAAAGCGTAACCGCAAAAGAAAAACTTGGAACAAAAGAATCAGTGATTTCAGTAACCCTTAATCCCTCGGGACAAGTTGAGTTCTCTGCAGGAAAGCGTAAGCTTAGTAGCGGGAAAGTAAGCAGTCTGGTAAAAGAGATGCCCTCCGATGGGCTGCAGGTAGGACGCGACGAAGGTGGAATGGTGGGGGAATACGATGATGAGTTTCCCTTTGACGGAAAAATTAAGCGGGTCAAAATCAAGATCAATTAATTTACTGATGTCTTTTATACACGACGATTTTCTTTTATCCAATGACCAGGCGGTCAAGCTCTATCATGAGTTTGCCAAAGATGAGCCCGTTCTTGATTTCCACAATCATCTCCCACCGGATGAGATTGCCAATAATAGACGGTTTGAAAACTTAGCGGAGGCTTGGCTAGAAGCGGATCATTACAAATGGCGGGCGATGCGGGCAAATGGAACTCCCGAGGAGTTGGTAACTGGAAATGGAGACCCAAAAGAGAAATTTCTCGCATGGTCAGCAACCATCCCTCATACCCTTGGTAACCCCCTGTATCACTGGACGCATCTCGAATTGAAAAGATGCTTTGGAATCGATACTTTGCTTAGCCCGAATACTGCCGAGCAAATTTGGGAACAGGCAAATGAAAAACTAAAGCAGGATGATTGCTCAGCCTGTGGATTACTTGAAAGATTTAAGGTAAAGACCCTTTGCACAACGGACGATCCGGCTACCGGCACGGAATTCCATCAGTTAATTGCCAAGAATTCACAGGTTCAAACTAAGGTCTTTCCAACCTACCGTCCGGACCGGGCATGGGGAGTGGAGGATGCGACAAATTTCATTGATTGGGTGAGTAGACTAGAAGAAATCTCCGAGATCAGAATCTCGGATTTAAATGATTATCTAGAAGCTTTAGCAAAGCGAGTGAATCATTTTCATTCCATAGGCTCCAGACTTTCGGATCATGCATTTCTTCAATGCTTTGCAGAGTTTCCCTCTGAGGAAAAGGCGAGAAACATCTTTCAGAAATCAAGCGACGGGAAAAATGCCAACCCGGAAGAAGCCGCTCAGTTTGGCTCTTTCATCCTGCTTTACCTATGCAAGCTTTACAGAGCGAAGAACTGGACCATGCAAATTCATCTGGGAGCGTTAAGAAACAACTCCTCAAGATTGATGAATTGCTTTGGTGCGGATGCAGGTGGGGATTCAATCGGAGATTTACCGCAAGCCGATAAAATGTCCGCATTTTTGAATAAATTGGAGGAAGAGGATGCACTTCCCAAAACGATTTTTTACAATGTCAATCCGACAGACAACCTTACTATCGCTACAATGCTGGGAAATTTTCAGGGAGAAGTTCCGGGTAAGATGCAATTCGGTTCCGGTTGGTGGCATCTCGATCAAAGAGATGGCATGAATGAACAACTAAAGACTTTGGCAAATGTCGGACTGTTATCCAGATTTGTTGGTATGCTAACGGATTCTCGATCTTTTCTTTCATTTCCAAGGCACGAATATTTCCGCAGGATTCTCTGCAATCTTCTGGGGGAATGGATGCAAGACGGCTTTGTTCCCAATGATTTTGAATTGATTGGAGATTTGGCCAAACGAATTTGCTATGAAAATTCCAGAAATTATCTGGAACTGGAAAGAGAAATTTAAACTTACTGAAACTTTTTTAAATTTCGAAAGTTTACATCCTCAAAGAACCTATAAAATAAACCCACTCAAAAAATATGAAAATTACATTTATTCTTTTAAGCATGGTCTTTGCATGCTTCTGTCTGTTAGCTAACCCTGAAAAGGGAAAGAAAAAAGGAGGCCCATCCGGTGATCGCCCATCCCGTGAAGAAATAATCAAAAAATTCGACAAGGATGGAGATGGGAAATTAAGCGATGAAGAAAAGGCAGAGGCAAGAAAAACCATGATGTCAAAACGTAAAATGCCTCCCTTTGTTATCAAGAAATTTGATAAGGACGGAGATGGAGAACTCAATGACGAGGAAAAAGCGGCTGCACGAGCAGAAATGGCTGCCCGCAAAAAAGAGGTCATGGCAAAATTCGATAAGGATGGGGACGGGAAATTAAATGAAGAAGAAAGAAAAGCCGCAATGGCAGCTCGACCCAAACCAGGTGAAGGGGGAAAAGGAAAGAAGCCGGAAGGTAAGGGGAAGGAAAAGAAAAAGAAGAAGAAAGAATCTTAAGGTATTTCCTTACCTAAAAATTTCTGAAAGAGCCTCGAGTTTCGGGGCTCTTTTTTTATTTTGAAATCGGAAACCGAATACTCTTCACCCGCAACGATACTTTGTTTAATATACGAATTATGTCTGAAAATTTGTCCGACCTCATAAAATCCATTTCAATAAGAGCCCGCGGTGCCTCCCTGTCCTTAAGCGGGGCCACCGAATCGGATAAGAATAATGCTTTAGAAGCTATTGCAAAAGGCCTTGAATCAAACCGAAAGATTTTATTGGAGGAAAACCAAAAAGATTTAGATGCGGCCGCTGAAAATAATCTCAGTTCAGCGATGATCGATCGCTTACAACTGGATCATGAAAGAATAGACGCCATGGCGAAAGGAATTCGTCAACTCATCGACTTGACCGATCCAGTTGGTGAAATCATCGAGTCAAAAAAAAGGCCGAACGGACTCGAGATCCGCAAAACCAGGGTTCCAATTGGAGTGATTGGAATTATTTACGAATCGCGTCCAAATGTAACCATTGATTGTGCCGGTCTGTGCCTGAAATCCGGGAATGCATCCATACTTAGAGGAGGGAAGGAAGCTCAGTACTCTAACCGTGCGTTGGCAAAGATTATTTCAACGGTCTTGAAAGATTCTCCCCTACCCGACGATGCGGTTCAATTGATTGAAACCACAGACCGTGAAGCATTGAATCACTTACTAAATATGGATGAATTCGTTCATTGCATCATTCCAAGAGGGGGTGAGGGTTTGATTCGTTTTGTAGCAGAAAATAGCCGAGTTCCAGTAATTAAACATTACAAGGGTGTTTGCAATCTGTTCATTGATGCCAGTGCGGATCTGAAAATGGCACAAGAGATTGCGGTATCTTCAAAGTGTGGTCGTCCGGGGGTTTGTAATGCGATTGAAAATCTGATCGTAGAAAAAACGATTGCCGAAAAGTTTCTCCCTTCCTGCGTTAAGAAACTCAATGAAAAAGGGTGTAAGATTTATGCGGATGAAGCAGCCCGTTTAATTTTGAATGATTATTCTGTAGCACCTGCTGGAGATGATGAATACGCCGAGGAATTCCTCGATCTCAAATTAGCGATCAAAACCGTGGACTCGGTAGAGGAAGGTATTTCCTTCATCAATCAATTTGGGAGCGGACATAGTGAGTCAATTATTACGGAGGACAAATCCAATGCGGAAAAATTCCTCAATGAAGTGGACGCCTCTTCGGTTTACTGGAATGCCAGTACTCGTTATACGGATGGATTCGAATTTGGACTAGGGGCTGAAATCGGGATTTCTACCGACCGGTTGCATGCGAGAGGGCCAATGGGATTGGAAGAACTTTGCACTTACAAGTATCAAATCATTGGTTCAGGCCAGTGGAAGTAATTGAGTGTATTTCGAATGGATGAATTCGTCCTAACTGGGGGCACCCTGATCAACGAAGGGGAAAGACTCGATCAAGATCTGTATGTAAAAAATGGTAGAATAGAAAATATCGGTTCAGGTCTAAGCTCGGTTTATCCGAACTCCAAGACAATTGATCTTACCGGAAGATTGATTCTGCCCGGTCTGATCGACGACCAAGTCCATTTTCGTGAACCAGGACTCACTCACAAAGCATGTATTCATACCGAATCACAAGCAGCAGTTGCCGGCGGCGTGACTACTTATTTCGAGATGCCCAATGTATCCCCTCCTACGCTAGATTCTGGAAGAATCGAGGAAAAGTGCTCCATTGCCGAGCGTGACTCGCTTGCCAATTACGCTTTTTTTCTGGGGGCAAGTAATGAAAACCTTGAAGAAGTAAAAGCTGTAGACCCAACAAAAATTGCGGGAGTCAAGGTGTTCATGGGATCTTCGACTGGAAATATGCTAGTCGATGAAGAGACGGTACTCGAGGGTATTTTCCAAAATGCACCCACTATCATTGCCACTCATTGCGAAGATACGCCAATGATTTTGGCCAATGAAGAGAGGGCTAGGATGAAGTACGGTGATTCAGTTCCATTTTCTGAACATGGAAAGATCCGCTCTCGGGAGGCATGCCTAAAATCATCGTCCATGGCGGTGGAACTTGCGAGGCGTGAAAATGCAAAACTGCATGTCTTACACATAACAACCGAAGAGGAACTGAAACTCTTTCAGCCTGAAAATCCCAGAATTACCGCGGAGGCTTGCGTGCATCACTTGTGGTTTGAGGATCAGAGTTACAGCACTCTGGGGTCTTTAATCAAATGTAACCCGGCAATCAAGAAAGCGAGTGATCGGGATGCGATTCGTCAGGCAGTAAAAGATGGCAGAATCTCCATCCTTGCAACCGATCATGCTCCCCATACTTGGGAGGAAAAACAGGAAACTTATTTCAATGCCCCATCCGGACTTCCACTTATTCAGCATTCTCTACTGCTGATGCTGGAAATGTGCGAGCAAAACTGCTTCTCCCCAGAGCTCATAGTGGAACGGGCATGCCATGCCCCTGCACGCCTTTTCCAAGTCGAAGATCGTGGATATTTACGCGAGGGTTATTGGGCAGATATCGTAGTGGTAAATCCTGCCGAAAATACTCAGGTTAAAAATTCTCAACTTTACAGCAAATGTGGATGGTCGCCTTTTTCCCAATTAACTTTCACAAACTCGATCGAGACCACTATCGTTTCCGGAGAGATTGCCTTCAACCGAGGAGAAATTAATTTGGACTGTCGCGGGAAACGGGCTGCGTTTTCCAAAGACCGTAGATAAATCGACATGCTGAAAAGATTTCTTCTATTTTGCCCAATCCTTTTCCAAATATTTTGCTTGGCTGAAAATGAGAGTGCGAAACCCAATGTAATTCTCTTTCTGGTCGATGATCTTGGATGGTCAGACATCGGAATAAATGGTAGTACTTTCTACGAGACTCCTTTTATTGACAGAATGGCAAAGGAGGGAGCCCAATTCAGCGATGCATATGCGACCAGCCCAATATGTTCTCCCTCCCGTGCTAGTATTCTAACCGGCAAATACCCCAGCCGAATCAATGTTAGCTACATAAGCGGAACATCGGGTCCAAAAGGTCCCGGCTATAAACTTGTTGCCCCGCAACCTGACGGCTTTATCGCTTTTGAAGAGACATCCCTTGCCGAGGCCCTTCGGGCTAATCAATATAAAACCGTGCATATTGGGAAGTGGCATTTGCAAAATCACACCGACAGGGGAACTTCTCATTTCCCGCAAAACCACGGTTTTGATATTAATATTGCGGGATTCAGAATGGGACAACCCGGTTCCTACTACTTCCCTTATAAAAGTGAAAAGCATCCGAGCACAAATGTCCCTGGGTTGGAAGACGGAGAAGAAGGTGACTATCTGACAGATGCCCTCACGGATCGGGCGATCTCTTTTATTAAAGATAACAAAAATAAACCCTTTTTTATCAATTTTTGGTTCTACACCGTCCACACTCCCATCCATCCCAAGAAGAGCAAACTTACCAAGTATCAGAAAAAAGCAAAGGCACTTGGATATCCCGATCGGCATAAGGATGGTATTACCGTGTGGAGCTCTACCACTCGCAAGCAACAAGATTCTCCGGGCTATGCCTCTATGGTTGAAAGCATGGATGAAAACATCGGGAGAATTTTGCTTACCTTGAAATCTCTCGATCTGGAAAAGGATACCTTAGTAATATTCTTCTCCGATAATGGTGGTCTATGCACGGGATCAAGTGCAAATATGCCCACTTCTGGACTTCCCTTGCGTGCCGGAAAAGCTTGGCTTTATGAAGGAGGAATTCGAGTGCCCTTGATCATTAAATTCCCCGGGAGAGTCAAACCGGAGACTAAAATCAAGGAGCCTGTCATTGGAACCGATTTGTATCCCACGATACTCGATCTGGTAAATCTTCCCCTTTTACCAAAGCAGCATCTAGACGGAAAAAGTTTAAAGCCATTACTAAATGGGGAAAAATCACTCGGCCGGGAAGCGATCTATTTTCATCTTCCGCATTATCATCACATCAATTCAATGGGACCAAGCGGAGCTCTCCGCAAAGGGGATCTCAAACTGATCGAAGTTTTCGAGACTGGAAAATATGAACTCTACAATGTCCGTAAAGATATTGGAGAAAACCATGACCTTGCTTCCAAAATGCCAAAAGTCGTTCGGAATATGGCGAATGATTTAAAGGCTTGGAGAAAAGAATCCGGTGCCCGAATGGCAGGCATTAATAAGAGCTACGATCCGAATTCCGACTGGAGAAAGAAAAAGCAGTAATTTTCCCTCACGGGAGCCAGGGATATTTACGGAATTCCGGTTTCCTTTTTTCCAAAAACGCTTTTTTGCCCTCGGATCCTTCTTCTGATAAATAATACAAAAGCGTAGCGTTGCCAGCAAGTTCCTGTATACCGGACTGACCATCCAGTTCTGCATTGAAAGCCGACTTAAGGCAACGAATAGCAAGCGGGCTTTTTTCCATTACTTCACTCGCCCACTGCAAGCCCTCTTGCTCCAATTGTTCAAGCGGAACAACTTTGTTGACCAAGCCCATATCCAATGCTTCCTGTGCATTGTACTGTCGACATAAATACCAGATTTCACGGGCTTTTTTCTGCCCGACGATTCGGGCAAGATAACTGGATCCAAATCCACCGTCAAAACTACCAACTTTTGGTCCAGTCTGGCCAAATATCGCATTCTCTGCAGCAATACTTAAGTCACACACCACATGCAATACGTGACCACCACCAATTGCATAACCGGCAACTAAGGCGATTACCACTTTAGGCATACTACGGATCAGTTTTTGCAAATCGAGTACATTAAGACGAGGAACTCCATGATCATCGACATAGCCTGCGTCCCCGCGAACTCCCTGATCGCCACCGGAACAAAAAGCATATTTCCCATCAGTGTGAGGACCAGCACCAGTTAAAAGAACCACGCCAACTTTTGGGTCTTCTCGTGCATCTAAAAATGCATCATACATTTCGGTAACCGTCTTAGGACGAAAGGCATTTCTTTTATGCGGACGATTGATGGTTACTTTGGCAACACCGTTCCACTTATGGTACAAAATATCCTCATAATCTCCAACTGCTTCCCAATTCATGAATTTTCTTTCTCCTGATTGCTTTCTTTTTGATTAGTTGAATTCGGATCGATTTGCCTGCCTTGCATCCCCCATTTTTCCCGAAGATACTTACGCTCTTCCTTCCAGTCAGAAAACGGTTTGCCACGCATCGAAAGGAGCTTATTCAAATCTTCGCTTTCTTTATTATCCTCGTTTTGTTTAGTCATGGATTTAGTCTTCTGATATTCCAATTACCGTCCTTGCACCGATAGAGAAAACGATCGTGCAAACGGCTCGGACCACCCTGCCAAAACTCAATGGTTTCTGGAATAAGAGCATACCCCCCCCAGTGTGGAGGCTTGGGTGGATTATCTCCAAATTTTTCCTTCATTTCCAAATAAGCAGATTCGAGTGACTCTCGTGAATCTAGTTCTTCGCTTTGACGGGATGCCCATGCCCCCAAACGACTCTGCAACGGACGGGATTTAAAATACTCTTCTGCCCGATCGTTAGCAACTTTTTCAACCAGTCCAGTCACCACCACCTGTCTTTGCAATGCAAACCAAGGAAAATGGAGACACGCATTCGGGTTATTTTCCAGATGCAAGGACTTTCGACTTTGAAAGTTCGTGTAAAAGACAAACTGATCATTTTCCAATGCTTTCAGCAAAACCGCCCTAGAAACAGGTCTGGATTCTTGATCAACGGTCGCGAGACTACAGGCATTGGGATCATAAATTTTAGCTTTAACCGCATCCTCCAACCAATTAGAGAATTGGCTAAACGGGCATGAACTTAAGTCCAACCTTCTCAGTGGAGGTTGATCGTAATGCTCACGCATTCCGTGCAGATCGTTGGTTATGGAACTCATAAGAAATTAAATCCTAACGGCATGTTTCAAAACCGCAAAGCAAGAATCAAACAGACTCCCCTTGTAGAGCTTTGTGGACCGGATGATCGGGATTGGAAGAATGACTCGCCCGTTGACGGATTTTTTGTCGCAGCTTCATATTCCAAAGAATCAAGCGGTAGGCAATCCATCCGCGAAGGCTTGATTTGAACCAATGGAGCTCGTAAACATCTTCTTTTTTAGTCGCTAATTTTTTCTTGTAATCAAACGCAAGAGGCAAAAAATCAATGGTTCGACCTTCCTCCCATCCATGCTGTAAGCTTTTGAGGAGTAATTGTCTACCAGGAGAGTATTTCTTCCAGTTTTCATCAAATGATAAGTGATGTACCGCAAGATAATCTTTACCAAGCAGATCCAACTGCCAGGCAATCGCCTGATCATTGATCCGTAAAATCGATAATCGAAGCTTTCCCTCTTTCGCTAGTCTGGGGAGTAATTCGAAAAAGAAGGCTCGCTTACCCCGAATCGAATACAAACCGGACCCATTTTTCCCTTTTTTGGAATTCACTTCCACAACGCAAGTTGCGGGCATCATAGAAAGTATATCTTCAAAAGATTCCCAGCGTTCAAAAACCACTTTTCCAAGTTCTTCTAATGCCCGCTCATCATATCGAAAGGATTTCCTGGTCTTTGGCCCCATCTTTTGGTTCCAGAAAGAATCGAAGTCATCGACTGTGGATTCCATCAGAAAGGTTTCCCGTGGAATACGGATAATGCTTGATAAGGACCCTTCAGTTACAGCATCCTCCAGGTACTCCTTCCAGAATTCGATTCTCATTAATGGAATCCAGATAAAAGTATATTTTTTCAATAATTCCTTTAAGCCATTAACTAAAGTTGGAACTGCAGATCTTTCGGCAATTGGATGAAAGTAATTCGCTTCATCAAATACATAGGGCCACAACCCCTTTGATTTCATAAGGCCGGATCGCTCAAGAAAGGGCCAAAGCCCAACCAGTTTTCCATCCTCATCCTCCACGGTCAATAGAACCGGCTTCTTTAATCCTTCGATTCGGTCCCACCAGCAATCTAGCCAATCGTAAGAAAAATAAGGATTCTGCCAACTAGATCGGTCAGCCAAATCATTTATGCGATGCTTATTATTTACGATCCAAGTTTCGGATTGTTCCAAGGAGTATCGATGTGAATCCGACATCCGAAATTCGCTCCGTCACCCTCCCATATTCGGGAGTGTCACTAAACAACCAGGTTTGCAAAGTCTTCGTATTCCGCACGGAATCCCCCATCTACACCACGGCAAAGCACGGCCACCGCATCATGCGAGTGCAGCGATTCGAAGTGAGAACAGATGACCCGGAAATCAATAATCCGCGACTCTTCTTCCAGTTGCTCATAGACCAAGCGGGCTGCATCTTCGACGAATTTCACCTTTGCTCCGTTCATTTCTGCGAAAGCCTGTTCGTCTTCCCTTCTTACCATAACTTGGGTTTCGGTTTTCAAAGCGTTGATGCACATGTCACGCAATTCCAGAAGTGAAAGTTCACGGTCCGGATGGACTTCTACACTTATCCGTGCCTTGCTGCGTTGCGAGTGAGGAATAGCCAGCAAGTCTCTGGTATCTCTCGCATGCTCTGAAAGTTCAGAAGCACAGGGACAGGCAGAAGAATAAACAAAATCGAAGTGAATGATTTTTCGTACCCGATCCGCACGATCAATTAAACCCTCGAAACTGCAGCTGTAATATTGATACCCTTCCAAACCACTGCGTAGACTTTGCTGAACCATAGGATAAGAAAAATCTGCCTTTATCCGAGCCTCTCTGGAATCCAAGCGATCTTTGTAGTGCCGCAGAATTTTTCCAAGAATTTCGGGTGATAAAACCTCATTCTTGTATTCGTAAAAGATACGAATAATACGGGACATATTGATTCCTTTCTTGTCGGCATCCAAACTAACGGTTCCAGTAATTTTGGTCTCGATGTTCAAGGACTCGCCGTCCGGACCGACAAATTGCATAGGGAGTCGGAAGCCAGAAATTCCTACTTGGAGAATCGGAACATGAGCACCTTCCATACCGGCAGAACCCGAGTTTTGAATATCAGGAAGTGATTTGCGGTATTCCGGAGTGACCGCAAAATTTTCGTCGTACTCTCGCTTCAGCTTTTTTGGTTTGTCCGATGAGGTATCCATTTGAATAAAATAATCTGAATTTTTCTGATGAGCAAACTTAGCAAAAATTCCTCTATTTTGCTTTTCCTTGGTTTGCAACTGCTTCCATGGCTTTGGCGACTTTTTCAGGATCACCGAGATATTGTCGGTTAGTAGGCTTCAAACTCTCATCCAAATCATAAACAAGTGGCATTCCGGTCGGCACATTCATACCAATAATTTCCTCCTCGGAAACCCCATCCAAATATTTAATCAAAGCTCTCAGTGAGTTACCATGGGCGGCAATCAAAACCTGCTTTCCGGATTTAATTTGAGGGGCAATTGTACCCTCCCAGAGGGGAAGAAATCTGGCGACCGTATCCTTGAGGCATTCAGTCAACGGGATGTTTTCTTCGGACAAGTTGGAATAACGACGGTCTTTTCCTGCATAACCTTCATCCTCCTTTGTCATAGGAGGTGGCGGGATATCGTAACTTCTTCTCCATACCAGCACCTGATCATCTCCATGCTTTTCAGCGGTTTCCGCCTTGTTCAAACCCTGCAGGGAACCATAGTGTCTTTCGTTCAAACGCCACTCACGATGAACGGGAATCCACACTTGATCCATCTCAGTAAGGGCGAGCCAAAGGGTACGAATCGCTCGGGTAAGTACCGATGTGTAAGCTACATCGAATGCAAAGCCTTCTGCTTTGAGAAGCCGGCCAGCTTCGCGACCTTCTCGCTCTCCCTGTTCGGTAAGATTGACATCATGCCAACCGGTAAAACGGTTTTGAAGATTCCATTGGCTCTCACCATGGCGTAATAGAACTAATTTGTGCATCGTTGTTTTTAAATGGGGCAGGTTGCAAGATTTACGAATTTAACATAGTTATTTTCATCCGAAATGCGAACCTAAATAATGCGTTTCAAACATCTTCATTTATTAGATTTTAGATAATTTAATTAGAAAACAAAGCCCTTTGCATTCCTTGCAAAATCAAGTATCCTAAATTCAGAATGTTATTTAGCCGATTATTGTTCTTATTTATCGTAATCCCACTTGCTGAGCTTATTCTCTTGTTACAAATTGGAGCTCGTATCGGTCCAATGCCCACTTTGGGCTTAATTGTTTTAACCGGACTCGTCGGTGCTTCACTGGCTCGTCAGCAAGGACTTTCCATTCTCAGAAAAATTCAATCGGAAATGCAAAGTGGTAGACCTCCAGCATTAGAGATGGTGGAAGGTGCCATGGTGGTTGTAGGTGGCATCGTGCTTTTGACTCCTGGCGTACTAACTGATTGCTTCGGTTTTGCATTGATGATTCCAAAATTCAGGAGATCGATTGCAAAAAAAATTCAGGAAAGTTTTTCCAAAAGCTTTACAGTTTCTAGCGGATTCCCAAAAGACTCCTCCCACTCGAGAAAAAAAGATGATGAGGTCATTGACATCTAGATTTTTTTCTGGGATCGCTATTTTTCTACTAATTAGTTGTGGAGGAAGCGGTCTAGACGGTACCTATGAAGGAAAGATAGGTTCTAAAAACCAGGTTACCCTTCAATGTTTGGATAATGGTGAATTCGAACTTAGAGGTTATTGGAAAGAAACACTAAGAGGAAGTTTTCAGGATGCCACCCTAAAAGGAAAACCGGTGGATTCATTGGTTTTCTTAGGACCGGAAGAAAAGCCATTTAAATTGAGAATTTGTTATGATGCCCAGGAAGGTCATCTGCAAATTCTTGGAATTCATTCCAGAATTTTCGGACCCGGGGCAAGATACATTCCTACCGAACCCGATTCGACTTTTGCCAACGCACAGCCCAAACTTTTCAAATTAGAATGATTGACTGTGAGTTTAATCCAGCTGATTTTCTGCAAGGGTTTTTTGTATTTGGCGGATAAGGCTTTCTGTAAATTCCTCCCCCTTCCCCTCTCTGCGAGCCAGTTCAACATAAAATGGAATATAATCTCCCTGTTTGAGTGATTTAATCCCAATATTGTAAAAAGGTTCGGCTTTATCAATGAAGTAAGTTTTTTCTCCAAAAGAAATAGTTATCCCCGCATCAGTCCGAAAAACTCTAAGTCTTGGTTTGGGATCTTCAGTTGTCATTACTTGATTTTGATTCGGGTTGTCGATAAGGACAAGAATGTTTCCATTAATAAAGATTTCAATATGGCAAAGAAATTGATGGCCTATGTTTTTCATTCCTTATAAAGATGATAATCCCACCCGGAGTTTTGCCTGGATCAATTGGGCTATCATATTGGGAAACATCTGGGTTTTTTTTGCCTATCAATTTCCCTTAGGAACAAAAGAGCAGATCGCATACTTTTCCAACTTTGGCTTTATTCCATTCGCATTTTTCAAGCAATTTGCTCCCTTAAATATTGGCGAAGCGGCATGGGAGTGGGCCACTATTTTCACTTCCATGTTCAGTCATGGAGGAATCCTTCACCTGCTCGGCAATATGCTTTTTCTCTACCTTTATGGTGATAATGTCGAAGATGCCATGGGCAAAGCCAGATTTTTCCTGTTCTTCTTACTTTGCGGAATTACTGCTGCTTTTGCTCAAGCTTTCCTAGATCCGAACTCGAGAATCCCCATGGTCGGAGCATCGGGAGCTATTTCCGGAGTTATTGCGGCTTACTTATTGCTTTATCCAAGAGCCAATATACGGGTATTTTACTGGTTTTTGATCTTTTTTGGCACCATTCACTTACCCACCTACTTAATTTTGGGGCTCTGGGTATTCGAACAAGCCATTGCACTTCCGGAATCGATGAGGGCAGCGGGTGGAGTCGCAATTGCTGCTCATTTGGGAGGTTTTGGAGCGGGTGTTATTTTGACTCCGTTTTTCAAAAAAAGAAAAGTTAAATTATTTCAAAAACCGAATAGTCGTGCTTTTTCTCGCAAAATGAAGAGGATTTAGTATGATACAAATTATTCAAATCTACTGATTAAAACACTTATCCCGTTTAGGACTAAATCAAACTTTTGCTAATTAGATTTCATGGAAAAGGCATATTCACCGAAGGAAGTTGAAGATCGCTTGTATAAGAAGTGGTTAGATGACGACAATTTCAAGGCTGTTCCCAAGGAGAAAAAGGAAGCGTATTCTATTGTCATTCCTCCCCCGAATGTAACGGGAGTTCTAACGATGGGTCATGTTCTAAACAATACTATTCAGGACATTCTTGCCCGTCGGGCAAGACAACAGGGTAAATCTGTACTTTGGTTGCCTGGAACGGATCATGCCGGAATTGCCACTCAAACCAAAGTGGAAAAAGCCATTGAAAAAATGGGGCGTACCAGAGAATCTCTTGGTCGTGAAGAATTTCACCTTCAAGCTTGTAATTGGAGGGACGAGCACGGCGGAATCATTCTCAACCAGTTGAAAAAACTGGGGTGCTCCTGTGACTGGGAGAGAAATGTACACACTCTTGACGAAGACTACTCGAAGTCAGTCCTCGCAGCCTTTGTCAAATTATTCAAAAAGGGTTATGTTTATCGTGGACAAAGAATGGTTAATTGGTGCCCTGCCAGTCTAACTGCCTTGTCGGATGAAGAGGTAATTATGAAACCTCAATCCAGTATCCTGTACAAGATCAAGTACAACATTTTGGAATCACCGGGAGCGTACCTTGAGGTTTGTACCACCCGACCTGAGACTATTCTGGGCGATGTGGCTCTGGCTATCCACCCGGAAGATCCAAGATGGCGAAATTTAGAAGGCAAACATGTCATGCGCCCGCTCAATCCCATGGCCATACCAATCGTTCCGGACAAAGCAGTCGATCGGGACTTTGGAACCGGAGTTCTGAAAATCACTCCTGCCCATGATAAATTGGATTTTGAAATATCCCAACGGCATGATTTGCCGATCATTGAAATTCTAAATGCTGATGGCACCATGAACGATGTAGCAGGTATCGACTATGCTGGTATCGACCGATTCTCCGCCAGAAAAATGATCCGTGACAAACTCGAATCAGAGGGTCTGCTCATGGAGGAGGAACCCTATCAGAATAATGTCGGCTTTTCCGAAAGAGCCGATGTACCTATCGAACCAAGATTGTCCGAACAATGGTTTCTCAAATATCCTAGAGTTGAAGAGGCAAAAAAAGTCGTCAAGGAAGGACACATTAAATTTTTCCCCGAGAGATGGACGAAAACCTACCTTCATTGGATGGACAATATTCAGGATTGGTGCATTAGCAGACAATTGTGGTGGGGGCACCGAATTCCCGTATGGTACCGAAAGGGAAAAGTACGAACGGATCCTGAGAATTGGCATGTCTCCGTTTCCGGACCATCAGACCCGGAGAATTGGGAGCAGGATGAGGATGTCTTGGATACTTGGGCTTCATCCTGGTTATGGCCCCTAGCCACACTTGGATGGCCGGATGACAAGGAAATGGAAAGTAAAGGTTTGAATTATTTTTATCCCACATCTGTACTAGTAACAGGTCCGGATATCATTTTCTTCTGGGTTGCTCGAATGATTATGGCCGGTTTGGAATTTGATGGTAGGTCTTACAAACCGGAACAGGAAATACCGGATTATGATTTACCGGAGAGAGTGCCTTTTAAACATGTATATTTCACTGGAATCATTCGGGATGCAGAAGGAAGAAAAATGTCGAAATCATTGGGTAATTCCCCAGACCCTCTCGACTTGATCGATAAATACGGAGCGGATGGCTTAAGACACGGAATAATGAGCATCGCTCCTAAGGGTCAAGATATTAGATTCTCGGAAGATCGCATTCAGCAAGGCAGAAATTTTTGTAACAAACTATGGAATGTCGCCAGGTTTAGAACAATGTCAGGTGCAATCGGAGAAAATGATTCTATATCCGACATCCTAGCTCGAGTAAAACCCGAGCAAATCAAGGATGAGGACAACGCGATCTTAGTTCGCTTAAAATCTACCATCGATGAGGTGGAAAACTCCTATCAGTATTACGAATTTAATACCGTTTTACATTCCATCTATAAGTTCTTCTGGAACGATTTCTGCGATTGGTACATTGAAAACTCTAAAAACAGAATGAAGGATGAAGCCGAGAAGGAGACCTGCCTTGCTATCCAAGATTTTTGTCTTCGTGAGATTTTGTTACTCCTCCACCCGTTTACTCCATTCATAACTGAGGAATTGTGGAGACTTCTTGCCTTCGGAAAAGATGAATCCATACAGTTCATTCCTCCAACTGCCGGGGGTGAATTCATCAATATATTAAAGCAAGCTAAAATAGAGATTGATCCAAACTCTCTAGCTGAGATCGAATCAATCCGCGAACTTGTTACACAATTAAGAGCACTAAAAGCTGATAGGAATCTGTCCAACAATCGAGAAGTTGAATTCTTTTTCATATCGGATGAAACAAATGCCGCGTTAATAACAAAGTCGGAAAAATCGATTCTCGAAGCTGCTGGAGCCAAATCTCTCATCCGAATCGAATCTCCTAAATCTGGACTACCTGCCATTGTCTCTTCATTAGGTTCCTTTTATCTTGATCTTGCAAGTGGTGTAAATGTCGAAGAAGAAACCATCCGAATCAAAAAAGAAATCGAAAAACTTGAACAGATTATTGTCTCAATCGAATTTAAATTGGATAACGAAAAATTCGTTTCAAACGCACCTCCTGTAGTGGTGGAGGGAGCAAGAAATCAACTCGTCGAAAACCAGTTAAAGTTAAAGGAAGCCAGAGACATTCTTCAGGCAATTACGGAAGTCTCCTAGCCTTTGAACCTCTCTCTTTGTCGAGCGGGAATTTCCGGCAACTTAGGAAGTTCATCGCTACTTTGACTCTTACCGAGTAATCGATTTGCCTCTTTCTTTAGAGCCTTCCATCTCGGACATATTTCACCCTTGCCGGTTGCAATCATTGCAAGAAGACTTTTCCACTCCACTTTGACACGTTCCCAGTCCCCAAAGCTTACTTCATCCTCTTCAATATCAAATTTTTGAATAAGGCCTTCATCTCGTATAATATCGGCTGCCCCCTCTCCATATTCGAGAGGCAAGCCTCCCTTGAGATATCCAGGACAGTCCCTAAAACCAAATGCCGCACGACAAACCACTGAAAGCCTAGATTCGGACTGATTGAAGGAACGAAACCGATGCCCAGCCCTTAGATTAACTAAGTCAAAAACTAGTTCCCCAATTGGATATTCATTATCTTCAATCGCCACCGCAATCGCCAGGCCTTCTCCCTTGGAAAAACAACTAAAAATATTGCCTCTAGCAGTAGGTTTTGCATCGCGGTCAATCAGTCCAAGCTCGAACCATGCTTCGGCAGCAGTGAGGTGCTTTAGCGAACCTGAGTTTTCTGCTTTGGATTTGTTTCTAAACGGGGATTCATAAACCCGGGTGGTTTTTCTTAGTGGAGGGTTCAGTAAAATCCTCCCCCGTGCATCTCTCCAGCCTAGTACGACTGCACTTTCATAACTTAAACGAGCACCCAATACCTTTCCCCTATCGACAAAACTTTCAAGTGTTCCTCCATTTGATAATTTCGGAAAAAAATCTTTCAAGACTTGTTCCAGTCCATCTCTTTTCCATTTTTTCCGGGCAAACTTTTTGCGTATGTAAGGCTTTTCACCTTTCACTACTTCTCTTAGTTTATTTCGGAAAGACTTGATTAGAGTTACCCTCTTTCTGTCAGAATCTTCCTCATACACTGCAAGCGGAAGTTCACGCCCATAAACTGGATTTTTCTTTTTTCCAAATCTGCATGGATTTCCGGCTTGAACCTTGCTTAGGGTATCTGGAAGAGTAAGTGCTTTGACCCACTCCCCTCTGTCCAATACAAGGGCATCGCCCAGTTTTGCCTGCATCTGGCCCCCTCGTCTCTCCCATAAACCGATCGAATTTCTCATTTCAATAACATGATCCCTATCTTTTTTTTGGGATTCAAGCGGTTCATCGGATTTAAATTCGAGGCTCTTTGACTTTATAAAATTGGATAAGGAATCACGAAAACCCAAACGCAAATCTTGTTCGGAAAACAATCGATGAGCCAACCATCTAGCAGCTTCAACATGATTCCTCCGATCAGAAACCGCCTCTCCCATTATCCGAATCAGAGCTGGCCAATCCAGAGTCGAAGAGCGCTTGAGCTTCAAAGGACGGGCATCCGACATACGAGCTTGCTTCGGAGCAACCACTACATATCCCCGATCATCCAAACCCCGACGCCCTGCCCTTCCAAACATTTGTAGTAATTCATCTGGTCGCAAGAGGGAAATTCCTTCATCCGTTCGATATTCCCTATCCGTGACGAGAACGGTTCTCATCGAAAAATTAATTCCTGCGGCCAAACCAGTAGTTGAAACCACTACTTGAAGTTGTCCAGTTTTGGCAAGTGGTTCGACTAGTCCAGCCCTGCTAAGGTAATCAAGACCACTATGGTGATAAGCAACTCTTCTCTTCAATAACGCGACCAATTCTCGTCCACCTATTTTTTTTTGCTCAGCAGTTAATTCCAACGGTTCAACCACTGGTAATTCAGCAGCCAATTGTCTGGCCAATTCCTCGGCTGCTTTTCGACGAGGAGCAAAAACTAGGATTGGCCCTAATTTCGCACTTAATGCAGCATGAATGAGCCTCGGCCAATGCCCCCTAACTTTTCTTCCCTGAAAAGGACTCCGAAGCAAAGACTCCGCAAAGACTTCTTCAAGTGGAACCGGTCTCTTTCCTTCGCTTACTAAAGAAACCCTCCTCCCATGACCCCTCAGCCAATCCGCAACTTCCATCGGATTGGAAACACTTCCGCTCATTAATAACAAGCGAGCCTTATCTGATGCGGTAGCTAAAGTAACTTCATAACCAGGTCCTCTTCGTAAATCTCCCATCATTTGGTATTCATCGACCACAAATAAATCAGGAGCATTTTCTGAGATTAAGGAACTTCTTTGAGTTTCCAAGGTTGCGACAATAATTTTGGCTTCTTTACGAAAGCGTAAATCTCCGGTAACCAGACCGACTTCCCAACCCCTACTTTGCCATTCACGAAATTTGTCATTTGCGAGTGCTCGAGTGGGAACTGTATAAACCGCTCTACCTTTCCAACCACTTTCAATTAGTTGTTCAAACACATAGGTTTTTCCGGCTCCAGTCGGTGCATGCAATACAACATCCTTCCCATCCCGCAAACAATTCAGAGCTTTTCTTTGCCACAGATCGGGCAAAGAAAGTCGTTCTCCAAATTGCTGGCTGTTGGTTTGCATTTTTTCCCGCTTTTTATTTGCATAACATAGGTGTGAGAAAAATCCACCCCAACCGATTACCAAGATTTTCAAAGCAAAATAAACATATGATCAATATCATCGTAGCATGTGATCAAAACAAACTGATTGGCAAAAATGGTAAATTACCATGGAAAATTGAAAAGGATTGGAATTACTTTTTGGATACCACCGAAAATGGAATACTCATCATGGGAAGAAAATGTTATGAAGATTTCAAATTCTATGCAAAGTCCCGTAATGTAATTGTCTTAAGTAACTCCTATCACGGAGAGTTTGAAAACGCAAAACGATGCGGTTCCCTGCTTGAGGCAATCGAAATTGCCAAATGTTCAGGCAAGGAGATTTGGATTTGTGGAGGGAGAAAGATTTATGAGGAAGCGATAACCTTTGCCGATCGCTTATACATTACTCTAATCGAAAGTGTATTTGAGGGAGATGTATTTTTTCCAGATTGGGAAGATTTTTTTAATCGAAAAATCTCCTCCGTAACTACCCATGAAGATAATATCGCCTTAAAGTTCATGGTTTACGGAAGACAATAAAAGGGTTCCAAAGTCTTGCTTCTTTTATTCCTTAAGCTAACATAATCGACTCAACCATGGAAAATCCACGCTTTCTCAACCATAATGATCTGGAACAGATCAAGATTGAATTCGGTACACCCTGTTTTGTTTATGATGAATCAATCCTCCGGGAAAACGCTAAGATGGTTCTTTCCTTCCCCAATGAATTTGGACTTTTTGCAAGATATGCAATGAAGTCAGCCCCCACTGCTGCAATATTAAGAATTTTTAATTCAGAAGGGCTTGGAATCGATGCCAGCTCGGTTCATGAGGTGGAAAGAGCGATTCGTGCAGGTTATGGGACCGAACTGATTTCAATCAGTACGCAGGAACTAACCGAGGAAATTAAATATTTTATCCGTGATGGGGTTAAAGTTAACCTGTGCTCGCTTAACCAAATTCATCGCTTTGGAAGTTGGTTGCCCAATGAAAGAGTAGGATTGCGCTTTAACCCTGGAATGGGTTCAGGAGGAACCAATCGTACAAATGTGGGCGGCCCGGCTAGCAGTTTTGGAATTTGGAAGGAAGATATTGAAGAAGCAAAGCGAGCGTGTGCCGAGTATGGACTGAAAGTAGAGAGAATTCACACTCACATCGGTTCTGGTTCGGACCCGGAAGTCTGGAAAACGGTGGCTTCGATGAGTCTGGATATCGTAAAAAGGTTTCCAAGTGCCCAATCCTTGAATTTGGGAGGCGGCTACAAAGTTGCCCGCATGCCTGATGAAAAATCCACCAACCTAATGGAGATTGGAGAACCGGTTCGTAACTTGTTCATTGAATTCGAGAGGGAAACAGGCCGAAAACTAAAATTGGAAATTGAACCTGGAACTTTTCTTTTGGCTCATGCCTGCAGTCTGGTAACCCAAATTCAAGATGTCACGACAACAGGCAAAGACGGCTATCGTTTTCTGAAGTTGAATGCTGGAATGACAGAAATTCTCCGCCCTAGTCTTTATGGTGCCCAACATCCTTTGTTGATTTTGACCGAGCCCGGACAGGAAAAATTTCGGGAATTATGCCCACAGGTTATCGTCGGTCACTGTTGTGAATCCGGAGATTTATTAACTCCCGCACCCGGAGATCCAGAAGCATTGTCTCCTCGTAATTTGATCCGGGGCGAGGTTGGAGATTTTTGTGTAGTTGAAAGTGCAGGTGCCTATTGTTCTTCGATGTCTGCAAAAAATTATAATTCATTTCCTGAGGCAGCTGAAATTTTAAAGAAGCAGGACGGTACTTTAGCGTTTATTCGAAAAAGACAGACTTTTGATCAAATGGTCGAAAACGAAGTCGTACCGTGAAGGTTAGTGGTTTAGGCCATTTTTCGGTAGGTCAACCAGTCCCCAACCGCGACCATGCAGTGTGCGTGAGCTTGCCCAAAGTAAGCGATTTGGTCGGATACGAAGAAAAGAAACCGGAAACCATTGACTTAATGAAATCCGGATACCCCAGATTCGTGAGAAATCATCGAGTCGAATCCCTTGCTAATCATTACAAACTGACTAATCCAAAGATGGGAACGGAGAGTTTTTTCTTCACCGAAGAATCTATTGTCGATTGGATGCTTAACCGGTATTCGATTTCAGAATATGAAAAGCTCCAAATAGACGATATCATTCATCTGCGACTCCCCAAAGGTAGCGAAAGCACTGACTTGTGCAGACGATTTCAACAGAATACCGGGAGTGAGATCTCTTCAAGGCATGCGGAAGATATTCTTTACCGAAAAGGAATTATTTCCAGAAGGGAACTGATTCATTCTCCCGAGAGTGACGCGAATGATCAAATCTGTGAAGTTATCTCCAAGGCTCACGGTCCTGAAATTGATGCGGAAGATGTGCTTTTGGCTAGTTCGGGTGCGAATGCCTTTTTTTCTATGTTTAAAATTGCTGCAGAGAAAGCCAGGCTCAAAAACAAAAGAATTTGGATACAATTGGGTTGGCTATATCTGGACACCCTGGAAGCGATGCAACTAGTTGTTCAAGAAGATGAGGAAATTATAGCGTTAAACAAACTGGAAGATTTTGATAAATTGATTTCTTTATTCAAGGACTGTGGGGGTACGATCGCAGGAGTTGTCACAGAGTTTCCAACTAATCCATTGATGCAGTCATTCGACATCGAAGTCCTCCACCAAACTTGTCAAAAACATCAGGCAATACTGGTTATTGACCCAACCATGGTCTCTCCGAAAAATGCCAAAGTTTCCAGTTTTGCAGATGTTGTCGTTAACAGTCTCACAAAGTATGCTAACTGGGAAGGTGATGTGATGATGGGTAGCTTGGTCTTCCCTAAAAGATCAATTTTGGGACGGGAATTAATGCATGCCACAGAAGATTCGATTTCTCGTCCGTTTAATAGGGATTTGGAACGTATGGCTGAGCAAATCTCATTTTACGATAGTTTTGTTGAACATACTAATTTGAAGAACATGCAGATTGCTGAATTTTTGACAAGACATCCTCAGGTCAAACAGATTCATTGGGCGTATCAATCCGTATGCTCCGACAATTATCGAAAATTGGCAGGCGACCAAAGACCTGGTTGCGTGGTAAGCTTTGAGATCAAAGGAGATTTTGAATGCTTTTACGATTCTTTAGAAATGCTAAAGAGTCCAAGTTTCGGAACCGAATTCTCACTTTGCTGTCCTTATGTCTACCTTGCTCACTATTCAATGACAAAGAGCGTCCAAGGAAGACAGATACTTACTGAAGCCGGA
Organism: Verrucomicrobiota bacterium; assembly: GCA_036127675.1. GTDB lineage: Bacteria > Verrucomicrobiota > Verrucomicrobiia > Opitutales > Seribacteraceae > Seribacter. The sequence continues at coordinate 74,140 of JAYYRA010000017.1, forward strand.
ATTTCCCCTCAACTACTCCGACTTTCTGTCGGACTAGAGCCTGTAGATGAAATAATTGAAGTATTGAAGCAATCCCTAGATTTTACTCACTCAAAATCGTGAGAATCCAAGACCTTCCGAATTCTTCTTTTGGAAAGACGGACATAAGCAGGAACACCATTCTCAAAGGGAACTTCAACTTCTCCTTGGATAAGTGGCTGACAGTACTTGATGAATTTCGCAGTCATACTTACACCATCCTCCGAAATCCAATCCTTGGGAATTTCTTTCACTCCATTAGCGATTTCACTCAAAGGTGCTAGGCTAGTATCGCACTGGTAGTTTTCTCCTTCAGCCCTGACCAAAATAACCATCTTGTCTGTTTCTCCGGACACGGCCGCTTTTACCGCGGCTCTACCTGCCATGAAGGCTTCATCATTGTCTGCCTGCGAGGAACAATGAGCGGCTGCACGTTGACCGATACCTAATTTGGATGAGCGTGCTTTCACCGCTAGGTTTTGCTCAACGATACTAGCTAGAAAATCACCTACACCACCAAGTTGCTGGTGCCCGAAAGCATCCTGTCCAGAGGCTGAGTTTGCAACATAATTCCCATCCTTATCGATCAAACCTTCTCCTACTACGACCAAACAATATTTGTTCTTCTTCAAGACTGCCTGAACATCTTCGACAAACTTATCTTTGGAGAAGGGCACCTCGGGTAATAAGATTATATGTGGAGCATCGCTAGCGTTTTCCCGGGTTTTAGCCAAAGTTGAACCAGCTGCTATCCAACCAGCATTACGTCCCATCACCTCGATGATCGAAACCAAGTCGTGCTGTCCCATGGCTTCATGGTCTAGGGCCGATTCCCGTACTACCGAGCAAATATATTTAACCACACTTCCGTATCCTGGACAGTGGTCGGTAGTTACCAAGTCGTTGTCAATTGTCTTTGGAACTCCTATAACTCGAAGTTCGTAGCCTTTGCTTTGCGCAAGTTTGGAAATTTTATCTGCAGTATCCTGGGAATCATTTCCTCCACAGTAAAAGAAGTAGCGGATATTGTGGGCTTCAAAAACCTCTAAAATTCTTTCGTAGTCCTGATCCCTCTTCAATTTAAATCGACAGGTTCCTAGTGCAGAAGCAGGGGTATAACGCAAACCTCTTATGTTTTGCTGGGATTCTTCAGCAAGATCAATTAGTTCTTCTTTTAAAATTCCCAGTACTCCATTCATCCCGCCGTAAACTTCTTCAATACATGGATTGTTAAGAGCTTCAGCAACCACACCGGCTACACTTGCGTTAATAACGGCAGTAGGCCCCCCCGATTGGGCTACTAAACAATTTCCTTCTAATTCCTCAGACATGACTAATTTTAATTATAAAAAACCTACATTCTTTCACTTAACCAAGAGGGATTGGCAATCGCAAAAATTTTCCAGCTTTTTAAAAAGCCTAAAGATAATTGTGACTAAAGGATGGAGGGCGGACGATAATTCCTCGCATCCGGATACTTATTTCCCCAAGAATCCGCTTTTTTAACAAAATGAGTGACTTGATCATTTGAAGCTCCCAAACGGCTCTCTCCCTGCTTTACCAAAGCTTCTAGCTTTTCCAAAGAAAGAGTAATGCGTTTATCAGTTGAAAGACGCGATAACAGATCATTTTCTTTCATATTTCCATCTCTTAAATCTTTTACCGCTGCAACTGCATGCTCTTTAATCGCAGCATGTGCATCTTCTCTTCCGGCACCTTCTTTAATAGCTTCCATCAAGATGGTAGTAGACAACAAAAAAGGTAGGTATTTTTGCCGTTCTGATTCGATGACTGAAGGGAAAACTTCCATTTGCTCCAAGACCGTTAAGAAAGTGTCGAGCAAACCATCGATAGCAAAGAAGGCATCCGGCAAAGCCACCCGGCGAACGACCGAACAGGAAACATCTCCCTCATTCCACTGATCTCCGGAAAGCTGGGAAGTCATGGTCAAATGCCCCGCTAGAATTGCCTGAAAGCCATTAATTCTTTCACAGCTTCGACTATTCATTTTGTGGGGCATCGCAGAAGAACCGGTTTGACCTTTGGCAAATCCTTCTCCCAATAATTCGTGTCCAGCCATGATTCGTAAGGTTTTTGCAAAACTCGATGGCGCAGAAGCGATTCGGTTGAGCAAGGCAATCACTTCAAAATCCAGACTCCTCGGATAAACCTGGCCAACATTTTCAAAATTTGCGGTTGCACCCAAATGACTCATTACAAGACGATCTAATTCTTCCGCTTTTTCCGCACTCCCCAATAAGGTGACTTGATCCAAACGAGTGCCCACCGCACCCTTCAATCCCCGGTAGGGATAATTCGCAATCAATCGACTCAATGACTCAACGCTTCTCTCCAACTCTTCTCCCCAAGTTGCGAATCTTTTTCCCAAACTGGTAAGTTGAGCGGGTACATTATGGGAACGAGCAGTTACTGGAAGATCCTTAAATTCATCCGCTCTCTTGGATAGGGCTAAGAGTGCAGCAATGGATTTATCGAAGATAATCCCCAATGAGCGGTGAATTTGCAATTGCTCCACATTTTCTGTGAGATCTCTGCTCGTCATACCTTTGTGAGCATGTTGATGACCTGACTTTTCCGCGAACTCTTCCAGTCTCGCCTTCACATCGTGTTTGGAGATTTGTTCTCTTTTTCGAATGCTTTCCAAATCGACCAACCCCTTTACCGACTCCGACTTCTCAATTTCTTGTTCAGCGATTTGAACTCCTAATTCAGTTTGAGCCCTCATGACAGCTATCCAAAACTCACGTTCTAAAATTATCTTTCCGGTCGCTGACCAAATTGATTTTATTTCTATCGAAGCATATCTCTCCGCTAGGGCATTAGGAATTTCAGTACTCATTTACTTTCAGTTTCAATTTTTTCCAGTCTTTCACAGACTTCACGAATAATAAATTCCGGAGTGGAGGCACCAGCGGTAACACCGATGGTTTCAAATTTCTTTATGGATGGAATATTCAAATCACTAAAAGTCTCAATGTGAAAAGTTGGTTTGTCTTGCTGGGAAGCAAGTTTTGCCAGTTTTTTCGTATTTGCAGAATGCTTCCCACCAATTACCACTATAGCTTCAGCCCCCTCCTCCACCAAAGAAATCAGATCCGACTGCCTTTCCTTAGTTGCTCCACAAATGGTGTCAAAAACCAAAACATCCGGGTATTTTTCGGATAATTTTCTGGATACTTCCTGAAACTCGTGGGTGAACATCGTGGATTGGGAAACAAGAGCCACTTTTTCTTTAAAATTTGGTAAGCGATCCAATTCCTCCACACTACTTACCACATGACTTTTACCATCGGCATATCCCTTTAGTCCGATCACTTCAGGATGTTTTGGATCACCAAAAATCACGATCGAATAACCTTTTTCGGCGTGCATTTTTACTTTTCCAGCAATAATGCCCACATCCGGACAGGTTCCATCCCTGAAAGGTAATCCAAGCGATTTTAAATAATTTCTCCTCTCGGGAGAAATTCCATGGGCTCTAACTACTACAACGGAATCCTTGTTTTCACTGTCTTTCAAATCCAGTTTAGAACTGCTTTGATAATCTCCCACTTCGCGAATGTCCTCCGAACTTAAAGCATTCATCATTTGACGATTATGGATCAAAGGTCCATCTGTGTAGACTCTCTTCTTTCCTCCTTGAGCTTCATCTCTTGCCACTTGAACCGCTCGTTCCACACCCCAACAAAACCCTGCACTCTTTGCTCTGATTACTTTCATGAATGAATAAATCAGATTAACTTTTCCGATTCAATGGAGCAATATTGATTTGCAAAAGCTCGCAATTCTCGAAAAAAAGGAAGTATGTCCTCAACACTAAAGGTCTCACTAAGGGCCCTACTCCTGTTCATTCTTGGGTTTGCACCCTGCATTATCTACTCCAAAAAAAAGGAGCTGGATGGAGGTGAAACTTATCAGTTAGGCCAGGCATCCAGGGATGGAATAGGAAAATTTTACATGGGCAGAGAAATTTCGCAAGTTATGGGACATCTCGGTGCGTCTTGGTTGGAGAGACCCAAAAGAGAGCAGGAAGAAAGAACGGATCTGTTGATTAAAAGTATGAATATCCAACCTACTGATCACATCGCTGACATTGGAGCTGGTTCTGGATACTTTTCATTTCGCATGTCCAAATTATTACCTCAAGGAAAAGTGTTTGCAGTGGACATCTCTCCTCAGATGCTGGGAATCATTAGAGCAAAAATCAAAGACAAAAAGGTTAGAAATCTGATTCCAATTCAAAGCACAATCACTCGTACCATGCTCGACAAATCATCGGTGGACAAAGCTCTGCTTGTTGATGCCTACCATGAGTTCTCTCACCCCAAAGAAATGGCAAAGTCAATTTATGACTCTCTAAAAAAAGACGGGGTTTTGATTTTGATCGAATATCGAAAAGAAGATAAGAATGTTCCGATCAAACCCTTACACAAAATGACCGAGAAACAGGCAATTAAGGAAATTGAAGTGGTCGGATTTAAATGGGAGAAAACTTTGACCATTTTGCCCCAACAACATTTCATGATTTTTAGAAAATAAGCCTCCACCAACCTGAATTTTTTTAACTTAACCATCCAAATCTACTCAATTGCCAATTCAAATGAAAAAATCTCGACTTCTGACCTATTTATTCTTTTCCCTCATCGCTTCTTCTGCATTTGGGATTGAAGTGGCTGGCTTCACTTTCAATCCTCCCAGTGAATGGATCGCTTCAAAGCCGACTTCCAACATGCGTAAGGCTCAGTTCAAGGCTCCAAGCAAATCGAGTAGCAGTGCAGAAGTCGCTTTTTTTCACTTTGGTTCCACTGGAGCAGGAGGTATTCAGGCAAATGTCGACCGATGGATGAAACAATTCGAAGATCCTCAGGGAAAAGTAGTTAACACCGAAAAGTTCGATGAAGTCAGTCTGACTTTCGCCCAAGCTCACGGCACGTTTCTAAGCGGTTCTCCATTTGGTCCGAAAACTCCAAAACCGGGATATGCCTTAACCGCTGCTATCATTGACGGTCCTGCGGGTTCCATATTCATTAAAATGACCGGACCCAAGGAAGCCGTTGACGAAAACACTGAAGCCTTGAAGAAAATGGCCTACGATGCCGTTAAAAAGGAATAAGCTACTTTCTGCCAGTAGAATTCATTATTCCCTTTAAAACGCACTGAGCATACTCTTCCACCAAAGCCAACCTTTGGGTGCCACCAAAGTTCTTTCTTCCTTGGTAATCCCCCATTTGGATTCTTTGGTATTCCGTCTTTGAGTTGGCGATATAAGGTTCCATAAATATCACTGGACCCGGATAAATTCGATTTGCGAGTAAGTTTCTAGCCCAAACTCCAGGGATATCCCCAATTTTTAAAGCGTTTGGGCCCTTGTAGGAGAAGGCAGGCAAACCGGTTTCCGTACTAAAGCACTGATTAATTCTTTCAGCAAAATGCCTCTCGGTTTGATGCCATGAATTTAAAAGTCTAAAGACCATTTCAAAGCGCTGGTCGTCATAAGCCAATTCTCCTCCCATAAAGCAACCGTTAACCAGGACATGATAATCGTTTCGATCCAACAATTTCTTTTGGTTAGGATCTTTCCATGGGGCAGCATTTAAATGTAAGCAAACGGTAAGATCTGGTTGAATTTCAGTTGCAATGAGTTTGGCTCTGGCTCGGATTTCACTTACGCGGTAAAAAAGCAATTCCCTGCGTTTGTTTTTCAATTCTTGAAGTTTCTTCTTTGGAAGACCAGTTAAGTTACGATCAATTATCCAGTTTTGTACCGAGCGTTCAAAATCATCCGGCCTAGTCGAGGTTACAGGCTGCAACTGATTTCGTACCAAGATTGCCTCAAATCCTTTACCCTGTAACAAAGACTTTAACCTTTTTGCAACTCGAAGTGAAAGATCACCCTCACGAACAAATGGATCGGTTCCGATCTGAAAGTTCCTCCCCTCCATTTCCGCATAATCTCCCCCGATATGCCCCGGATCCAAAGCAATGATTTTAATGTTTGAGAGTTGATTTTCCATCTTCCGGCTCTGGTTTGAATCCGGTTTACAATTCAAGACATACCAATCTTCCGTACCGGCACTTTTTCTTATTCTTATTTGATTATTTTCGAATTTTATCCAAGGAGACCACCAACTCTTTCGCGGGCAATAAACTCCCTCCAGTTCGGAGCGAAAGTTTTCCATCGAACATTTGTTTTGAAAGGCGTCTAACTTCGACCAATCTGGGGTCTGCCCCAAGCTTGTTATATTCTCACCACCTACTTCAGAAATTGAGAGCAGAATCAAAAAAGAAGCCAAAATTCTCACCACATCCAATGATGATAAGAGAAAAAGAATTTGCAAAGTCTTTTCTTTTCTTCGAGGAATTCATTCAATCCGCACCAACTATGGAACCCAAAAGAGATTCTGATTCGATCTTTCGAAATAAAGAAATTCTTCTCCTTGAAGATGATGATTTCCTAGCAAACCGTCTTGTTTCAAAATTTGAAAGTATGGGAGGTGAGGTTACCAAATGCAAAGAATTGTCGGAGGCGAGAGAGGCACTACAGAATCTTTTTTTTGACTTTGCTCTCTTGGACCTCAATCTACCAGACGGAGAGAGCTTGGACCTGCTCAGGAAACAAAATATTCCATCCAGCACCTTGACCATTTTAATGACCGCACAGGGAGGAATTGAGTCCGCGGTTGAGGCAATGCGGATTGGTGCCGCAGACTTTGTAAGCAAACCTTTCGAACTGGAAGAAATTCAATTAATTTTCATTAAAGCCAATCAACTGCGTAAGAACCAACGACTAATTCTGCATGATACCGAGAAGCGAAAGCTCCAAACAAACAACCTTTTTTTTCGAGGCTGTTTCGAGGAAGACCTTCGTCAACTGACCAAAATTACTGAAGTGGACAACAGACTACGGACCTACCTACCTCCCCTGCTAATTGATGGTCCAACTGGTTCTGGTAAATCAACCTACGCCAGATGGATTCATGATAATGGCCCGAGACATGAAGCCTCTTTCGTTTCACTCAATTGCTCTGCAATACCACAAAATTTGATCGAATCCGAATTATTCGGGCATGAAAAGGGATCTTTTACGGACGCCAAAACCGATCGAATCGGACTTTTTGAAGCTGCTGATAAAGGAACTTTATTCCTGGATGAAGTATCCAGTCTTTCTCTGGAAGCTCAATCGAAACTTCTTGTGAGCATCGAAAACGGATTTATTAGAAGAATAGGAAGTTCTCATGAGATAAGAGTAGATGTTCGTATCATCGCCGCGGCAAATCAAAACCTCAGAGAACTAATCCAAGCTGGAGATTTCAGGGAGGATCTGTTTCACCGGCTCGATCTATTGAGGATTAAAATTCCCCCTCTATCTTCAAGGGGAAGAGACATTATTGATCTTGCTCATCACCTACTAGGAAATCTGGCGGGGAAATATAAACTAAAGATTCCCAAGATCGACCCATCCTCTGCCAAGGAACTAATCAATTACAAGTGGCCGGGAAATGTTCGTGAACTGATTCACGAAATCGAGCGGGCATTAATTTATCTGGAACCAGGCCAGAACTTGACCTTTAATCTAAAGCGAAACGAGACTAATTTGTTATCGTCACAGGATTGGCTTAACCCAAATTTCGAGTTTCCGCAAAGCGGATTTGATCTGGAGAGCGAGATGCTAAGATTGATGGATATGGCAATCAAACAGAGCAATGGAAATGTAACCGAGGCCGCCAAACTGCTTGGTGTTTCAAGAGACTACATCCGCTACAGGAAGAAAAAGCAGGATTAACCCAAATTGGGAAATATTCCCCTAATAATTTATTTAGAAAGGGTAATATTTCCCAATTCACTAAGATTCTACTTATTTAAAGCTCGATCAACTCAGGCTTATATCTATAATAGTCAACAGTTTATAAAATATAAAAAATTTGGTATAAAAGATGTTCAACGATTGAGAATTAAGTAACCCAGAAATATTAAATCAGAATGAGAAAATTATTTTATCCAGTAATCAGCAGTGTGTTCTTTGCCTCAATCGCATTTTCACAAAATGAAGATCGCATTGAAGACCCAAAAGTCGATTCAAACGATAGGCAAGAAAAACCACAGGTTGAAAAACCACGCTTTCCATTGCATTGGGGCAAACCTCCTCTTGCCCAGACCAAAGACCTTCGCCCTCTTCCCGGTGGGTTCGGAATGGGTAGCTCTACACTCGCCAATTGGATCAAAGAAAATCTTGAAGAAGACAAAGCAAATGGCAAAGAACCTCTGGTTGAACGCCCCAAACCCAAACCTCGATTTCCAGTCGAATGGGGTCGTCCTCCAGAAATCCAATTGACAGATGTCGTTAAACTTCCCGGTAACTTCGGCATGGGAAGTTCAACACTCGCCTATTGGATTAAAGAAAATATCGAAGAGCATGGAATGCCCGAGAAACCGGTACTTGATCCTTCCGACCCAAGACGCATCGAGAGCGAAACTCTACAGGCTTTGAAGGAAGGAAAAATCACTATAGACGAAGCCAAGGAAAAACTTAAGTCTGTTCGTAAGGAAATGGCGGATAAAGGAGACCGTAAAATGCCAAAGCGTCTTCCAAAGCCCGAAATCCCAGAAGATTTGAAGGAAAAAATCGCTCAAGTTAAAGAACTTGAAAAATCTCTTCATTCAGAAATCAAGGTGCAGGTTGAGCAACTTGGAAAAGAAGCGACAAAAGAACAAATCAAAGAGACCGTTGAAGCTTTCAAAAAAAGCAACAAAGATAGATTTGAGGAAATTAAAAACGCCCACGCTGAAATCCGGGAAAATATTGAAGAAAACAAACCCGCAAAACCAGTCAGGCCTGAGTTATCTGATGAATTGAAGGCACAAGTTGAGCAACTCCATATAAAGCGTAAAGAAATGCATGAAGCTCAAAAAGTCTTACACCAAAACCTCAAGGAAGCCTCAAAAGAAGAGAGAAAAGAAATGATTGCCGAATTCAAAGAGGCAAACCAAGAAAAACATCAGGAAATTAAAGTTCAGGCCAAGGCCATCAAAGAAGAAATTAGAGAATTTATAGAGACAGATGCAACCCGCACCTCGGATCTTTAATTCTTCAAATCATAAAATTTCATTTATTTTTACGAGCGGGGCGATCTTTGGTCGCCCCGCTTTTCAGTTTGTTAAAGTTCGATTTATTTGACTAATTCGAGTTCTATAAAATTACTTTCTCTATTTTTTTCATCCTTTGCCCTTTGCTCTTTTCTTTTGAGTGAGGATCAAAATGTCACCTTCAGTGACGAAGAATTGATGGAAATGTTATTCGAAGAACCAGAACGAGTGGAACTCAAAGAGGAACCCGAATCAAAATGGATCTCATCTTACTCTGGCGAAACAGGTGCGGGTTATTCAGATAACCCCTTATATGGTCCTTTCATTCGAGAAGATGCACCCTATCTGGAATCCTCCATCGAAGCTTTTTTTCTTAAAGATGGAGGAAGTGGTGCATTCAGTTATCTTTATTTATTTGGGGAAGGAAAGGTTTTCGAAGGACTTCCTGAATATAAGACAAGTTCAATTCTTTTGGGACAATTCGATCATTCCATCAATCCCTTTCAATCGGTTGTAACTTATGGAATTCGTTTCAGGCACACCTTCTATGATCAAGCTTTTGATTTTTCGGAGTTGGGACTTCCATACAGAATTAAGGTCCAATCCAATAAAACCGAATGCATTCCATATGTTGTTTACAAATTTTCTGACGAAATCAAAGCGACTCTTGAATTGATTGGCGGAAAAGAGGATTACAGGAAAATTTCTGATGATAATCAGTTCAAGGCCATCGCTCTGGCCCTCAAAGGATCTTCAAATTTCGGGTCATGGAAACTGGCTACCAAATTCTACGAAAAAAATTATCAAGACCGTCTGAAGCGAAAATCAGATGGTAGCCTCTTTTCCTTTGATTCTGTTGAGACAAAAAGAATTCAATTATCAATCGGAATGGATCACACTTTTGAGATTCCTACTTTTCGAAACTCCTCCGCAAATCTCAGGTTGGACAGATTGTCAGATCAGGCAGGTGCTTATTATGACCATAAAAAGATTTCTCTAGCTTTAGAGCAAGAAATCGAATTTCATCCCTATGAAATTGCACTGAGTACGGATTTATCTAAAACCCAATACGACCAAAGGACGATAAATACTGGTGAAAGATTCGAACGGGACGGACTGCAATTCGGCGTCTCCATCAAACGAGAGATACCAGAGATTTCTGAAAAGCTTGACCTCTATCTTAGATGGTCCAGAGAAGAGGATTTTTCGAATGATCGAGATTATGAATATTTCTCTAACTTCTGGTCCTTCGGGATAAGTTGGGAAATCTAGATTCAATGATACTGAAAAAAGAATGGTTAGGATTTATTCTTTGTTGGTTACTCCTTTTGGTATTAACCACCATTTCGCATTTTCATTTTCGGAACCAATTTCATTCACGAATATTGGATTCTCAAAATGAAATATTAGCTTCGGAACTGAATCGAATCGCTGAACAAATCGAATTCGATTTATTGGAAAGAGACATTACTCTACTGGAGCTTGGCTTGACGGACTTGAGCTCCAACCAAAATGAATTTTTAGAAAAAGTAATCATACAAGCCCTTTCCATTCCAAAAGTGCAAGAAATATTTGCTTACGATACTTTTGGGAAACCCATTGTTTTAGATACTGGAACAGGGAAGCAATTAGATCCCAAATTTTTTCAGCTGGAAAATAAACCAAACTCCTATTCTTGGCTGCATGAAAAAGGGGAGTTGCTGTCCATATTCTTGAAAGTCGACTCATTCGAGGAGTCTTTCATTTTTGAAGTCTCATTGGAGGAGGATTTTCTCTTAAGAGAATGGTCAGTAATTGACGAAGGATTCATTGAGCAGGGTCTCTATGTTTTACTATTTGGAAGTGTCCTTCTGTTTTCTATTTTTAGTTTTATGAGCCGCCGCATACAAAGTAGAGAAAGGACCCTCGAGCAACGGAACCTGCTTCTTAAAAAGACCAATCAAAAATTAGCCCAACTCTATAAAACCACAAGCTTAGGAGCCTTAACCGGACACTTAATGCACTCTTTAAAAAATCCTTTGAATAACCTGCAAATTATTGCAAAGGAGGCGAATGAAAATCAAAGCGTAGACTCCATAGCCCTCCAGGATACACATAATCGTCTCAGAGACTTGGTTTCTCAATCACTTCTATCCCTACAGGAAATTGAAGATTCTCAAAAACTTTATGAAATGAGCTTGCGGGAAATTTTTCAAATCGTAACAAAAAGAACTCTAGAGATTGCTCGAAAGGGTAAATTGGTTTTCGAGGAAAATGATCACTTGGAACAAAAGTTTGATAATTTAAACTGCCATTTATTAACTCCTATTTTAGTTAGCCTAATCGAGAATGCTTTTGAATCAAAGGCAGATAGCGAGGTTACTATAAAGGTTTGTAAAAAAAATACCGATCTTTGTATTTTGGTTGCCGATTCCAGTGGGGGAATTCCAAAATCCGAGAGAGATTTTCTATTCGATCCCTCCAAAAGTGGAAAGAAGGGTGGAACCGGACTGGGGCTTGCTCTGGCCCACCAGTTGGCTCAAAGTATGTCCGCAAGTTTAGAACTTGAAAAGAGCACTGATTATGGTTCAGAATTTTCTCTTACTTTGAACAATGGCCAAAACGAATTAGAATAATTTTAACACTCTGAAAAATTCTCAAACTAGATCATTTCCTGTGTTACGCCATTTATCTATTGTATTAATATTGGCCCTGCTACTTGCGAAACTAGCTTTTGGATATTCAGGCAACCCACCAAATAACCGTTATCAAACAAATTTGAACTGCAGTTCTTGTCACGGTGGTAACGGGGTAAATGCCGGAAGCGGCACAATGAGCATCACTGGATTGCCAATTGATTACATTCCTGGAGAAACATATGATTTGGCAGTCATTATATCAGACCCGTCTGCATCATCCTACGGTTTTCAGCTTGCTGCGATTGCTGACGGCTTAACTACTGGTTCTTTGTCTGCAGTTTCTAGTGGCATGAGAACAGAATCTGGGGCAATTGAACACAGCGGGGTTTCCAGTACGGGCTCTTGGAATTTTCGGTGGACTGCTCCGAGCTCTGATCAGGGAGTGATTTCTTTTTATGCTTCCGGAGTTGCTGCAAATGGAAACGGGTCTTCTAGTGGCGACTATGTCTACGTCACTTCGGAAGATTTGAGCCCTACTTCTTCCAACCAGATAAGCATGGATTGGAATGCCAGCACTGGGGGCGTGATCTATTCTTCCCCAACGATCGGACCGGATGGTACCATATTCATTGGATCCAACGACAATTTACTCCATGCCTTTAATCCGGACGGCTCGACAAAATGGACATTCACAACCTCCAACTGGGTAGACTCAACCGCCGCTTTGTCCACCGATGGAACCCTCTATGTTGGATCTTGGGACAACAAATTATATGCAATCGACTCAGCGAACGGAATAAAGTCATGGGAGTTTGAAACCAACAGTTATGTGGTTTCCAGCCCTTCAATCGGAACGGATGGCAGAATATATTTTGGCTCCAAAGATTCGATTTTTTACGCTCTGGAAAGCAACGGATCGGTTGCTTGGGAATATTTTGTCGGTCAACCGATTTCTTCTTCCGCCTCTATCGGTCAAGATGGCACGATTTACTTTGGGGATGAAAACGGTACTTTTCATGCCCTCAATTCGGATGGCACAAGCAAATGGACTTATGAAGTAGAGGATGTTGCAGAGAACAATAAATCGATCCTTTCTTCTCCTGCATTGGATCTATCAGGCAATATCTATTTTGGTTCTGGGAATGGGTATTGTTATTCCTTGAGCGATAACGAGAATAACGCCACCCTGAATTGGAAAACCATTACTGGAGATCGGGTTGATGTATCACCGGTTCTTGGTATGACCAATGAAGTTTATTTTGTTTCTCGTGATGGCTACCTACGCTCCTTATCGATTTTAACTGGTGGCATAAACTGGGACGCCTTCGTGGGTGATGTTTTTTACAGCACTCCGGCAATTGACGAAAACGGCAGAGTATATGTAATTGGTTACACTGGAAACGGTGATAATCACTTATTCGCTTTTGAAAGTAATGGTTCAAAAGCTTGGGATACCAATCAAACAGATATCGACTTTTCCGTGGGTGGAATCGTTGATTCCTCTTTGGCAATCAGTGAAGATGGAAAATTGTATTACGGCTGTTATGATGGAAGTTTGTATTGCATTAACTTGGACGCTGGTCCTGCAGAATCCGATTGGTCAATGTTCAAAAGAAACGCAATGCGGGATGGGGCTTGGCCGAGCTATTCGCTGGAAATTTCCTTAAATAATCCGGATTACGGTATCGTTTCGGGCGATGGAGTCTACAATCCGGGAGCCACCGCAATCATAACCGCTACTCCGTCCACTGGATATTCTTTCGATCATTGGTCTGGTAATGGCACTGCTGACCCGGATTCTGCTGAGACCACGGTTGAAATGAGTGAAGACAGGAATCTGGTCGCCAACTTTTCACCCAATTCCTACGAGGTTTCTGTATCCATTCAACCCTCGGGAACCGCTGTTGTTGAAGGTGGAGGAACTTATCTTTTTGGGGAAACTGTACAACTTTCGATTTCCTCTGTTCAAACGGGCTACGAATTCGCAGAATGGTCCGGTGACATTTCAGGGATCACTGATTCATTAAGTTTCACCCTAGAAGGGGATGTAAGTATAAATGCGAATCTTGGATTAAGAAGTCATCAACTCAATCTAAGTGCAACAACTGGAGGAAGCGTGTCCGAAAGCGGACTTTTTTCATATGGAGACTCACCGGAAATCATTGCTTCCCCATTGGAAGGTTATGATTTTTCTGGATGGTCCGGATATGGGGTAACGGATCCAAATTCTCCCACTACTACGGTTAGCATGGTAGAAGACCGAAATCTTACAGCCAACTTTACAATCCAAACTTTTACGCTTTTAGTTTCAATAAATGGACAGGGTTCGATTACTGGTGCTGGGAATTTTAATTATGATGATCTGCCCACCATATCCGCCACACCCTCGACTGGTTACAGTTTCTTGAATTGGGAAGGGAATGGAATTACTGATGCTCAAGCTATTACTACAACCGTAAGTATGACACAGGACAGAAATGTCACTGCTGTTTTCGTCATCAATCCACATTCACTGGAACTTACTGCAGGGGAAGGTGGAAGTGTGAATGGTGGGGGAAATTTCTCTTACGGCACCGAAGCTCCCATCGAAGCGATTCCGGAAGAAGGTTACTCTTTTATTTCTTGGTTTGGACATGAGGTTGCGGATATTAATTCTCCACAAACCACGGTCAATATCACCGAAGATATCTCTCTAAGTGCAATTTTCGCGATTAATCAACAGACGATTACCATAACTTCTTCCACTGGAGGGACAACCACAGGGGCAGGAATCTACGATCACGGAACAACGGTTAATATTAACGCAATCCCTGATCCAGATTACCTGTTTGCCAAGTGGGAAGGCTCGAATATCTCGGACGAAAATGCTTCTTCCACTACCCTTTTAGTTACCCAGAATCAGGAAATCTCTGCCGTTTTCCAATTAAAGCCACTGGAGGAACGACTTTTAGTTTTAACCTCTTCTCCATTGAGTGCCGGCACCACTTCTGGCTCGGGAAGTTATCTCGAAGGGTCTTCTGTGGCAATCTCCGCCACTCCATCCCATGGCTATTCATTTTCTCACTGGACCGAAGAATACAACCTTTCGGATTACAATTCCTCCCAGACTGAGATTTTACTCCAAGCCGATGCAAACCTCACCGCTCATTTCGCTCCCCTTGACTACCGTCTGGAAATCATTGCCTCCGAAGGCGGAACTGTTAGTGGGAGTGGAGTTTATCCATTTGCATCACAAGTTACAGTCTCTGCCTTTCCGCAAGATGGTTATCATTTTGAAAGCTGGCAGGGTGAAAGCATCGAAAACCCCCTGCTTGAAACCATTGTAATTGAACTAAGCCAAGACCTTAATTTGACCGCATCTTTCCAACCAAATCAATATTCACTCGCACTAAACGGAAATGAAGGAGGAACCATACTTGGAGCTGGGGACTATTTCCACGGGAGTACCGCTACTATTACGGCCAGCCCGCTTCAAGGATATGAATTCCTAGGCTGGTCTAGTGAAGATTTAAATTTAAGCTCTGAATCATCTATTGAAATAACCATGCTTTCGAACTATGAGATCTCCGCCAATTTCCAACCCATAACTCTATCGAGTATTTCCGGGGTCGAGGATTTGGGTTCGAATTGGTATGGTTCCGATTGGCTTGGTTATTTTCATTTCACCAGTAACGAATGGTGCTATCATCTTCAACTAGGGTGGCTATACACCGTTCCACTAGAGAACGACAATCTCTGGGCTTGGTCTCCGAAACTCGGTTGGCTTTGGTTGTCCTCCCAAACCTTCATCGATTCCCTTGCGTGGTCAAGGGATGACTCAGATTGGATTTTCTTCTCATTTGAAGGTAATGCAGATTACAAAGTCTATCATTATGGAAACGAGACTTGGTCCACTTTTGACCCCAATGAAGAAGTCAGTCTGGAAGAATCCTTGTTCTAATTAGTCCAGTCCTAAATCCTTACGGCCCTCAAGAGCATTTTTTAGAGTAGATTCATCCGCGTAAGTGATTCCAGCTCCACTCGGAAGTCCAAAGCCAATCCGACTCACTTGGATCTCTCTTTCTCCAATAATTTCTTCCTTAAGATAATGGCAAGTTGCCTCGCCTTCCATATCATTTCCCAGTGCGAGAATAATTTCTTTCAACTCCGGAGAATCCAATCGGTCTGAAAGCTTGGAAAAATTCAACTGTTCGGGTCCGATCCCACGAATCGGGGATAACTTACCTTGAAGTACATGATACTTCCCTTTGAAGACTCCTGATCTTTCCATTGAATAAAGATCTGTTACCGATTCCACCACGCAAATCACATTCTTATCTCTATCCTCGGAATCACAGATCGAACAGGTTTTCTCCTCACTTAAATTCCCACAGGTCTCACATGGTCCAAGTAAATTTCCGGCCTCAGTAATCAAAGTGGACAAAGTCTCTGCTTTTTCAGGTTTTTCAACCAGAAGATGAAGGGCAATTTTTTCTGCCGACCGGTAGCCTAAGCCGGGCAGGGACTTCAACCCTTGTACGAGATTTTCGTAAGGAGAATCCAAAGCTGGATACTCAGAATAGGCCGGGCATCTGCATTCCGCCCGTTAAGCCATTCATCGCTTCATCACTTTTTTTCTTTGCTTGCTCGGAAGCATCAGTAATCGCCTGAAGGATGGCTTCGGAAACAAATTCCGGGTCTTCCTTTAAAAAATCTGGGTCCAAGGTTAATCCCCTGAACTCACCTTGACCTGTAATCTGAATGGTGACAGCACCACCACCACCACTCACTTCCAAAATTTCCTTAGAGAGAAGAGCCTGAGCTTCCTCCATCTTTTGTTGCATTTTCTGAGCTTGCTTGAGTAATTTTCCTACGCCGACCATAATTAAACATTGAAGGAGTTAGAGACCTGGCTTGCAAGCATTTCTTCATACGCCTGCCGAAAGGAAGAATAAACCGGACTCCAACCAGTTTCCTTCCGAATCCGTTCACTTGATACTTTTCGATTAGGTGACGAGTCCGGTCTGTGATTTTGAAAACCTGGACTGGGCAGTTTCAAATGCTTTGCGATCCATTCAACAATTTCATTACGGGTTGCCCATTCATTATCCGAAACATTAAAGACTCCGGGAGTAATTGGATCTTCATGCTTAAGAATTTCAATAATTGCTTGAACGGCATCGTCCCGATGAATCAGATTCAAAATTCTATTTCCACTCCCGGTCAACTGTTCTCCCCGCTTAACCTTATCAATTAATAAATGTCTGCCCGGTCCGTACAAGCCAGCCAGCCTCAAAACAAAACTCCTCCTTTGTTCAGCATTCAATTCTAAACATACTCTTTCTGCTTCCAAAAGAATCTCTCCTCTTTCGGACACGCCCTCATTAGTGCTGCTTTCATCGACCAACTCACCATCGGTTTGAGGATAAACCGATGTGCTACTGGTAAAAATTACTTTTGTTTTTCGGTCATCCTTCAGCCATTTTTTTATCGATCGTAACCCTTGAACATATGAAAGACGATAACCTTCGGGACTTGGAGCGGATGCTCCTACGCAATTAACAACATAGTCTTGTTCGGGGTCAAGATTCGTATGCCAATCACTATCTTGTAAATTACCAACAACCACTTTTTGTACTCCGATTTGGCTCAAACATTCTGCGGTTTCAGGATTTCTTGTAAAGGATGTCACTTCCCAGCCGATCTTCATCGAACACTCGGCCAAAGCTCGGCCTAAATAGCCGCAACCGAGAATGGTAATTTTCTTACTCATCAACTATTGTATGAATATGGATAAATCCAGATTTTCGTTTTACTCCTTGAATTAATTCTCATTCCTTGGCATCCCTTGCAATACTATGCATATCGTATTCGTATGTTGGGGCAACATTTGTCGTTCTCCCGCCGCAGAGGCCACTTTCCGAAAGCTACTCGCAGAAAGAAAGCTCAACTCAATCATAACCTGTGACTCCGCAGGAACCATTTCCCAACATCAGGGAAATCCTCCGGATTCCAGAATGCAGAGAGCAGCCAGAAATCGAAATATCCAAACCTCCGGCTCGGCCCGGATGGTTACCGATCAAGATTTCGAAAATGCTGACTTGTTGATAACAATGGACAACTTCAACTATAACGAATTATCCCGTCTGGCACCGGACGAAAAATCCAGAGATAAAATCAAGCCCTTTTGCGATTTCGTTTCCAGTTCGGACTCAGAAGTGCCAGACCCTTATTATGGGGGGTCCGATGGATTTGAAAAAGTTTTGGATTTACTTGAGGACGGCTGCGTCCGACTTTTAGAGGAATTAAAAGAAAAGCTTTAAGTCCGGCTTTTCGAGAACGATGGAAAACCAGAAATATTCCAGTATTGCGGAGGCTATTTCACGGAATACCCCCACCCTTTTCGAACCCGTTCAATCTTCTTCAGTAAGCGGTGGCTGCATCAATCAAACCTCTAAATTAGAAGGCGTGGACGGACGTAATTTCTTCGTCAAACAAAACGATCTGGACTTCCTTCCCTTTTTTCAAAGCGAAGCGATTGCTCTGCAGGAAATCAAAGAGACCGCCACCATCAAGGTCCCTGAAGTAATCGCTCATGGAACAGTCGATGGGAACTCCTTTCTTGTCCTCGAATTCATCCAGGAGGGACCACCCAGCAAAGCGGGTCAAACCCAATTGGGTAGGCAACTGGCGGAATTACACAAAATCGAACAACCCTTTTTTGGTTGGGGAAAAGACAATTGTATTGGAGCCACGCCTCAACCAAACCCGATGTCAGAAAACTGGACTGAGTTCTATCAGACACATCGCTTACAACACCAATTTCAATTGGCAGAAAGAAAAGGAAGACGCTTCGAAAAAGTCGACGAATTGCTGGATGGAATAGACTTTTTCTTCCAGGAATACTCCCCGAAACCCTCGCTCCTCCATGGCGATTTATGGGGTGGAAACGCCTCTTTCGACCTCCATGGGAAGCCCTTTATTTTCGACCCTGCAAGCTACTACGGAGATCGGGAAACCGACTTGGCATTTACCTACATGTTTGGAGGTTTTTCCAGACAATTCTATGATGGCTACCAGTCCGTTTATCCAATCAACGATGGATTTTCACAAAGGAAAATTCTTTATAATCTTTATCATGAACTTAATCATTTTAATTTGTTTGGCGGTGGATACGCCAATTCAGCGCAATCCAGCATTCATTCCCTAATTCATTACTTAGCTTGAAAAACGACCTAGAAAAAATTCTTCTTTCCCAAGATGACATCAATCAGCGAATTGGAACGCTCGGTTTGGAAATTGATCAACATTATCAAGGATCTGAAATCTTACTGGTCACTCTACTGGATGGAGCGATTGTTTTTGCCGCAGATTTGATCCGCAATCTTACCATACCCCTCCGGTTGGATTGCATAAGGGTTTCCAGTTACGGAAATTCAACCGACCCTGAAACCGCGCCAAGAATTCTAAGTTCATTAAAATCGGATGTCGAAGGAAAGCATGTCTTACTGGTGGATGATATTCTAGATACTGGTAACACCATGGAAAGAGTTTCCCGGGAGGTGCTGTCCAAAAAACCAGCCTCCCTTCAAACCTGTGTTTTTCTGGACAAACCAGAACGCAGGCAAAACGGTTTTCGGGCAACTTGGTCCGGATTCTCGATTCCGGATGAATTTGTGGTCGGATATGGGCTCGACTACGCCGGTCAATATAGGCAGCTCCCCTTTGTCGGCACCCTGAAACCAGCCATTTACGAAAACCCATCTTAAGTTATGACCGCATCCACTGGTAATCCACTCCGAAAAATTTATGACTGGACCCTTTCCTTATCCAAAAAAAAATCAGCCTCTGCATGGTTGGCAGGAATTTCCTTCGCAGAGGCCAGTTTCTTTCCGATCCCCCCCGATGTTTTATTGATTCCTCTCTGTCTCGGCGCCCTAAAAAAAGCCCTGCGCTTTGCTTTCATCTGCTCGGTTGCTTCAGTCTTGGGCGGATTGGCTGGATATGCCATCGGTGCCATCGGATGGGAAAGTTTGCAGGCTTCTTTTTACGCTTATGTTCCCGGCTTTACCGAGGCAAAGTTTGAAAAAATCACCCAATGGTATGCCGAATGGGGTTGGCCCCTAGTCTTTTTGGCCGGATTTTCCCCGATTCCATACAAGATATTTACCATCGCAAGCGGAGTTCTGGGAATGAGCTTGCTTCCATTTCTGCTGGCATCCGCTGTCAGTCGTTCCGCTCGTTTTTTTCTGGTTGCAGTTTTGATATCTAAATTCGGTGAACCGATGAAGAAAAAAATCGACAAGCACTTCAACCTCTTGGCCTTAGTGTTCGCCATCTTATTCGTTGGTGGATTTGTTCTGCTCAAGGCTCTTACCTCTCACTGAACAACCTTTCGTTCTTACAGTCCGGTATTTTTCGAATAATAGCAGGATCTGCACAGGGAAACATATCGTTCATTTCCTCCGATTTCAATCTGCTCACCGACTGTTTCCATCCTACCAGATTCGTCAATCCGTGCATTCATTGTGGCCTTTTTCCCGCAGTGACAAATCGTTTTGATTTCCTTAATTTCATCCGCCCATGACATCAGGTATTGGCTTCCCTCAAAAGGCTCAGCCAGAAAATCTGTGCGAATTCCAAACGCCAGAACGGGAATGTTCTTCTGATCGACAATTCTCGCAAGTTGTGCGACTTGTTCCTTCGAAAGAAATTGAGCCTCATCAATTAAAACGCAGGATAACTTAATCCTTTTGTCTTCCTTGCATACCAACTCGTACAAATCGTCACCGGATTTAAAAGTCGTTGCCTCCTGCTGAATACCAATCCTCGAACGAATCACTCCCAATCCATGACGGTCATCCAAATGAGCGGTTAGAAGAAAGGTTTTCATTCCTCGCTCACCATAATTATGATGTGCCTGGAGTAATGCAGTCGATTTCCCTGCATTCATGGAAGAATAATGGAAATAAAATTTTGCCATTTCTACAATGGGGGCAAAAGTTTTAATTCATGGCAAGCACCATCAACTTTTTTCGATTTCCAAGCGGTCCATGTACTCGGAAACATTGCAGGTCAACATTCTGGTCTTGCTGGGTGAAACTTCCAGCACCTTAGTGACCACTTTGTCCAGAAAGGCCCGGTCATGACTTACAATGATCGCTGTTCCATCAAACAAATTTAAAGCTTCCTGCAAGACTTCCTTACTTCGAATGTCCAAGTGGTTGGTCGGTTCATCCATGATCAGAAAATTACAGGGTTTCATTAACAATTTTGCCAGTGCTACCCGGTTCCTTTCCCCTCCTGAAAGCACGGAGTTCTTTTTGAAAACATCATTCCCACTAAACAACAATGCACCCAAGGCCGCTCTCGGATTTGCCTCCGGATTGTCATACAAGGAATCCTCTACCTCCGTCAGGACCTCTTTTTCCGGGTCCAACTCCTCGGCCTGATGCTGAGCAAAGTATCCGATGACGGTATTGACTCCAACATCTCGCTCACCGGACTGAAAAGGTTCAACCCCCGCAAGAATTCGTACCAAGGTAGATTTCCCTGCACCATTTACCCCAACCACTGCAATCCGGTCCCCCTTTTCAATTCGCAGGTCCAGACCGTCAAAAACCTCAAGTTCTCCATAAGATTTATGTAACCCTTCCAATTCGACTACTTTATGGCTGGCAGGAGGAGATGGGGGAAAACGGAAGTAGATCTTTTTTTCTTCCGCCTCCGGCTTGATGATCTCCATTTTTTCTAAAGCCTTGATCCTGCTCTGGACCATGGCAGCCTTCTTCACATTTGAACGGAATCGGTTGATAAACTCCTTTTCTTTCTGAATTTCCTTCTTTTGATTTACTGCAGCCTTTCTTTGTCTTTCGATCCTCGCGGCACTTTCTTCCAGGTAAAAAGAGTAGTTTCCTTTGTAATGATTTAACTTTCCCAGCTTCAATTCAATCGTTCGTTCTGTCACCGATTCCAAAAACGCCCGATCGTGGGAAATGACCAAAATCGCCCCCTGATAATTCCTTAAATAATGCTCCAGCCATTTTTGGGAAACCACATCCAAGTGATTGGTCGGTTCGTCCAGGATCAGTAGGGATGGCCCCTGCAATAACAGTTTTCCCAGGGCAATCCTCATTTGCCACCCCCCGGAAAACTCTTCGAGTTGCCGGTCCATGTCTTCTATGGCAAATCCCATGCCCATCATGATCTTTTCAATTCTCGCATTCATCTTTTCCGGTTCGTAGGATGCAAGTTGTTCCTCCCAGGCTCCCATTTGATCAATCAGGTCATAAAATTCCTCCGTGTCGGGTTCCATCTCCCCGAGTTTTTTCTCAGCATCATCTAATTTTTCTTTGAGCCCGACCGCACCGGCAAATGCAGTTTCAGCCTCTTTTCGCAGCGAGTGTCCGGTTACGGAAATTCCGTCCTGTGGAAGGTAACCAATCGTTGCATAGTCCGGTTTTTGAATTTCTCCCTCATCTGGTTCAACGGAACCCATCAACATTCTCAAAAAAGTAGTTTTTCCCGAACCGTTGGAACCAACAAGGGCGATCCGGTCACGCGCACCAATGGTTTCAGATATCTCCTGAAATACTTTCTTGTGCCCGAAGGCCAAATTCACTTCTTTGATGAAAATCATGGAAGTAATATCTTATGTTCTTTGGCATTCTCCGCAACGAGATTACCTACTCGGTTAAATTGAAATGAATCGCTTACTTTCGCACCCTAAAACCCTCATATCTGGAATGCTTATTCTTTGGACTCTTTTTTTTGTTAGTTGTGGCGTTCCTGACCTTAGTGACCCAAAAATCCTGGAAAGTGCCAGAGAAGAGGCCATATCCCTAAATACTTTGGACCGTAAACTGATGTATGGAATGATTCAGCTTTATGTTGACCAGGAAGATGAACCCTTTTCCGGATGGGTCAGGCAAATCAATGATAAAGAAAAGAACTACGAAAGCTTAGGCTACCTAAGAAAGGGACAAAAGAATGGTATTTGGCTCGAATGGTATGAAAATGGCACGCTTCGATCAAAGATTTATTGGCATCAGGACAGATATGAAGGAGAATTTAAGATTTGGCATCCCAACGGGAGAATTAAAGTAATTGGTCAGACAACCGATGGTGAAGTTGATGGTAAATGGAAAAGCTTTTATTCCTCCGGATTACCTTCTTCAGAAACTCTCAGCAAAGTGGGACTGGCTGTATCCGGAAAGGTTTGGACTCCGGATGGGAAAGTTTGTAGGCAAACCAACTTGAAAGATGGAACCGGCATACTTTGTGAATATAACGAAGACGGGTCGATCCTAAAAGTCCGGCAATTCATAGAGGGAATTGGTACCGAATTAGAGATCTAATTTGGGCAACTTTCTCGTTACCTCCACTCCCATTTCAAAAACAACAGAGGGTAACTCTTTTCCATTCTTATCAAAAAACTTCCATTCTCCATCCTGCACTCCATCAATATAAATTCCTTGAACCAATGGGGTTCCATCTTTCCGCCATTCCCGATAATCTCCATCCCATCGGTCATTAACCATCGTGCCTCTTCTAATAACCTGTCCATTTTCGTGCCAGCTTTGAAAAACTCCATTTTTTCTTCCACCAACAAGTTGAAATTCTGCTTTTAAGGAACCATCCTTGTATCTTTCAATAACCGATTCGACTACTTCTTTTTCTTCCTTAACCTCAGATGTAATACTATCTTTTTTTTGGGAAATGTTCCCATCCATATCATCTGTTATCGAATTCTCCGTGCTACAGGAAGATATCGATAAAAGAAAAATGATCCATAAATGATGTAATTTTTTTACCACTCCAGATAATTTATCAAATCATCAAAAACCAGACAAGTATCTGTGGGGTAAAAATCCATCTTTTTGATATTATGCTCCGAACCTAACTACAGGTCGGGAACCACTGAAAATCCGAGGTCGGCTGAATGCCAGATATGTAATGTCCTCAGCACTCTTTTGTTTTTGTTTACAAAAGAGTGCCCAAGGGGAGACTTGAACCGCCACGGCCTTGCAGCCAACGGATTTTAGGAGATGGGGCGTCTCGGAATCAACGGATGAGATACTTGACGATGGCAAAAAGAGGCTCTTAGATCGGAGGATGAAAGCTGTACTACTTGCTCTGTTTGTCGCCCTGCTCATGGTCGGGTGTGAGGAGGCAGACCTAAGCGATCCCGATGTGGTTGAAGATAATACCGCTGATACGGTTGAATGGTCGAAGCTACAGGATCGAGATGGGGTCATCTATCTGCCGAATACGGACAAGCCATTCAGCGGTTTCGCTAAGCGAGCATACGAGAACGAGCAGGTAGAGATTCTTGCTCAGTTCAAGGATGGCTATGTCGTCCGACTTAAACAATGGCAGAAGAACGGGACTCCGAGGTGGGATGTAGGGTACAGGGAAGGAAAAGTTGCCAAAAGTGATGTGCCGCTTGAAGATTTGACTTTTTTAACAAACATTTGGTTTTATTACGGTCTTTCGACCATTTGGTACAAGAACGGGCAGAAGGCTACGGAAGGCACCTTCAACAAGGACGGCGAGCTAGACGGGATTTTGACTTGGTGGTATGAGAACGGCCAGAAAAACAGTGAAGCAAACTACAAGGACGGACGGCCCGACGGGCTTTCGAATGTTTGGTACGAGGATGGGCAAAAGGAGTCGGAATTAAACTGGAAGGACGGCTGGAAGGAGGGGCTTTCGACTTATTGGTACAAGAACGGGCAGAAGGAGTCGGAATTAAACTGGAAGGACGGCTGGTCTATCATCTCTGCAGAAGTTTGGAAGCCCAATGGTGAAAAATGTCCTATTACCAATCTACAAGGCGGGAATGGGGTTCGAGTTTGGTATGATGATGAAGGGAATGAACGCAAACGCTATATTTACAAAGATGGTATGTGATACAATCCAAAGCGAAAATAAATTCGATCACCTATTTTTAATTCGAGGATCGATTCGTCGAACATTCCCAACTCGCGATAGCCGTTTGAGCGGGAGAGGTTGGTGCGGAGGTTCATTGGGGTTAGCGAGCAGGGGTCAGGCAGAGGCGGAAACCTTGATAACTAGGCCGCGATGTTCTTTCAACAAATCCGCGGCGACTCGCACGCAAGACTAAAAAACCATTATTAAATGCACCACCCCGAAAGCATATTTTGTCTCCTAAACCTAGATTTAATGGATCGACTGCCAAACCTTGAGGAGAAGGGCCTTCTGAATCCAAACACAACTCTTGAACATTTCCATGCATATCAAAAAAACCCCAAGGGTTCGGCTGATAAGAACCCACTTGTTGCGTTTTTTTTAAAACACTTTCGTCATAATTTGCTAATTTTGGTGTTATCTTTTGACCCCAAGAGAAGAGGGTTCGAGTACCCGCCCGACAGGCATACTCCCATTGGGCTTCCGAAGGGAGAGTGAACTTCAACCCACTAGGAAACCTTTCCTTTTTTGATAAAGCCTCGCAAAATGCCATCGCATTGTTCCAATTAACACTTTCAACCGGCTGTTTTGCTCCTTTAAATTTACTTGGATTATCACCGATTACCATTTCATACTGCTCCTGGGTAACTTCATATTTCCCAAGATAAAACCCTTTGGTTAAAATTACCGGATGAGCATTATTATCTCCTCCCATAATAAAACTTCCCGGTGGACACCAAATTAGTTCCATATTGAGGGCGGACTTTACAATGTAATTTGGCTTGGGTGCAAAACCTTCAACCGTATTCGCCAAGCGGGTCAGGTCATACTCCGATGCCGATTCCTGAGAATCGGCAACCGCCTTGGCTAATTGTTCTTTTTTAGGTTCCGGCAAGGCATTCACTTCGCCCGCTCCGTCCTGAGAACCCTCAACCTTTTGAGCAGTTGCCACACTCTTGGCTTTTTGATTCGCATCCAAGAATCCAACCCTTCCTTCCAGTACTGCCAGTTCAGCCGAATCAGAATCTGCGTACAGTCCAAACTGGGTCCCGCGGATACCCGCGACTCCAACTGGTGATTCAATGATGAAAGAAGATTCCCAATTTAATTTTTTCACATCCACCAC
>JAYYRA010000018.1:0-34804 GCA_036127675.1 Verrucomicrobiota bacterium
ATTTTAAACTTTTCCCCTTCTGTGCATTTTTCAAGAGAGTTATACTTATTGAACATAAGTGGCTCGGCAGGTGTTTCCATGACTAGGTACATTAAAAATTCAGATAAAAGTCACATTGTTCCGATTACAACTTTAAGTTTAGATTTTGATGAATCATTGAAAAAGCGTTTATCTACGAATGCTAAAATACGTTTTGATGCAACTTTTGATTTGGGTCAGCATGTTGATACAAGCATTGTTGATCAAGATTTAGTTTCTTACTCTTACTTCACAACAAATATAAACCTTAGATATAATCATAGTGCCAAGTTTGGAGTTGGTGGTGGAACAAGTTATTCTTTTAAGGATTATCAATCTGGTTCCATAAATTCATATAACGATTTATCAACACTGCCACTTTCACTAAGAGCTTTTTACATCTACTCTGAAAAACTTGACATTTTTACCGATTATACAACCACGATATCAATTTCTGATGCTTCTTCACTTAATGCCGCTGATTCAACAAACCATTCAATTTCGTTTGGACTTAATGGAGAATATTCTTCTAAGTTGTCTGGAAAGATTAGTTTAGGTTACTCCTGGATCGACTATGAGAAATCGAATTTGAATTCCACAAGTAGTTTAGTAACTTCATTGGATTTAAGTTGGAAGCACAACTCAAAAACATCCTCCTCCTATTTCGTAAGTCGACAGTTTTCGCCGACAGCTCAGGGAACATCTACTTTGGGTACTAACCTAGGTACTCGTATAGATCATAAATTAACTGATCGACTCCGAAGTAATGCTAACATTAGTTACACCAATATAGATTACACAGACAACAATAATGGAAGTTCAAGTCTTGATCAAATAGGTTTAGGTTTAGGTCTTGATTACAATTGGAGTGAAAACATTATTATCGGTACTTCATATAATTTTTCACTAATTGATTATGTAGCCGAAAATTACGATAGGCATACCTTTGAAATCTATGCTTCAGGCAGATTTTAAAGGTATGAAATGGCTTTATCTCAGTCTCATACTTTTACTTAATCACAATATCTACGGGCAAAAGCTCGTTCAGGCAACATCAGCAACTCTGAAAGACGAGAGTGGCTACAGGCTTAGACCCGGTGATAAAATATCTGTTAATGTTGTTAACGAGCCTGATTGCAATATTCGGCAAACCATTCCGAATGATGGCTTAGTTAGATTACCATACATTGGTGAATTCATGGCAGCTAATTTTTCCACCAAAAAGTTGGAGTCCTTAATTAAACAAGAATACATTCTAAAAGGTATTTTTCTTAGGCCTGTCGTGAATGTTTCAATCACAGAATATTCAAAACGTTTCGTTTATTTATCAGGTTCGGTAAATAAAAGAGGTCCATTTGCACTTCCTCCTGAAGTAGAAGCAATGAATATAGTTGAGTTAATCTCAATGTCAGGAGGATTTACAGATATTGCCCGAAAAAATAAAGTTTATGTAACCAGAACTTTTTATGAACCCAATGGAAAACAAGAGCAAAAGACCTTTGAAGTTGATGTAGAATCCCTAGCACGAGGATCAATTAACAATCGTAATGATAAATTTTGGATTTACCCTGAAGATCAAATTAATGTTCCTGAAAGATTATTTTAATGGATTTAGATGATAATAATTTAAATTATGATGAGTATTCATCTAAGTCTAAAAAGAATAAAACAATTAGTGAGTTTTTACTTATCCTTAGAGATAGGTGGTTACTCGCGGTTACTTTGGCACTCCCTTTTTCGCTTGCTTTCATGTATAAAGAACTACAAGTGCCAGAATTATTTCAAAGTAATTCTTCATTCGTTTTAATACCTCCTCCCCAGATATTAAATTTGCAAAAAGTTGACCGTGATCAACAGGTTAATGGTTTGATTTCAAAACATTTAGATGGATTGAATAGTCAGGAACTTAGGATGAATGTCATTTCAAGGATTAACGAGAATTCTGATTACAAGACAGAACTCTTGGCACCTTATTTAAGTGATGGTACCCCAATGAAGATTCAGAATATTGTAAATTACAATATTTCTGTCTCCTCGCCTTCTGAGGGTAGACCCAGATTTAAAATAAATTCGCAATGTAGAACAGGTAAAGGTGCAATGATTATCGCTGACCTTGTTCAAAAAGAATATGATAAGTTAAACAGCATAAAAAAAATTGAGCAGGTTCAAACCGCAAAAGGCATATTGGAACTTTTGCTAGATAAAAGTCTGATGGAAGAGGATAGGATTTTGAAGGAGATTTCCGATATCAAAGAATCTAATGACATTCCATTCATTGAAGATGAAAAAAAGGTAAATTCTTCCAAAAAAAGTCAATTTCAAGAAAAAATTACTGCCTCTAAGCTTGATCAGATACAAATTAATTCAATTTTAAGACAGATACTAGATATAAGGAAACGAGTTACATCAAATAACAATAACATCGGAGGTAGTAAAAAGGTCGTTTCTGAAGTTGATATCGAATCTAATATTGCTCAAATTAAGCAATATTTCGAGATAGATGTTATCGAGAGTTTTGGAAGTATTCCAACCTTGCGCCAAAAGTTGCTAGATCTAGAGTTACAACGCAAAACCTACATTGAAACTGGAACTGGTTATGGTCAAAACCACCCGAAGATGATCGAGAATGCAAGACAAGTTGAAGAAGTTCAAGTGCTTTTGGGAAAAGAGGTAACGCAAGCTATAGAAGATTTACGCGATCGCCATATACAGCTCGATGCACAGGAGCGAGAGTTCATGGGAGCTATGGAAAAAGTCCAGTCAGAATCAAGAAGGCTTGGCCTTATAGAAGAAGCTATTTCAAAAGCAGAAAGAACATTAGCTGTAGTTCGCTCAAGTACAGATATCATACGCAAAAGACTTGATGATGTACGCATCGAAGCCGCTCTCCCATCTGAGCAGGACGATCCTTTGCAGAAAGATCAGCTTGCTTTTATACCTGGAGCACCATTCAGCCCTGATTATAATTCAATTAAACAAAAAGGTTTTCTGATTTTTATTGGAATTTTTTTGATTGTTCCAATTGCACTAGAAATAATTGATAATCGAGTCAAATCTCCTTGGGATATCGAGACATTTGTTGGCGAAGACTTACTTACTGGTATTCAGAAAATATCTGAAATTGATGAAGTTAGAAGGCCAAAGATAGTAGGTGATGATTTGGACGACAGTCTAACCGAATCATTTAGATCGATGTATGGAAAAATCCAGATGAATTCTCATGTTAAAGGTGCAAAATCCATATTGGTGACATCGGCTATACCAAGCGAGGGTAAAAGCTTAATTTCTGCAAATTTTGCTCACACTTGTGCTAATCATGGTAGTAAGACAATTCTTATTGATTTTGATTTAAGAAGACCGGGTTTGCACAACTTTTGTGATGAAAGTAATGATGAAGGAGTGATGACTATTTTGAATACGCCTAATTCAAACGAAGATGAAATTACACAGAAACTTGAAAAAGCTCTTTGTAGCATACATCCTAACCTTTTTCTTCTTCCTTCAGGAGGGAAAACTAGGGCAGCAACTGAAATTATAGAAAAGAAAGAATTTGAATTATTACTGAACGCATTAAAGAAAATTGCAGATGTAGTGATTTTTGATAGCCCACCTG
This sequence comes from Verrucomicrobiota bacterium, assembly GCA_036127675.1. Lineage (GTDB taxonomy): Bacteria > Verrucomicrobiota > Verrucomicrobiia > Opitutales > Seribacteraceae > Seribacter. The sequence goes on from JAYYRA010000018.1 coordinate 3,632, forward strand.
CAGGTCTCTTTCCTGATTCAATTGCATTAGCAAGAAAAACGGATGAAGTATTATTTGTAACTAGATACGGTAAGGTGTCCAGGCATGTAGTGAAACGGTTAATCAGTGACCTCAAAGCTACGGGTGCTAATATTTTGGGAGTTATCCTTAATGATCTACCTTCTAAAAAGGCAACCGGTTACTATTATTCTGGGTATTATGGATATGGCTATTACAGGTACAAATACTATTCAAAATATTATTCTCCTACCGATTCTTGAGTCTAATTTAATCGTAATGTCGCGAAAATATAAATCAATCACTGTTAAAGTACCCGGAATAAAAGTTAAAGGAGATGACACCTCCGGAAAAATCAGCGATATTATTTCTGATGTCGCAAACGAACATGCTAAACAAGGCTGGGAACTTCTGCAAATCACACCTGCTTTAATAAGAGATGGAGCACTCCAAAAGGTTATTATAACTATGGAGAAAAAGGAAAATCAATAGATGATTGGATTTATGATTCTCTTACCGTTTGTAATCATAGTTAGTTTTAAAGGATAATTAATCTTGTTGTAATAGATATGCATTTCGCTTTGTAATCCATATTCAGCTACGATTAAATTTTTAAAATCATATTCTCGGTTCTCCCAATCCTGCCCATCCATTTTTACTTTAGTAACTATATTGAATGGAACAGTTTTGTTCTTTGCCCAATCCAGAAATTCACTTGTGCCTAAAAGTACACTCAAGTCCTGTATATAATTATTGAGTTCTAATTGTCTGGCTTCATTCGCTCTTGCTTCTAATAGCAAAGCATTTTGGCTTTGAATAATGATATCGTTTTCAAACTGTTTATCGGGATCCCATTTTTGGCATGAACAAAAGCAAGTTGATACAAGTGCCACTACATGTAATATTCGTACTTTAAAACTTTGCATGAATATATTGTGAGTAATAACAACATCAGCTCAGTTGTAAAACTTCTTCCTAATATTTTTACAACGATTAGTATATGTGCCGGTCTCACCGCCATTCGACTTAGTATTGAAGGAAAATATGATATGGCGATCGTTGCTGTTCTCATTTCCTGTTGTTTAGATGGATTAGATGGATTGTTAGCAAGATTATTGGATGCAACTTCAAATTTTGGTGCACAGCTAGACAGCCTTTCAGATGCAGTTACATTTGGAGTTGCCCCTTGTATCATAGTTTATCTTTGGCTAATCGGAATGGTTGGAGATGATGCATCATCCTATTTTATGGGATGGTTATGGGTCCCATTCTTAACTTTTGCTGTTTGCAATATTTTCCGTTTGGCTCGGTTTAATGTTGGAATGCAAAAGAAAAGTAATTTTCAAACTAGAGGTACTTTTTTTTATGGAGTTCCAGCACCCGCTGGTGCATACCTGATACTTATGCCTCTAGGTGTAGATCTTTTAAGCAAGAGGTTTAATTTTTCATTATCAGAAGGACTAGTTATTTTCTCTGTTTTAGTATGGGTTTTATTTATTTCTGCTCTTATGATTTCGACAATACCAACACCTAGTCTCAAAGCTTTTAAGTTTACTTTATCTAAAACCAGAAGGGTTATTTTCTTAATTGGAGTTTGTATTACTGTTTCTGTGCTACTCAGGGAAACATGCATAACGCTTCTAGTCCTCGGGATTATTTATATAATTTATTTACCCCTTTTTGTTTTAAGGATTCGTAGACATCAAAGTATTTAATTTTAGTTTAGCTTCTTTATGTAATGGATTGACTTCGAGAATAATTTTCAAAAATGAAATTATTTCTTCTTGCGACATTTTCTTTTGGTTCAAACAAATGTATTCCCATCTAGCCTGCCAATGATACCAAGCTTTATCAATACAGGATTTTAAGTGATCTAGGCATTTCGACGATGCATTTCCTTTTAGCAAAAGTGCTTTTTTGTAATTTGCATCTGCGTGACTCGAATCATAAGTAAGCGATTCGTCTAGGTATTTGTTCTGTCGAGTCTCTGATTTCTGTGTTTCAGAAAATATATAATAAACACTTGCTAGTTTACTCCTTAGGACATTCAATTCTTTTGTTAAATCTTTAGACTCAATAAAGAGATTGAGGTTTAGGTACTTATTAATCTCATTCTTAGTAGACCTTATCTTGCGGCGATAATATTTGATTGCCTTTAGTCCTATGGTGAAAGATTCAGATAGATTGCCTTGGCTAAATTTTGAATTTAATAACTCAGCAAAAGCCTCAGGTCTTAGATTTTTATAAGTAGTTGCCTCCCAAAGTAGCTTTTCTTGAAATTCAAATTCGGAGTTTTTTTCAGCAATCTTGGCTAGTTTTAATAGATAAGAATCTTTTTTGAAATTACTTTTATAACAATGATGAAAAAGTTTTCTAGCATCAGAGAAATCTCCTTCATCAAAATAAACTTCGCCTAGCAGGCAAACTGCACTTTTTGAATCCTCCTGAATGCTTAGGATTTTATTTAATATGTCTTTGGATTTGTTTAAATCTCTTTTTGAAACAACTGTTCCATCAGATAATTCCCCTTTAGCGGAACAATGGAAACGAGCATGTTCAATCATAATATCAATATTATCGGGTGCAAGTTCTTGTGCCACTTGAAAGTAATATGATGCTTTTTCATAATGATTCGGTTGATCAAGTGATTTAGCTAATTCTAAATATTTTTCAGCACTGGCTTCGTGGTGCAAAAGCCAGTTTTCTAATATGTAAATTTTATCTTTATTGATTTTGAGAGTATTTGCTATCTGTAACCCCAATGCTAATACTTCTTTGTCAAAGTGCTTTTTTAAAAGGCAAAAGTCTATATACTCTTTGGCTTTTGCTAATTCACCTTTGTTTAGTGCCAGCTTAGAACTTAAAAAAAGATATTTTGGATTTTCGGGCTCAATTTCCTTAATCTTTTCAAGATACACATTGGCTAATTCGTCTTCACTGCTTTGGAGGTAATGTTCACATAGCAAAAATAACGCAGGTAAATATGTAGGATTTATTTCTATGGATTTCTCAAGATGAGCGATGGGGTTTCTTTTATGATGGACCAAATTCTTTTAAGTTTACTTTTTCGCCCGTTTACTTCTTGGCTTTGGTTTAGATATTGCTTTCAAAGCATTTTCGTCCATTAAAAGAAGGGCAATTTGGTAGTGTGCTTCAGCAAAATCTTTATCATTAGAAATAGCAGACTCAAAATTCTTCATTGCATCTAGATACTCCCTATCTTCTACAAGTAATAATCCAAGTTTGAAATATGCTTTGGCAAAGCTTTTGTTAATGGAAATTGCTTTTCTAAGATGTTTTTTTGCTCTTTCAATCTCAGGTTCCTTAATGAGAGAACCGTCCGATTTAAGCTTTTCGCCACCTGATACTAATTTAGAAAACCAGTAATGCCCATCAGCTAGGTTTGGATCTATTTCCAATGCTGTCTCGTAATTCCGATAAGCCTGATCATATTCAGATGGGTTGGTCAGGATTTTAGCCAAATGAAAATATGCTAGAACAAAATTTTGATCCAAATCGGAAGCTTTTTGAAAGTGCAATTTAGCCTCATTTAAATCTCCATTGGCAACAGAATGATTTCCAAGCTCAAAATAAGCTTCAGAATATTCAGGATTCAGTTCCAGAGCTTTATAAAAATGCTTTTTTGCTAAGGAAGCATCTTCATCGCTTCGGAGAATCATAGCTATGTAGAAGTTAGATTCTGCATGATGAGGGTTTAGCTCTGCTGATTTTTTTAGATGGGCAAGAGATTTTTCGAACTCCTCATCATTATACATCATTACCCCTAGTCTATAGTGAGCTATAGCGTTTTCTTTGAAGAACTTAATTGAAAGTTCAAAGTGCTTTTCAGCTAGACTTTTCCTATTAGTTTCTTCGAACACATGGGCCAATAAAAAGTGTGCTTTTGAATATTCAGAATTGAGAGAAATAGCTTTTTTAAGAAAAGTCTCTGCTTCCTTTTTGTTATCATTATCTACATAAATTTTCGCGAGGTTGTAATATGCTCTCTCATGATTTTCTTGAATTTCTATAACCTTAAGAAAATGATTTTCTGCCTCAGCAGTATCTTTTCGGTCGATAATTGTACCTTCCTTGTTTGTTGCAATTCCTCCCAAAAATAATTTAGCCAAATAGTAGTGGGCATCAGTATAATTTTCATCTATATCAATTGCAGTTTCGTAGTTCTTCTTCGCTTCTTCGAAATCATCCGGGCTTGTTAAAAGCTTAGCCTTATGAAAATAAGCCGGGGCATAGTTTTGATTTATTTCGGTAACCTTATCAAAATTGTTTTTTGCCTCTTCAATATCCTCTAATTCAATTAGAAGAAGGCCATAATGAAAGTATGCATTCGCATAATTTGGATTAATCTCAAGTGAGTTTAGGAAATGATTTCTTGAAGACTCCAAATCTTTAGACAATTGAAGCATAATCGCCAATTCACATTCAGCTTCAGCAAAATCACTACGCAATGAAACTGCTTTTTGAAAGTGCTCCAAGGCTTTGTCTGATTCACCATCCTTTTTGAGTAAAAGTCCTAGTTCATAATAAGCCTCCGAATAATCGGGGTTTAGGGCAATAGCCTTGCTTAGGTGTGCTTTAGCATCCATTCCTAGTTCGATTTATTTGGTTGTCATTACCCAAACTCCATCCCACTCGCCCTTCGGTGGGTTCTTTTTCATGTGATCACATCGATCCAAATAAAGCTGAGCAGCTTTGTCATTGGGATTAATTTTTTTAACATCCTTAAACAGTTTTATGGCTTGGTCCCACTTAGCTTCATTCCAAGAACGGTAACCGTCATTGAAGACTCCAAGTGCCTCGACTAAATTCGGGTAACTTGAGTCGTCATGAAAATCCAGCACTTCATACACACCGACAGGTTCTGTTTTACCCTTTACAATGACATAATCTACCTGTCGTGTTCGATATGTTGCTTTGACTGCTTTGTAAGTAAATTCACTGATAAGAATATGAGCACCGTATTGCTTGCAGGCACTTTCAATACGTGCTGCTAGGTTTACGCCATCACCTATAACAGTATAATCCATTCTCTTGGGAGATCCAATATTACCGGAGACTATCGAGTCAGTATTGATTCCCATACCATGGTCGATGGCCATTTTTCCTTCGGTTGACCTTTTATCATTGAATACCTTGAGATCGGTCATCATTCGAATCGCTGCACGCACAGCTCTGTCTGGATCATCTTCGTGGGGTACAGGAGTACCAAAAATACACATCATTGCATCTCCAATAAATTTATCCAGCATGCCGCCTTCATCTGTGATGCAATCAACCATGATGGTAAAGTATTCATTGAGTAATTTAACTGTTCCTTGAGCACCTAATTCCTCCGTAATTGTCGTAAAACTCCGTACATCAGAGAATAAGACTGTTCCAACACTCTGCTTGCCGCCCATAATATCGTCGCTGTCCCCGGCATTCATTAATTGATCAGCTAATTCAGGGTCCATGTAGCGAGACATGGTCGATTTCATTCTTTTTTCGGAACTAATATCTTCAATCATAAGCATAGTCCCTAAATTTTCCTTTTTTTGACCGAGAAGAGGTAATAAAGAGATATTTACTGACAATTTCTCTCCATCTAAAATTATCTCATGATCCAAAAAGTCTTCGTCTTCTTCAACATTTTCAAGTTTGTTCAGCAGCCAATCATTTTTGTCACTAAGAATGTCCTTGATGGGATGCTCGAGAATTTCAGAGACAATGGGTATCTTTAGGATTCTTAGTCCTGCGGTGTTGCATGTTTTGACGACTCCATTCTCATCAATTGTCAGTACTGCATCATGCATACTAGAAAGGATACTTTCAGAGTAGTTTTTCTGGTTTTGTACATCGTCAAACAACTTGGCGTTTTCAATACCCATCGAAATCTGAGAGGTAAAAGCTGCCAGCCTTTTCTCGTCTTCTGAATTAAAAGAACCCCCTCTTTTATTGAGTACTTGACTTACCCCAATTGTTTTTCCCTCTTTGTTTAAGACCGGCATGCAAAGGATTGAACGGGTAAAAAAACCAGTTTGCTTATCAAAGCTTGGATTAAATCTTAAATCAGCATATGCATGCGGAATATTAACAGGTTTGCCTGATGTAAAGACAGTGCCTGCAATTCCTAAATGGTTGGGGAATCTAATAACAGATTTTTCATCAAGCCCTTCGCCAACTTCAGTGTACAACTCATTTGTCTTTTCGTCATTGATGAAAAGAGTTGCCCGTTCACAATCTAACATTGTTGAGATTGTAGTGATGATTTTCTGGAGTAGGGGGGTAAGTTCTAGTTCAGAAGAAACCTGAGATACAACATCTAAAAATTCCAATTCCTGCTTCCTTGCTGCTTCTATCTGTTCAACAATTATATTTCCCTGAATGGCAATAGCAGCTTGCTCGGTCATCGCCTCAAGAAGTTCAAGGTCTTCTTGTTCAAATTGGCCATCAATCTTATTCAGGATTTGAGAGACCCCAATTTCTTCACCAGCTATCGTCCTCAGTGGTGCACACAATATGCTTTTCGTCCTAAAACCAGTTCGAACATCGACTGCCTTATTAAATCGTTCGTCCTTATATGCATCGTGAATAATTACACCCTGATTTTTTGTAAATACCCAACCTGCAACACCTTTTGAATTGAGAATTCTTATTTCTCGACGAAAATTACCTTGAGCAATCCTTGAGTACAATTCACCAGTAGAAGCATCATTCAAAAAGATAGTACCTCTCTCTGCACCAATTGTGCTTGTTGTAATTTTGACTAATGTTTCAAGTGCTTCATCTAGAGTTTTTGTTTTCGCCAAGTCAGTCGTGACTTGGAGCAACATATCTGAAAAGCGTTCAGTTCTTTTAGATTTAGCGTTTTTGAAAGTTTTATTTCTTTTGTCTTCGGTTGTCATTTTCGATTTTGGAACGAAGTTCGATTATAGTTTCCTGCAACTGTTTAAACTCCATGGTTTTCTGTTGCTTTTCCTTTTGTAAATTTTCTTGGTGAATACTTCCCTTTTGATCAATTTCGTCTCTAAGTGCACGAACCATGGTTTTAAAGTGATTTAGTTCATGACTTTGCGATGCCATTGCTTTTTGGACTGCATCTTGTTTAGCAATTTCAAGGATTTCGAGTTCATCACGTAATAATGCAACCGTATTGCGCAGCGAATTAAGTTCAAGCGAAGACTTTGAAAGCGTGCGCTGTACTTCATCTTTAATTTTGATCTGTGCTTGCTCAAGTTTTTCTCGTAATCCTGTTATTGTTTTTTTAAGTCCTTCATTCTCAGTTATAAAAGTCGAAACTGCTAATTGGATAGCCTCGGACTTCTCTATTTTAGCTTGATCAAGACTCTCTCTAGTCTGTGTGATATTTACTTTTAGATTGGAAATTTCTTTCTGAAATTTTGCGGTTATAGCCTGAGAGATATCTTCTTTTTCAATTACTAAGCGTTCACATTTATCTCTCGCCTGAATCAGTGATGTTTGAAGAGATTTAATTTCTTGGGAGTATCTGGCAGAAATTTTTCCTTCCAAGTCAGATTTATCTATTTCTGCTTTCTCTAGTTCGTTCCTTATATCCTCAATGGTATTTTTTAATGATTTCACCTCAAGTTGCCCCGTAGAGATAATTTTCTGAACTTTCTGTTCAGTTCGACTTTGCTCCAGGTCTAATTTATCCCGCAGTGAACTAAGCGATGATCTTAAGTGAGTTATTTCAACTTGGGAGTTCGTAAGTGTTTCCTGCACTTTTATTTCCTGTTCATTTTGGCTGTTTTCAAGTTCTGTCCTAAGATTAGCTGCAGTTTCTCGTAGGCTTTTAATCTCATTTTCAGATTTCGCCTCAACTGCTTGTACTTTTTCTTCTACTTTTACTTTTTCCTGATCAAATCTCTCTCTGACGGCAGAGAGTGTATTCTTAAGTTGAAGAATTTCTTGATTCGATCGTGATGCGGTTCTCTCAACCTCTTCCTGCTTTTCAAGATCCTTACTCTCTAATTGTAGCCTCAGATTTGAAATAGTCTTTTTAAATTGTTCAAGTTTTTGATTACCTTCCGAGATGGTTTTTTGGAGCCTGTCTTCTGCTCTCGATTGGTTGAAATCAAGCTTTTCTCTGAGCATTCCAAGAGAACTTTTAAGCTGTGAAATTTCGCTTTGAGCCCTTGTTGTTGCTCTTTGTACAGCATCCTCTTTTTCGGCTTTAGATTGTTCAAGTTCTTCCCTTATCTCAGAAATTGTATTTTTTAATGACTGTATTTCTACTTGATTAGTTGCTTGTACCTTTTGAAGAGACGCTTCATGTCTCAATTTATTGTCTTCAATGCCCTTGCGTAAATTAGAAATCGTTTCTTTTAATTGGGATATCTCATTCTGTGCTTCAGATCTTGCGATTTGAATTTGATCTTCTTTATCAATTTTAGATTTCTCGAGCTCCTCTCTTAATTCTGACGTAGTTTCTTTAAGGGTTTTTATTTCAGAAGAGGCCGAGGAAACGGCTCTTTGGACAGCATCAGCTTCATGATCTTTTGCGAGATCTAATTTATTTCTTGTCTGCAGGAGAGCATTTTTAAGATGCTTTATTTCTGATGAAGAGCTTCTAAGAGCTTGTTGGACTGCATCTTGCTTGGATGACTCTGCTTTATCCAACTCTTCCCTAAGCGACTCAATTGATTTTTTTAAGCTTTGTATATCAACTTGATTTTGGCTGCGAATTTTTTGGATTTTATCCTCCTCGCGAGATTTAATTAAATCGATTTTCTCTCTTGATTTGGTTAATGCAGATTGTAGTGATTTTATCTCTCCTGCACTTGATGCAATTGCTCTCTGTACCGCAGAGGAACTTTTATTTTCTGCTTCTTCAAGCTCGGATCTAAGTACAGAAATCGTATCATGTAATGAATTGAGCTCATTTTGGCCGGAGGCTTTTAATTTTTGGATTTTGTCTTCGTGTTGTTGAGATAAATGATCAATTCTTTCTCTCAACTTAGCGGAAGATTCACGAAGTTGATTAATTTCTTGATATGATTCTCTCCGAACATTTTGTTCCAGCTGTTCTTTTTCTTGTTCGGCAAGATCAAGAGTCTTTCTAAGATTAGAAATACTTTTTTTGAGATCTTCTATCTCCATTTGAGATGAACTTTTTTCTTTTTGAACAAGTTCATCTGCCTTTAACTTTTGGTTTTCCAGCCTTTCTCTTAATTCATTTATGGTTTTTTTGTATTGGTCCTGTGAATTTAAGGAGGAACTTTCTATTTTTTGCTTTTCTTCATTAAATTCAAGAATTCTAGAATCTAATGAATTTCTTAATTCATTTATCGAAAACCTTAACTGTGTCTTTTCATTTTCAGATTTACGATGAATTTCTTGCACTTCAGTCTCATGCTTATGTTCAATATTCTCAAGTTCATCTCGTAAAGACACAATAGTTTGCTTGAGAAACCGATTTTCATGTTCCAACAAATCAGCCTCATCTAGGGGTAATTGAGACATGCTTTTAGTTAATATATTTAAGATAAAATTGTAAATACAAAGTTGCACTTACTTGACAACCCCTGCTAGTTATACCTCTTTAATTCAATAAGGATAACATGAGACAGTTTATAACCTTTTTTAATCTATTTATTTTCTTAAGTTATTTCTGTGGGTGTGAGAAGGCACCATCTTCTAAGTCTTCAGCAGAAATCGGACATTCTGAGAGTGATCCAAATATTGACATCGTAGCACTGCTTTCAGTAACTGACAAATCTGGAGATTTTTCCGAAATTTTAAAACCCCATGATCTAAACAATATTCCAATCAACGAGACTCCAGACAAATTGGCAGAATTCTACAACGGGCCAACCAAAACACTTGTCGACGAAGATACGGATGTAGCGCCTACTTTCGTAAAAGACAATAATCAGTCATTTCTTGCATCCACTTCAGTTTCGAATGATTTACAGCAGGCTTCAATAGATTCCTTGAACCAATTTGAGAATGATAACGCAGCGAAAGACGCAGCAATCGCTAGCCTTAAGGAATTAAATCAGGAACTTCTAGAAGAAATTAAATTTTTAAGAGAATATCAGACTTCCAAAGTACAAAATAATGTTGCTGCTGTGAGCAATGAAAAATCTTTTTTATCTGAGGAGCAACAGACCGATTTTGAGAATAAACTTCAAATCCAACAAAATCAGATTGATCAACTTTTGATTGAAAACAAAAACTTAGAAAACAAAGTTTTGGCATTAACGCAAAACCCATACTCCAAAATCAAACTTTCGAGTCCTGTAAAACCACCTTCCTCTCCTACTCAATTTGATATTGTCTCTAAGACATCTCCACTTCAAAGAACTGCTAGCCTTCATTTTGACGCTGTTGTAACCTCAATAAATGGGAAAAACAAGGAGGCTTTTTACACTGAATTCTTTGTTCTTTCAAAAGATTTGGAGGACCTAATGATTAATAGTGAAATTCAACTCACTGATTACCCTAAAATAGACTCTTACAGTGAACTGTGGGCTCGTTCCCGTAAAAACCCTTTTTTATATCCAGGCGTTCAAAAGAAAATTAGAACAACACTTCTAAACGAAGTAAATCACGGCGAGGGCAAAAGGATCCGTTCTGACATTGATGGAGCTGGTGTTATTTCTGAAATTGGAGTTGGCAGTTATTACATCATTGGCAGTGCTGCACTTGGAAAAATTGGAGTTACATGGAATACCCCAATTAATGTTACTTCCGGAATTAATAAATTATCTTTAACGCTTGCCAACTCCTCGTGGAGTTTGTGAAATAAATTGTTAACAAATTAGTCATACGGGATTAAATATTAAATCATCATACAGCACAAAATGAGTACTGAACAATCCTCCGATTCCAAAAGATTGCAACTTACAGCTCAACAAAAACTGTCTATACTTTTCTCATTTGCGAAAGATAAGGTAGTCGAGCAAATACAATGCGTCTGGTTTATCATTCTTTATCTTATCGTCTTTCAGGTTTTAGTTTTAGGCTTACCAATCGTTTACTCGCTGATGATAGCAGTCGGCATTATTATTGTGATCATAGGACTAGCTTTTTTCATGGAAGGATTGAGGTTGGGGCTAATGCCACTTGGTGAAACACTCGGTTCCAGTTTGCCTAGGAAAAAAATCTTAGGAATACCCTGTCTCCCGACTAGTTTAGTATTTGGATTTGTGCTTGGTGCATTTGCTACTTTCGCTGAACCCGCGATTGGGGTATTGCGTGCTGCCGGTTCAGGAGTTGATCCTACTGCTGCTCCTCTACTTTGGACAATACTTAACACAGGTGCAGGAATGCTTGTTAATTGCGTTGGTGTGGGTGTTGGTATTGCTGTTTTACTTGGTGTCCTTCGGTTTTACAAAGGTTGGTCACTGAAGCCCTTTATCTACATTGGCGTAATTGTGCTATCTTGCCTCACACTATACATGCAGTTCTCAGATGATAGGCTTAAACATGTTTTGGGGCTGGCATGGGACTGTGGAGCAGTAACAACTGGTCCCGTTACTGTACCCTTAGTATTAGCTTTGGGTATCGGTGTTTGTAGAATTGTATCAACTGGGGGCTCAAGCAACACCGGATTTGGTGTAGTAACCTTAGCATCTTTATTTCCAATCTTGGCTGTGATGTGTTACGCACTTTATTTGTTTAACGGAGATAATTATTATAAAGCTAATCTTTCCAAAGCAGAGTGGCATATTAATGCCGGAGAATATGGGACAAATTACCCCAAGGATTTTCAAAAATACGGAGATTTAGTTGCGGAAGATAGACAAAAGGCATCACAGGGTGTTGACGAAACTGAACTCTTTTGGTCGATGTCTAGCGAAGAAAGAAAATTGGTTGATGAATATTTGAAGAATAATCAGAAACTTCCTGAAGGGTACGCTCTTAAAACGAGAATAACAGAAGGAAAGATTGTACCTTCTGCTATCGCGTCAGACGACGAAGCAACTAGGGAAAATGTTGAGGTACAGGGAGCTAAAACTTATGTCGTCAGGGAAGGATTTAAAGCACCCGACTCGGTTTGGAATGAAGAAGCCGATATAGCAACTGCATTTACCAATAAGTTTGATTTCTTTCCCAACACATTCAAACCAGAGGAAGATAAGAATGGAAACGGCATTTTGGACCCAGGAGAGGATATTTACAGTGTTACTGAAGCCGGCGTCATTGACTACAGTAAGGTTAATGGAGTCTTGGATGGACCAGATCAAGATCGAGGTGCTTTAGAGGGTGCTATTTGGGCGATTGTCCCACTTTGCTCGATTCTATTACTTGTTTTGATGGGAGGCTTAAGGCAAAAACCAAAATATCTTGATGAGTTAATCATCGGTATTTCTTGTGCAGTAATTGGTATGTGCTTGTTTAATCTCGGAATTTCACTTGGGCTAACTCCTCTAGGGGAGCAATTGGGAGGAAATGTCGTTTCAAGTTTTGCATCGATACAACCTTGGCAAAGTGAAGGATTTGTTGAACCTATTTTTAAGTCTTCAACCGCCGGAAAATGCTTGGCAATTCTTTTCGGATTTATTTTGGGATACGGGGCAACATTAGCTGAACCGGCATTGAATGCATTGGGTGCTACCGTTGAAAAAATAACTGTAGGAGCGTTTAAGAAAAATCTACTTATGCAAGCAGTTGCCACTGGTGTAGCCCTAGGTATTGCTACTGGAGTTGCTAAGATCGCGTTTAATTTGGAGTTATGGTACCTATTAATTCCGCCCTATGCCATGCTTTTGATTCTAACTTTCATATCGAGTGAAGACTTTGTGAATTTCGGTTGGGATAGTGCTGGTGTTACTACCGGCCCGATTACCGTTCCACTTGTTTTGGCAATGGGTCTTGGAATTGGAGCGAAAACCGGTGCAATTGATGGATTTGGAGTTCTTTCTCTTGCCTCCGTTGGTCCAATAATAACCGTTTTGACTGTTGGTTTGCTTGTAAGAAAAAAACCCAGTGTAACCGACGATTCAACCGAAGAAATGGAGGTCGCATAAGATGACTACCTTACAAAATTCAAAAGCTGTTTCCCTGCTTAATTTAATTCTGCCTAAAGAATCTCTCGTTAAAGTTTCATCAGCATTAACAAAAGCGGGTGCTAAAGGAATCTTTCAAATTTCTGCCAGAGGCTCTATCTTGAATGAGGGCGGGTTTTTACAGAAAATGTTTCCTCCCCCTGCACCTGAACAAATTCTTATACAGGCACTGGTTCCTAATCCAATAATTGATACAGTTGTTGATGCTTCTGTTCGTGCAGGTAATTTGGAAAAAGTAGGTGCTGGAGCGGTATTCACCATAGACTGCAATGATGCTCATATTGCTTCTAAGTTTCCGACCGAGATTGGTGAAGGTGCCGATACGGCATCGGATGGAAAAGTCGAAATGGAAGCTATATGTTGTATATGTGAAAAGGGCATTGCTGAAGACATTGCGAAAGCAGCTTTACAGAATGGTGCCCCTGGACCCACAGTTACATTTGGAGAAGGTGGAGGAGTAAGGGACAAAATCCCATTACTAAGAATAACAAAAGGTCCCGAAAAAGAATTCGTTTGGTGCGTTGTCGAAAAATCAGAAGCAGATGATGTTTTTGCAGAAATGGCCAGAGCAGGAAGAATTACTGAACCAGGAAGAGGCTTTATGTATTCAATTCCTGTCTCATCTGGTTTAATCAATGTAAGCAGTACAATTTCTTCTTCTGCTCATGGCGCTAATATGGAGCAAATTATTTCTGCGATTGACGAACTTAAGGGCGGCAAGGACTGGAGAACACTTGCTGATGAATCTAAATCCAAAGCTTTAAAAACTACCTTTTTAGAAAATCTTGTTGGCTTGTATTGCATTGTTCCCCGAGACCAGTATTCCACCGTTTACGACGCGATACTCGAAGCCGGTGCACCGGGTGTAAGTACTAACTTTGGAGTTATGATTGACGCTGAAGATTCAGAAGATGGTCAGCATCAGAACGAAGAGTGGGCTTTAGTCTATACTTCTGTTGGTCCTAATAATGTCGATACAGTTAGAGAATCTGTTCAAAAAGATATTGAGAAGCTCGGTATCGACCGATTCGCCTTCTACACATTGCCAATCCCGAGGGCATTAACCTACCTAGGTGGTTGATATTCGTAATTAACGAAAGGTAAAATTTACATTCTCTCCTTTAATGCGGGGTGATACTGAAAATAGTAGCACACCACTCATCTAAAAACTTCGTGTCTGAAATAAAGGACATATTTTTGTTTTCAAACAATTTACTATACACCTTAGTCACATCTTCAGTTTCATAATGGAGTATGCCAGAAAGTATCAGTACCCCATTATTTTTCAAAAGTTCAACTAATCTTTGAGCATTCTTGATCAACACATCGGACTGAATATTCGCTACTATGCAATCATAGCTATCATTTTCAAATGAATCGATAGACTTCTGTTCAAATTTAATTGTCGATTCATGGAAGTTAAGGGACAGATTATGTAGCGAATTTTGAATGGCATTTTCGTCGTTATCTATTCCATGGATTGATTTAAATCCAATGTGTTGTCCAAGGATACTCAGTATTCCTGAGCCACAACCAACATCTAGCATACCGTAACATCCATCAGACTGCTGATCAAGATTATCGATGAGTAATTCGATGCAAAGTCTTGTTGTTTCATGAGTCCCAGTTCCAAACGCCATTCCGGGATCAATAAAGATATTTACACCAGAACTGAACTTGACTTGGTTAAATTTCTCCCATTCCGGTATGAAATTGTATCCGCTATAACTCCAAGGTTTAAAATGCTCTTTGTATGCTTCCTGCCAGTAGTTGTCCAGTTCAGTGATTTCTAGTTGATAATTGTATTTAGATAGAAACTTTTCAAACTGTAATACTCCTTGATTTGCTTCAATTTCACTCTCGAATACGCCTTCCAATTTTAAATCTTTTGTCTTCCGATTTAGAGAAAGCATCCAATTGTTAGGGGCAGTCTCGAATAGAATGTTTTCTGCTTCTAACTGATGTTTTTTATTTAATTTAGCCTGAACCTTAAACATTAAAACCAAGATTTATTTCATGATTTTAGGAATTTCCCAAAGAAAGATTTGAAATGACTGTGGGCAGTAATACATGTTCTGCTGCCTGTATTTTCATTGATAAGTTCTCGAGAGTATCTGTTTCCATTACCCTTACGGGTGCTTGTGCAATAATTTTTCCTTCATCAACTTTTTCTGTTACCCAATGAACTGTGCACCCCGTTATCTTTACCCCATGATCAAATGCTCTTTTAATTGCACTTTTTCCTTTGAAACTAGGCAAAAGACTTGGGTGAATGTTGATGATACTTTCCTTGTATTCAGAAATGAACTCGGAAGGCAAAATTTTCATGAACCCGGCTAAAATAATAAGATCAGGCGAAAATTCATTTATGTTTTTGATAAGAGTCTGCACATGCTCAGATGAAATAAATGGAGATTTACAGTTCATTTCGATTGCACGCGAAGGCACCGCAAAAGAGTCTGCAATCTTTAAAATTGTAGCACCTTTGTTTTCAGAGAAAACTGCCTTTATATCGGCATTTCCAAGTTGGTTGTTGCTCCATGCCTCTAGGATGGCTCGAGCATTTGTCCCTTTCCCAGATCCTAATATTACGCAATTCACAATCTTATATAAGTCTACTATCTTTAATCTTTCTAATCATCGAAGATGATGAAAGTTCTTTATGCATCGGAACAAAAAAGATTTTTGTCCCTACTTTTTCCAAGGCTTTTCTTTCTTCCTTGTTTATTGTTTCGTAAGTATAATCAGAGGACTTCACATATACATCAGGCTCCAAAATCTCTATCTCATTTGCTAGAGTCTGTTTTTGAAAGAAGAAAGTTCCATCTACTGCTCTCAAAGAATTTAATAAATATCCTCGATCAGCCTGGCAATTAATGGGTCTGCCTTTTCCTTTAAGTGCATGAACGCTTTCATCAGAATTAAGAGCTACCCAAAGACAGTCACCAAATTCTGCAGCTTTATTCAAACTGAATGCATGTCCGGCGTGTAAAACATCAAAGCAACCATTTGTTAACACAAAAGTCTTGTTTTCATTTCGTGCTTTTTGTCTCGCCTCTATTGCATTTTCAAGTGAATAGGTTTTTCCCATGTGCTAAACTGAAACTTAATCGTTATCAAAAAATTTTTTTGCCTTATTAAGGAAACCCTCATCTTCCGAAAAGTTTTCTTCACCACATGATTTGGCAAAGTTTATAAGAGCCTCTTTTTGCTCTTTCGATAATTTAGTTGGAACTTGTATGGATATTTTGACATACAGGTCTCCTTTTCTTGATGAATATCTTAGGTTTGGCATACCATGATTTTTAAGCCTGAATGTTTTGTTGGATTGAGTGCCAGAAGGAATTTTTAAGGAAACTTTGCCTTCTAATGTAGGAACCTGAATAGTTCCACCAAGGACAGAGAGGGCGAAAGGGATTTGCACTTCATGAAATAAGTCATCATCATCTCGTTCAAACAAGGAATGTTCATCAATGTGAACATCTACATATAGGTCTCCTGATGGACCACCTCTTGAACCAGCGTCGCCGCGCCCTCTTGAGCACAACCTATTGCCATTACTAACACCAGGAGGTATTTTAACTTTCACCTTTCCTTGTTTACGTATGCGACCCTCTCCAAAGCATTCATTACATGGCTTCTCAATTGTCACTCCTGTTCCACTGCATGTAGGACATGTTCTTCTTATGCTAATAAAACCCTGGTTTGATGCAACCTGCCCAATACCCCCACATGTTGCACACATTACTTTATTGGACCCAGGTGAAGCACCGCTTCCGTCGCACTTGGAGCATTCTCCATGATGATGATATTTAATTTCTTTTTCTACCCCTTTTGCCGCTTGTTCAAGTGTGATTGAGACGCTTACTCGTAAATCTGAACCTCTACTACCTTCATTTGACCCACTAGAACCTGAACCTCCAAAAAAATCATCAAAAATACTGCCAAATCCACCACCACCACCTCCACCAAAGACATCTTTAAATAAATCAAATGGGTCAACGCCTCTAGAGAAACCGCCACCACCTTGGAAAGCATCATGCCCAAACTGGTCATATTTTTGGCGTTTTTCCTCGTCTTTTAAAACCTCAAACGCATTTGAAATTTCCTTGAATTTTTCTTCAGCTTTAGCGTCTCCTGGATTTTTGTCTGGATGATACTTAATCGCAAGTTTGCGGTAAGCTTTTTTTATCTCTTCAGGGCTTGCGTTTCGCTCAACTCCAAGAACTTCGTAAAAGTCTTTATCTGACATTTTGTAAACTAGCTATTTTCTAAATCTTTGCCTTGAGAGATAATTACTGCGGCAGGTCGTAACAATTTATCCCGCAATTTATAACCAGTACGAACTGTTTGTAGAACAATACCCTCATCAACATCATCGCTAATTTGATAACTCAAAGCTTCATGCATTTTGGGATCGAATTCTGAATTTTCTGGGTTGATAATTTCCAGACCATATTCGCTCAAAACATTTTCCATTTGTTTGTAAGCCATCGAGATACCAACGAATATGTTATTTGTTGATTCTTCTTTTTCAACCTCTTGCATACCCATCTGGAAAGCATCTAAGATAGGAAGAAGGTCACTGAAAATTTGGGATCTGGTCCTTTGGACTGCATCTTCCCTTTCTTTTATTTGTCTCCGCTTAAGATTTTCTAAGTCCGCAAGAACGCGCACATATTTATTCTGCAAATCTTCATTTTTAGAGTAGGTATCCTGTATTTTTTTAGAAAGATTCCCTTGTGTTGTTTCTTCCTTTGAATTTTCGGTATCTGTATTGGTCGTATTACCATTTTCATCTTCCATTCGAGATTCAGAATCATCCTCGTGCGTTGGATTATCATTAGTGTTTTCTGATTCTAGGTCCATTTATTTGTTAGTCGTTATGAATCGATAATGAGCTTGTTAAGAATTTAGGGATATAATTTTAATTTAGAAAGGAGTCAGTTATTAAAAGAGAAGTTTTTCCCTTAGATGTAATTTCACAAGCAGAAGAAAAAGGTGAAATATAGGAGAAACCGCTTTCTAGCAACTGATTCTCGCATATTGATTGGCCTTTAAAAGGACTTAAAATCGCACAATTTGAAGAATCCTCCTTAATTTTAAAGGTAGAATTTTCGCTTAAATTTAACCTTCTAATTCTAAAGTACTTACATTCAGCAATGGTTTCAATTCCCGGTTTGTCACTTGTCGAAATGCAAGATTGATTAGAATCACTGAAATTAATTGATTCTAAGGATTCTTGAACATGTAAATCGCGAGGTTTCCCATTCAATCCAACTCGTCCCCAGTCGAAAACACGATATGTGGTGTCGGACTTTTGTTGAATTTCAAGAATCAAGTTGCCTGCGTCAATTGCATGAATACTACCGCTTTTGACCAATACTGAATCGTTGGAATTTGAATTAATGCGGTGGCATAATTTTTCAGCCTTGTTATCTTGTAAGGCACTTCTAAATTGGGACTTTGTGACTTGTTGATTGAATCCAAGAAATAATCCCGAATTTTTGCTACTGTCTACTACATACCAATTTTCGGTTTTTGGTTCACCTCCAAGTTTTTCTGCAAGTTCTTCTGGAGGGTGAACTTGAAGACTTAGTCTTTCTTGGCAATCCAACCATTTCACCAAAATTGGAAACTTATTTCCATTGATCCATGATGGACCCATAATTTCCCTTCCTTTTTCTTTTAGCAGTTCACGTATAGAAATTCTTATACCGGAATTTATTTTACAGAATGATTGATCCTCCTCCCGATCAACAATATTCCAAGATTCTCCGTATTTTTGATCATGCCTTAAACTTGAATCAAATAAATTCTTGAAATGGCTACCTCCCCAAACTCTTTTTTTATAAATTGGTTCAAACTTGAAAACACTCACATATTCCATTTTACTCAAAATGTGTGGTTGTGTAAACGATTGTTGTTTGTGGAATATCCTATTTTTTAGTTTTGAAGAATAAGTCAGACTTTAAGCTTAATCCGGTTTCCCCTGTTCAAAATAAGGTTGTTGCCTTTTTTTTCATGCTTACAGGAATTATTAGCTTGATAGCCCTTGCAGACTATAACCCTGATGATTTGCATCATTCTCCGATGGTTAATGATTCGCCAGTTTTAGGCAAAACGGGACTCTTTATTGCTAGATGTTTTAATGGGTGGTTTGGTGTATCCTCTTGGTTATTACCTTGGTTCTTTGTCAACCTGTCCGTGTATTATTATAAAAAAACATCAACCCGCATTAGAATTATTCAAGTACTTTCGTCTTTGGGATGTATTTTATTTATAAGCATACTGGCTAATGTCAGAGATTTTTCTTCTCTTTTATTCGATAATTCTTCAATTTTTGAAAGTAGCGTTTTTGAGCATGGTGCAGGAGGCTCATTAGGGGCAATTTTTTACTCTGGTATGCCTTTTGCCGAATCGGTTGGAAATACATTTTCATCACCTGGTTTAATGAGGGTATGGTTAGGAAATGTCGGAACAAGTATTCTATCTATCACGGGGCTAATCTTTTGCCTTTATTGTCACATTGGAGGATATTTTGTCGTTAAAAATCCTTTCTTTAAGATTCCAAACCTTATTACCAAGATTTTGACTCGTGAAAAATCTTCCGAATCAATAGATAAATCGCAAAGCTTAGACAGTTCGGTCTGTACACCCGATGATCAAATCAAGAAAAAATCTAAGAAATGGAATTTTGATTTACTTGGATCCAAGGAAGAAGATGATCTTCTCTTTGAAGATGTTTCACTTCAAAAAAAACAAGATGAGGTAGCAGCAAAAGAGAGTCTCGGATTAGAAGGTAAGAGAGTATCTAAGAAGAAAAAAAATTCTAAAATAGATTCAGTTGAGGAATCGATCATAGAATCAGATAATTCAATCGCTGATTCTGAAGATATAACGAAAGAGAAATCTTCCGATGAAGAGACAAAAGCTGATACTGAGAGTAATTTAGGCAAAAATGACCCGCCTCAGAGCGATGAGGTTGAAATGGATGGATTCAAGGTGGTTCGAGCAGCAAAGACTGAAAAAGCGGGTGATTTATTTCCGGAAAGAAAAGGAGATTACCATTTCCCTACATTAGACTTACTCATGGAGCCCCCAGAAGAGGAATCTAATGAAGATGAAGATCACATGATCAAGGCTCGAAATCTCAAAGAAACCCTAGCTCAGTTTAAGGTTGAAATTGAACTTGGTGAGGTTCACACAGGTCCAGTTATTACTAGATACGATGTTCATCCTGCCGCTGGTGTACGAGTGGAAAAAATCGCGAATTTGGACAAAAACCTAGCAATGGCTTTGAAGGCTGACAGTGTAAGAATTTTGGCTCCAGTTCCTGGGAAAGGTTGCGTTGGTATTGAGGTTCCCAATCAAAAACCTGCTCCAGTTTGCTTAAAAGAAATTCTTCAATCTAAGGCTTGGGCAGATGCAGGTGCTGAAATCCCGATTGTTCTTGGAAAAGAAGCAAGCGGAAAAGCACTTGTTGCGGATTTAACCAAGATGCCGCACTTATTGGTAGCTGGTTCTACTGGCTCAGGTAAGACAGTTTGCATTAATGCTATTATTGCTTCGCTTTGTTACTATTCAAGCCCTGAAGATGTTAGATTTATCATGGTAGACCCCAAGATAGTGGAAATGAAAGTCTACAATGATTTACCTCATATGCTTATACCAGTTGTTACTGAGCCCAAAAAAGTTCCTGGTGCCCTAAAGTGGCTCTTGGTGGAGATGGAAAGAAGGTACCAAATTTTTTCCAAAGTGGGAGTTCGTAATATTGCTGGTTTTAATGCAAAAATTCTAAAGGACAAGGAGGAAAAGGAGAAAGCTCAGCTTCTAGATGCCGAGATGACAGCAGAGGAACGAGCTGCATTATCGTCTATTGAGGTGCCGCGTGATGATGATGTTCTTGAAATTCCAGAAAACAAGCTACCTTACATTGTATGCATTATTGATGAGCTTGCAGACTTAATGATGGTGGCTCAAGCAGATGTAGAAACTGGAATTGCACGTTTAGCTCAGCTTGCAAGGGCCGCTGGTATTCATCTTATTATCGCTACACAAAGACCCTCCGTGAATGTAATAACTGGTGTAATCAAGGCAAATTTGCCAAGTAGAATATCATTTAGAGTCGCATCTTATCGGGATAGCCAAACAATTCTTGATGGCAAGGGAGCCGAGGCCTTAATAGGGAAGGGCGATATGCTTTTTATTCCACCCGGAAGTTCTACATTCCTGCGGGCACAAGGTGCTTTTGTGAGTGATGATGAAATCAATGGTATTGTTGAATATCTTAAAATTAACGGACCTCCTCAAATTATCGAAGAGGTTAGGGAGCAAATCGAGTCCGCCGGAGAAGATGATGTCTTGGGGGCATCAGGAGATGATTCCGATGAAGATCCTATGGTAAGAAAAGCAATTGATATTATTCGTTCGACGAAAAGAGCATCGACTTCAAACCTTCAAAGAAAGTTAAGTATCGGATACAACAGAGCAGCTAGAATTATGGATGAGCTAGAAGACCGTGGGTTAGTTGGGCCTGATGTTCCAGGCCAAGGTCGAGAAATTCTCATGGATTTATAAACTCTCCGCTTGCCAAAGTAGTTAAGTTCAATTTGCTAAAAAAATGCCTGTAGGACAAAAATTGGAAGAAGCTCGCAAGAGAAAAGGAGTATCCCTTAGAGAGGTTTCCGAAAGCACAAAGATTCGTGGAGATTATCTTTCTGCAATCGAATCAGGAAATTTGGAAATAAATTTGCCTGAAGTTTACCTTAGAGGATTTGTTAGACTTTATGCTAAGTTCTTGGGGCTTGATCAGGATGCTATAGTTGCAGACCTTGATACCGATCTTGGGAAATCAGGGAGCAGATCATCAAAAAAATCACTTGGATCGATCGTTTCTCAAGATCACAACGAAAATCAAAACAATTCATTCAAGCCGGTAAGTTCTTCAACAGCTTCTAGCAGAGCTTCGACTCCCAAGAAGTTGCCTTCTCTGCCAATTATCTTCTCTTTGGTGGGCGTTGTTGTAACTTCAATTGTTATTTTACTTATCTATCTCTTATCAAATGAAGATATCTCTGAGAACGGAGATAATTTGCAAGGATCTATCAATGAAGTATCTAATGAGTTGAATCAGGGTAATCAATTAACAACTCCCATATCAGATACTCATTTACTCTCAGTTTCAATTACGGGAGATGTCTCCAAACTTATTGTTTGCGATGAAGGTAAAAATCCACCAGTTTTCCACGAGTTTGATAACTTAGTGAGCGGTTGGTCTCAAGATATTAACTTTGAGAAATCATTCAGATGTTATTCTTCCCAAATAGAGAATTTGATAATTTCTGTAGATGGAAATAATTCTCAGCGAGTTGGCGGAAACCGCACTGGTGTAGGTACATTCAGTTGGAAACCATCAAATTAAAAGGTATAGACAAGATTTACCTTGCTTTGGGAATTATAGTTAAAGTTTTTAAATTACCTTTTCTTACAACCTTAACAGTATGCTTTTTTCCGGGTTTTATTTTACCTATTGCTTCGGTGTAATCATAGATATTCTCAATATTAGATCCCGATAACTCTATGATCAAATCCCCAGATTCTAGACCTGCAAGATCAGCAGGACCATTTTTTGCTACCCCAGAAAGCAAAACTCCTTTCTGATCAGTTTGAGAGTAATTAGGTATTGTACCAAGATATGCTCTTAATTTTGCTCGGTTAGATGAAGAAGGAGCAGATTGGCTTATATAATCTATTTCTCCGTTATCAGATAATGTAGTAATGATGCGTGTGAATAATTGAGCACACTTATCGATGCCTTGGTAATTTATTTTATCGGCACTATCTGTTGGTGAATGATAATCATCATGAAGACCAGTGAATGCACTAAGAATCGGGATGCCTTTCGCATAGAAGGATGTGGTATCTGTTGGTATATGACTATCATTTTGAAGATTCAAATTAATGCGCAACGGTATGTTCGCTTTTTGGATAATCTTTCTCCAATGTGAAGATGAACCTACTCCGTGTATAGTCAGTTTATCTTTTAATCTACCAATCATATCCATATTCAGATAAGCAAGAACAGGTCTTTGCTTTCCGTGATTTTGGACTTTAAGTTGAGTGGCATAATGGGATGAACCGACAAGTCCTATTTCCTCTCCAGACCAAGTTGCCAATACTATATCGAAATTTAAATTTTTAAGTATACGAGGATCTAGTTTCAACAACCTGATTATTTCAAGAAGGGCACTAACGCCAGACCCATTATCATCTGCTCCCGGATGAACTTTCCCTTTGTCTTTTTTGATGGCTCGTGATCCAGTTTGACCTCGACCAACATGATCCATGTGTGCACCAATTAGTATGTAAGGTATATCTAATCTATTATTATTATTAGAATCTAGATATCCAATGGTGTTTTGGCATATTCCTTTGTTTCGGATGATGGATATGTCGTAGGTCAGATCGATGTTCTTCAGCGTGTAACCCATTCTTAAATCACCCTTTTCAAAAAGCTTTGATTGCAAATTAAAATCTCGATTATTTACAGAAAATATTTTTTCAATTACTGTTCGGGAAACTGAGAGAGCGTGGATAGAAATAGTTTCTCTTGTAGATTGATCAAATGATATTAATTTACCTTCTGATTCATTGCTGTCCGAAACAAAAATTATACCTTTTGCACCGAGATCACGTGCAACAGAAGCTTTTTTATGTAAAGTGGAGTGGTAATAAAATTTATCTTTTTTCTCCTGATTCCATTGAGGCGGAAGTTTTCGCAGGCAAACTATCCAATTATCTTTAACTTCAAGATGAGTGTATGAATCATAACCCCCAAAATCTGCTGTCTCTGGAATTCTTAGACCATACCCTGCAAAAACTAGTTGGGTTATTATTCCTTTTCCCGATTGGCTAAACCCTAGTGGACTCCAATCTTTTTTTAACTCAAGATTTTCTTGAGAAGCGTTACTTTTTAGTAATGATTCATCGGATATTTTGGCACTCTTGAAAAATGTAAAATCCTGATACCAAGATTGAGAATCAAATTTTAACAACCCATGTTTTTCAAAGTAATTTGCAACATATTGGTTCGCTTTTTTCATACCCACAGAACCGGTATACCTGCCTTCCAGTTCAGGAGAACTGAGATAATTTACATGATTCCTTGCTTCGCTAATGTTGTTAACTTTATTTTCGTAAGGTACGGATAATACTGATGAAGAATTACTTTCTCTCTGAGGAGACTCTTGCAGGGCAAGCATCGCAAGATCATGATTCCAATCTGCGATAAAAATTTGAGATTTTTTTGATGGAGTTGAATTGCTTGTCCAAGAAATAGTATTTCCGTCAGGAGAAAAAGTAGGAAGGCTATCGAAGCCCTTTCTGTTGGTTATTCGGACTGGGACCTTTTCCCCTGCCTTATCTACAATATAAAGTTCGAAGTTTTGAAATCCATGTAGATTAGTGGAAAAAATTATATATTTATCTGAAGGGTGAAAAAAAGGGGCCCAAGACATTGCATTGAGGTGTGTTATTTTTCGCTCTTTCCTTGTTTTAAGAGACATTACATAAATCTCTGCATTGTGACCATCGGGTGAAAATCGTCTCCAGCAAACTTTTTCACCTGAATAGTCGAAAAAAGGGCCGCCATCATAACCTAAATGATTTGTCAGTCGTTCAACCTTACCAGTTTCATAATCCATCAAATACAATTCATTGTAGATTGAAATGTTATGATTATCTGTGGAGTCATTACTTTCATAGAAGTGACGATTCGATGTGAAAACAATTTTAGAACCATCAGGTGAAAAAGCACATTCTGCATCATAACCAAGGTTATGGGTTAATCTTCTCTCATCTCCCGTTAATAGATCTTTGACATAGAGTTCATACATCTTGTCATAATCCCAGCTATATTTTTTATTAAGTCCGTCTTTTCTGGATTTAAGTTCATTTTTTTGTTTTTCCAATGAACTCGGATCATGATGAGTAGAGGCATAAAGAACTGCATCTCTTTTCGGATGAAACCAGGCACATGTTGTCTTACCAACACCCGAAGAAACAAGTGAATTACTGCCATTTTCTAGATTTAATTGGTATATCTGATAAAATGGATTTCCCGGGAAAGCTTCGGCTTGGTAGCAGATCTTGTTGCCTGAAGAAGAGAAATATCCCTCTCCTGATCGATTTCCTTCGAAGGTTAATTGGAAGATGTTGCTTAAGAATTTCTCTTTTTGTTCACCTGAAAGCGATGAAACCAGATATAGTGCTACAGCGATATAAAAGGGTTGATTCATGTGCTTGAGATATTGCAAGCCCTGCAAAGACTCAAGCTTATGAAGAAAAAATGTTACGCGTCCACTAATTGTTTTTTAGCAAACCAAAACCAAGTGTCTCCTTTTGAAACAGCAGAGAATTGGATTCCCACGGTGTCTCCACTCTTGCATGTTAAAGAAACGGCTACATCAAAAACATTATTACCTTGAATGATATGGTTGATTGTTTCTGTTGCCACATCTAAATCTTCAGGACTAATAAAATTAATGAATGGTTTATCTCTTAGTTCTTTTACATCATATCCGATAAAATTATTCCATGCAGTCCCGCTTCCGTGGAAAACAAGTTCGCCATTTAAAATCTCCATTGTGCCCGAAAAGTCTGAACTTAACGACAAGGCGTCTAAGGAAGAATTCTTCTCTTGGCTTGGGATTGAACCTTTCATGGAGAGCATGTGATTTTGAAAGTGCTTAGGAGTAATATTCATTCTTTTCTTAAAAGCACGGTGGAAGTAGTGTACGCTCTCAAAACCGCAAGCAGCAGATACTTTCTTCACGCTAACCTTCGTGGCGGAAAGCATTTTCTTCGATTGATCAATTCTTGTTTTGATCAAATCTTCTGTCGGGCTTGTGTTGAAAACTTGCTTATAAAGCGATGCGAATCTACTTGCACTTAAACCCATCATTTCCGCCATGTTGCCTATTGTCCAATGCTTGGAGAAGTTTTCGTGTACCTCAGACCTCAGTTCCCTAAGGCGTTGTGCATGATCGGGCATGGAAAGCACAAAATCTTGTTTGGAGAAGCGAACTAGCTTGGTAAGAAGTTCGTCAAGCGATGATGCAATAACTCTTTCCCAAAGTAAGTCGTTCGCATTACACTCTTTTGAAATCTTGTCCATTAGTGCATCGACGAAATAGATTTGCACTGGTCTACAAACAGAATTCAATTCAAATCCAACTTGGGAGACTAATCGTGTCGCATCAGAACCTTTGAATTCGATTAAATCGTAAGTTACAGAGTCTTTCTTTGGTTTTATGAAAATTGGCTTGGAAGGAGAAATTAGAATGCAGTCACCAGGATCAACATCGTTTATACCATCACCTGATTTTACTAAAGCTTCCGATTTAAATAAGAAGAGCGAGTAGTTTTGTTTTCCTCTTGGCAGGTCAAGAGTATCGCTAGGATTCAGTGATAGAGACTTATTCAGGCTAACAATTCTTATCTTCATTGCTAATATTTGTTAGCAAAAAAAGAATAAGTCAATAATTTTTGTAACTAATTTTACTTTTCTACTTTTAAGTGCACAAATGCACTGTAAGTATTTTACTGATCTGCGTCAGGATCCGAACATTTTGGACCTTTGAGTGCTTCCTTTTGACTTACTAATTGTGGATATTCTTCAGCTTTTTCGTTAAGCTCAATCCACTCTTGCAATTCATCAGGCACATCCATATCAGGATATATCGCCTCGACGGGACACTCATCCATGCATGCATTGCAATCAATGCAAGTCTCGGGATTAATGTAAAGCCTGTCTGGAGTTTCATGGAACGCATCAACAGGGCAAACCGAAACGCAACTCGTGAACTTACAATCAACACATTTTTCTGTTACTACATAGGTCATGATTAAAAGAATCTGATCGGTGAACTGTCCGTCGACTGTTGCCTCATTGCTTCATGCTCCTCATCTGAGCAGGGTGAGTTGAGTGGGACATCAGTCTTGTTTTCGTTTTCTTGGACGAGGTTGTTACTTAAAAGGTAATTTTCTACTTCTTCCCCACTAACATCAGCGAGCATTACTTCATTGACCTCTACGCAAGGAGAGAGAGGTTGTCCTGATTTAGTAACCATTTCTTCATAAATTTCTCGGTTGTTTATGATATCAAGATCTTCGTATTCTAGGGAATATTTTTCCATTATTGCACGAACACCCATACTCCATCCGCAGTGTGGTTTAAGATAGGCTTTGATTTTCATAGTGTCTATTAAATTATCATTATTCAAGAAATGCAAATGTTTCTGTGTTCTAAAAACATCTACAACAAATTTTTTAATATCAGAATACCTTCAGTTTTGCTTTCGAAATGAGTACAGCCAATAGAAAGAGAAATTTTATTATTAGTAACATTCCTTATAGCCTTGACCGCTTTAAGTCCTAATTCAAAATAGTTAATTCGATTTCTTGCAGACTAACTGCACAAGCTTAAGATATTATATTATGAGTTTACCCCCGAAACAAGGTTTGTACGATCCTTCCAATGAACATGAGAATTGTGGTATTGGACTGATTGTGGACATGAAGGGACGAAAGTCCCACGATATTGTATCAGGAGCACTTGAGATATGTGTTAATTTAGATCACCGTGGTGGTTGTGGATGTGATCCAATAACGGGTGACGGTGCTGGAATATTTATTCAGAAACCACACAAGTTTTTCAGTAAAGTTGTTCAAGATGAGCAATCCATTGATTTACCTGCCGAAGGGGACTATGGCGTAGGATTCTTCTATTTATCCAAAGAAGATCAAAAGCTTAACAAGGAGCGGAATGTTATCGATAATGTTTTGAGTGAACTATCACTGAAATTGATATGTGTTAGAGATGTTCCGGTCAAAAGCTCAATTCTAGGGGAAGCATCAGTCGCCTGTGAACCTAGAATGCAGCAGTTCTTTGTTGGGCGACCCCAAGATTGTGAACGCGGGCTTCCATTTGAGAGAAAATTATATCTTGCACGTAGGATGATTTCCTACCGACTCCGCTATGCATCAAATGTTTTAGAAGCCGATTTTCATGCTAGTTCCTTCTCATCCCGAACCTTAGTTTACAAGGGCATGCTCACGACTGAGCAGTTGAGTGAATATTTTCCGGATTTATCTGACCCGGATATGGAGTCTGCTTTGGCCCTGACTCACTCACGTTTTTCTACAAATACATTTCCTAGTTGGCCGAGAGCTCAACCGTTTCGATATCTTTGTCACAACGGAGAAATCAATACCGTTAGAGGTAATGAAAACTGGCTTTACGCAAGACAAATGCAGTTAGCTAGCGAAGTTTTCGGTGAAGATGTGGAAAAACTTTTTCCAATCATTCGTGCGGATGGTTCTGATTCGCAAAAATTCGACAACTGTCTTGAGTTTTTAATTCTTTCAGGAAGAAGCCTTGCTCACGCAATGATGATGATGATTCCCGAGCCTTGGGAAAAACATCAGAATATGGACCAAGACAAATATGACTTTTACAAATTTCATGCATGCCTCATGGAGCCTTGGGACGGTCCTGCATCCATCGCATTCTCCGATGGCGTACAAATCGGTGCTGTGCTCGATAGAAATGGGCTTCGTCCATCTAGGTATTATGTAACTTCTGATGATCGGGTGATTTTGGCTTCTGAAGTTGGAGTTTTATCCAATATTGAGTCTTCCAAGGTAATTAAAAAGGGACGCCTGGAACCTGGTCGTATGTTCATGATTGACATGGAGGAAGGCAAAATTGTCGGCGACAAGGAGTTAAAGAAAAAAATCGCCAGTGAGGAAAGTTACGGCGACTGGCTTAGCCAAAGTCTCGTGGAATCGAATCAAATTGGTGATTGTGATTCAAAATACACTGATGATTTCAGCTCTATCGTTACTCGTCAGAAGGCATTTGGTTTTACCTTTGAAGATCTCAGGTTTTTGATCGGCCCCAGTGCTCAGTCAGGAAAACAACCCCTTGGTTCCATGGGGAATGACTCTCCTTTGGCGGTTCTATCTGACAAGTCTCAACTGATTTACAATTACTTTAAGCAACTATTTGCCCAAGTAACAAATCCACCAATTGATCCCATCAGGGAAGAGATTGTAACTGCGTCCATAACTTTTATCGGATCAGAAGGAAATCTTACCAAACCCGGGCCCAGCAGTTGTCGTATGATTAAATACGATTCACCGCTTGTTGATGATAATGAGATTTCCAAATTACAAGGACAACTTCCCGACGGCTTCAAAACCAGTCTTTTAGAAACATTGTTTGTTCCAGATCAAGAAGACTCCGAAGGCAATAATTTGCTTAATGCTTTAGAATCTCTCTTCCACTCTGCAGACCAAGCAATTATTGATGGCTCTAACATTCTGATTCTGTCCGATCGTGGTGTTGAAGCTAAAAGGGCGTCTATCCCTGCACTTCTTGCATGTGCTGGCTTGCATCATCATCTTATTCGGAAGGGTACCCGTACTAAGGTTTCATTGGTCGTTGAGTCTGGTGAACCAAGAGAAGTTCAGCACTTTGCTCTTTTGCTAGGATATGGTGCTGATCTCATAAACCCATATCTCAGTCTTGAAACCATTCGATACATGATTTCCGAAGAAAATCTTGATCTTGAGGCTTCTGTTGCATGCAAGAACTTTTTAAAGGCAAATTTAAATGGGGTAATAAAAACCATGTCTAAGATGGGGATCTCTACCATTGCCTCTTACCGCGGCGCTCAAATCTTTGAGGCGATTGGCTTGAACCAGAGCGTGATTGATAATTATTTTACCAATACCGCATCGAGGGTTGAAGGTATAGGTATTGAAACAATCGCCTCGGAAGCAAGGCACCGCCATAATTTTGCTTTTTCGCCAAGACCTGACGAAAGGGCACTACCTCTTGATCCTGGTGGCGTTTACCAATGGCGGGCATCTGGTGAAAAACACCTTTTCAATCCGACCACAATCCATAAGTTGCAAAAAGCTACTCGTCTTGGTGATTATCAAGTTTTTCGTGAATACTCTGATGCCGTCAATGATCAGTCGCGGGAAATGTACACGCTTCGTGGCCTAATGGAATTTAAATTTGGAGATAATTCCATCCCGTTGGAGGAAGTGGAACCTGCTTCGGAAATTGTGAAGCGTTTCAAAACAGGTGCGATGTCGTACGGGTCAATTTCCAAAGAAGCTCACGAAAGTTTGGCAATTGCAATGAACCGACTTGGAGGTAAATCCAACACTGGGGAAGGTGGAGAGGATATTGATCGCTTCACTCCGGATGAAAATGGAGATTCCCGCAGATCTGCCATCAAGCAGGTTGCCAGTGGAAGATTTGGAGTTACCAGTTACTATTTGGTAAATTCCGATGAGATACAAATTAAGATTGTTCAGGGTGCAAAGCCCGGGGAAGGTGGTGAGCTGCCGGGTCATAAGGTGCTACCTGCAATTGCCAAGACTCGTGGAACAACTCCTGGTGTTGGATTAATTTCTCCACCACCCCACCACGACATCTATTCAATCGAAGATTTGGCTGAACTCATACACGATCTTAAGAATTCTAATTTGCATGCCCGCGTGAATGTTAAGTTGGTTTCTGAAGTGGGGGTTGGAACCGTTGCAGCGGGTGTAGCCAAGGCAAAAGCGGATGTTATTCTAGTATCTGGATATGATGGGGGTACGGGTGCTTCTCCTCGCTCTTCAATTCAGCATGCTGGTGCACCCTGGGAGCTGGGTGTTGCTGAAACTAACCAGACTCTATTGCTCAATGATCTTCGAAGCCGAGTTGTGCTTGAAACGGATGGACAATTAAAAACAGGACGCGATGTGGCAATTGCTTGTCTGTTGGGTGC
This sequence comes from Verrucomicrobiota bacterium, assembly GCA_036127675.1. Classification (GTDB taxonomy): domain Bacteria; phylum Verrucomicrobiota; class Verrucomicrobiia; order Opitutales; family Seribacteraceae; genus Seribacter. The sequence goes on from JAYYRA010000018.1 coordinate 34,515, forward strand.
AGAAGAATTTGGTTTTGCCACTGCTCCCTTGGTAACCTTGGGATGCCTAATGATGCGCGTTTGTCACAAGAATACCTGCCCAGTTGGTATAGCAACGCAAGATCCGCGTCTTCGTGCAAAGTTTGGTGGTGGTGCAGATGCGGTTGTCAACTTTATGAATTTTGTCGCCGAAGAAATGCGAGAAACGATGTCAAAACTTGGTTTCCGTACCATTAATGAGATGGTGGGCCGTGTAGATAAGCTCGAATTAAACAGTGCTCTTGATCATTGGAAAGCAAAGGGTTTGGACT
>JAYYRA010000019.1:0-27537 GCA_036127675.1 Verrucomicrobiota bacterium
TTACGAATCACTCAAGAAAGCGGCCCTCGAACTGAGTCAAGTGGTTGATCGAATGTCATTTGGGGAACCTACAAAATTTGTCTACAATCCATTGGAATATGCATGGGCGATTCATCAGCAGTATTTGGAACTAGGCGGAGATGGAACGAAAAAGGTGGTTTTTTTGGGTATGAATCCGGGCCCGTTCGGGATGGCTCAAACGGGAGTACCGTTTGGGGAAATTCCCGCAGTTCGTGACTGGATGGGGTTGACGGGAGAAGTGAAAAAGCCAAATCCGGAGCATCCAAAAAGGCCGGTGGAAGGGTTGGCCTGTACCAAGAGTGAGGTGAGTGGTCGGAGGTTGTGGGGATTGTTTTCTGAAAAATATCCAAACGCCGAAGATTTTTTTAAGGATCACTTCGTGGCCAATTATTGCCCACTGGTCTTTATGAAAGAGAGCGGTAAAAACCGAACGCCTGATAAATTACCTGCATCCGAAAAAAAGCCTCTGGAGGAAGCGTGTGATCAACACTTGCGGGAAATTGTGGATATTCTTCAACCAGAATGGTTGATTGGAGTGGGTGGATTTGCCCGGAAACGGGCAGAGGAAGCACTCGAGGGAATGGAAATTAAGATTGGTACAATCCTACATCCAAGCCCAGCCAGTCCTGCAGCCAATCGAGGATGGGCAGAAGCGGCAAGTAAGCAGTTGAAGGAACAGGGAATTTGGAAATAGTATACACTAGATTATGAAAAGTTTATCCGTTCAAGAAAGCACTCAGAGAAAAAAGGAAATTGATTCGATTCCATTGATTGATGTCCGGACACCCGCTGAGTTCGGATCTGTACATGCAGAGGGAGCGGTGAATCATCCGATGGAGTCTTTAAATGTCGATAGACTCCCGTTTGGAAAGGAGGATGAAATTCAGGTTATTTGTCAATCTGGTGGGCGTTCAATAAAAGTTTGTCAAAAACTGGAGGCCGCAGGATATTCAAATGTCGTGAATGTGGAGGGGGGAACTTCGGCCTGGCAGGCAAGTGGATTGCCGGTGGTTGAAGGTAAGAAAATGATGTCTCTCGAAAGACAAGTACGCATTGCTGCCGGATCCTTGATAGTGATTGGAGCCGCAATTGGACAATTCGTACATCCGGGTGGATTTGGACTTTCTGCTTTTGTGGGAGCCGGTCTGGTGTTTGCGGGAGTAACCGATACCTGTGGAATGGGAATGATGATTGCAAGGATGCCTTGGAACCGGTCTTAGGAAATTGATAATTACCAGACTTCCACGGGTCCTTTGGGAACCGAGATTGCCTTTTTCTGTTTGGCTTGGAATTCGTCTTCTTCCTGCATGAAAGAGGCAATCATCGGTGGTAATTGATAACGGGGTAGAAGAACCCCATTGCCATCGGTGAAGGGTTGTCGCCATTCCAGATAATCGGAGAGTACTTTTTCGAAGTCTGCCCGTGAACTAATGCGTACAACCGCATTGTTAAATGGTTTAACCGGTCCAAATCTTTTTGCATACCATGGGGCCACTTTTCGAAATTGTAGGGATCCCCGCTTTTCACCAAACACTTCGATCATTAGATCATAATGGCGACGCAAAATCCGGATGCGTTCTTCAAAGGTTGGTTCCGGCGGAAGTATCCCAGTTTCTAAGTATTGTTTGGTGTGAAGAAAGATCCAAGGATTGTAAAATGCACCCCGACCAACAGATATTCCATGGCATCCGGTTTGTTCGATCATGTGCTTGGCAGCATGGGGTGTGGTAATATCCCCATTTCCAATCACCGGAACTTGTCTAACGGCGTCTACTACTTTTCGAATGCCTTCCAACTTTACCACGCCATCAAATCCCTGAGCCCGGGTGCGGCCGTGAACAAAAATAGCAGTAATCCCCGCATCTTCAAGTGCACGAGCGAGATCGGGGGCAGTTAAATTCTGATCATCCCAGCCCAGTCTCATCTTTGCAGTTACAGGAACCTTTACAGCATCGACCATGGCACGGATGAGTTCCTGAGTCTTTGGGAGTTCATTCATCATGCTAGCCCCCCCACCGGTTTTGGTAACCTTAGGCACGGGGCAACCCATATTCACATCGATAGAGTCGACTCCTTTTTCTGCCAAAATGATCGAAGCATCGCGCATCTCTTCCTTTACTCCTCCAAAAAGTTGAACCGAGAGAGGGCTGTCCTGATCATTTGTTTCGATGAGCTTAAGAGCCTTTGGGTTTTGCTCGATCAGGGAGCGGGCATTAACCAGATCTGTAGTACAGAGGTCCACCCCACCAATTTCGCGAATGACCAAGCGGAAGGGTAAATTGGTGTATCCAGCGAGGGGAGAAAGAAAGAGATTCGATTTCAGCTGGAGATGCCCAAGATTAAACATATTTAAAGATTATGAATGAGTGCATTGAATTTTTCAATTCAACAACCAAACAACTAAAGTTCATAAAAAATCAATCTTTTGGGAGCCTAGTTTGCTTGGAAAAAATTCAAGATACGATTATCGTAAGATAAATGATTTATATCGAAATAGGCAAAATTTCGAAATGGGCTGTAGTGTGTCTATGTTTGATGCTTGGAATTAGGAGCAGTTTTTCCAAGACCGATATTTCAATAAAGGATGTTTTTAAAAAGCATTGCGTGGAATGTCATGGAATGAACGGTAAAGTGAAAGGGCAAGTGGATTTACTCGGCTACTCCGGAACCGAAGATATCAAAAAAGACCCCGAACTTTTACAAATGGTACTGGAGGTGATCGATTTTGGAGAGATGCCCCCAGAGGAAAAAGACCCAATCCCTCCTAAAGATCAAAAAGAAATTGTTACAGAATTGAAGAATATGCTTAAAGAGTCAGTCGCTGCAAAAGAAGAGGTGGTAAAAGCACCGATTCGCCGAATGACCCGTTTTCAGTATGCAAATGCGGTCAAAGATCTACTGGATTTGAAAGTGGAAGTATTTCCTTTACCGGAAAAGATGATGCGTGACCGTTCCGGTTACTTCAAACCACATACTAGGAAAATGCCGGATAAGATGACGGTGAGCAGTCGACCATTGGGGAAGTCTGGTTTGATCGAACCGAGAATGGATGGAGTGGCTCCTTTTCCACAGGACTTACGGGCAGAGCATGGCTATGATACACAAGGGGATCATTTGTCACTTTCTCCTCTTTTGATGGAAGACTTTTTTCGGCTTAGTCGAAGTATCGTGCAGAGCCCGTCTTTCAATCCCAAAAATGTTGGCACTTGGAAAGTTTATTTTGAGAAACCGGGTACAGGAACCAATAAAGGGGAAGAAATAGAGAAACGGTTAAGCAAATTATTAACTCACGCTTTCCGTCGGCCGGTTGATAGTAAGGTGATTAATAAATATGCCTCCTACGCCAAGCAGTCATTAGATCAGGGAGAATTATACACCACAGTCATGAAAGAGGTACTATCCGCGGTGCTCGCATCACCAAGATTTCTCTACCTGTATGACGGAGGTGCAACAGAGCAAAAGTCCTTACAAATCGAAGAAATTAATCTTGCCTCAAGATTATCCTTCTTTCTGTGGGGAAGTTTGCCAGATGAGGATTTGTTGAAGTCAGCAAATGAAGGAACTCTGAGTGACAAAGAAACTTTGGAGAAGCATGTGGATCGCATGCTTTTAAATCACAAACTCAAGCGGTTTTGTGATTCTTTTCCTACTCAGTGGTTACAGCTGGATCGAATTATTTCCGCGGTGCCGGATGAAAAGAAATATGAGGGTTTTTACTACGCTGCACCTTTGTACAGAACCACCATGGATATGATGATGGAACCGCTACTTCTTTTTGAAACAGTGTTGATAGAAGATCGTTCTGTTCTCGAACTGATCGATTCGAATTACACCTTTCGTTCGCCTAGATTGAGAAAATGGTATGGTGAAGAACCCGGAGGAAAACTGGGCGGTCCCGTAACCATTCCTTTCACGAGGCAGAAAGTCAAAGACCGACGGCATGGTGGAGTCATCACCAATGGGGCAGTGATGACCATGACTTCCGGACCTTTGGAGACCAAGCCAATCACCAGAGGAGCCTGGATTGCAGGAGTAATCTTTAATTCGCCTCCTCCGCCCCCTCCAGCAGAAGTACCTCCTCTCCCGGAGGATAAAGTGCATGATGAGAGCTTAACCTTGCGAGAACGATTCTCTGATCACCGGGAAAGGGCCGATTGTGCAGGATGTCACGAGAAACTGGATCCTCTGGGGTTTGCCCTGGAGAACTTTGATCCGGTAGGCCGGTGGCGGCAAATTTACGAAAATGGTCGTGAGGTGGATGCGAGTGGAACTCTTTTCCGTACCCATAAATTTTCCAATTTGATTGAATTTAAGGATGCGATCTTGAAGGAAAAAGATCGCTTCGTTCGGGCACTTGCTGGACACATGCTTGCCTTTGGGTTAGGGCGCGAGTTGAGCCCAACAGATTCTCTCGCCTTGGATGACATCGTGAGAATCGTGAAAAAAGAAAATTATTCGATGAAATCAATGATTCATGCAGTTGTATCCTCTAAACCTTTTCTTGGAACAGATGGTAAACTAGCCTTGCATCAAAAGAAATAAGCGAAAGAATGATAATATGAAGACATTGGGTCGCAGAACTTTTCTCCGAGGAATTGGAAGCTCATTACTGGCATTACCTTGGATGGAGAGCTTGGCTAAAGGAGCGACTGGTTTGCTACCGCCCCAGCGTGCCGCTTTTTATTATGTTCCAATAGGAGTCGTAAGGCGGACCTTTTTTCCAGGTGAAGAAGAAAGTGTAGTCCAGCAAAAATTTACGAATGATAATTATGATGCGGAGAGTACCCGGTCAAATATTGGAGTTGGTCTGCATGAACTTAAGCTAACTTCCACCATGGGTCCTCTGGAGAGTCTGAAGGACAAGGTTACTCTGGTTACCGGGTTGGATCGTACTTTCCAACCGGGTACCGATGTGCATGCCCAGTGTGCCTCCTGCTTTCTCTCCAGTGCCAGTCCGTTTAGTCTCAAGCATACTCCATACCCGCAAGCCAGAACCTTGGACCATATCATTGCGGATAAAATTGGCAATCAGACACCTTTCAAGACCTTGGAGTTCAGTTGCAATAGTCACAAGGATAATAAGGAATCGATTCAGTTCGATAATATCTCCTGGTATGGTACCGAACATGTGGCACCATCGATGAGAGACCCTCTTTTAGCCTATCGTCGTTTGTTCAAGTCTGACGAGCGAAGTGCCTATAAAAACATCACCGATCTCGTACTTGACGATGCTAAATCCCTTAGAAATGAGTTGGGATATTCAGATCAACAAAAATTTGGTGAATACTTTGAATCAATCCGTGCAATTGAAACTCAAATTTCCAGACTGGAAGGAATGAAACAGGAATTGAGTAAGGTGGATCTTGATATTCCAATGGATGGAAAAATGCCCAGGGGGGAATACATTCGTTTGATGGGAGATTTAATGGTTGCATCTTTGCAAACCGGTCTTACCAATGTCGCGACTTTTATGGTGGGACCTGAACGATGGGATACACCCTATTTGTTTGAGAGCTTATTTGATAAACCAAAAAGTCATCATCAGATGTCTCACAATCAAGGTAAGTTTCTTGATGATTTGATCAAAGTGGATTATTTCTACATGGAGCAGTTTGCTTATCTATGTGAAAGAATGAACCGTATAGAAGAGGCGAATGGAAAGTCGCTACTGGACAACATCATGTTTACCTATGGCTCCGGTTTGGGAGACGGTTCCACTCATCAATACAGTGCACTTCCAATCGTGGTAGCCGGTTCGGGAGGTGGAAAGTTTATTACCGGTAAGCACTTAAATGTTTCGGCTAAATCAGGATTGGTAAAAAAAGTAAACGGTACCTACAAAACCCCAGATGGAGGAGTGCCGTTAGCAAATCTCTGGTTGACTCAGGCAAATGCCATGGGTTTGAAACTGGACCGATTTGCTGACAGTACTGGGATGATTTCCAGTTTACTTGCCTAACAAAGATTTTCCTCAAGGATTTTAAGTTTTCGGTCGGTCACAAATGTTCCAAACGGAATAAGAGTGGCAACAAAAAGATAAATTCCAAATTTTAGGTTCCATCCAAATTTTTTCATACTTATTGCAAGAAGGAAGCAATAACCCAAAAAGAGGACACCGTGTACCATACCAACAATTTTCACTGCGAGTGGAAGATCGAAAAAATATTTCATCGGCATGGCTACCCCAAGAAGAAGAAGATAGGAAACACCCTCAATGTTTCCAAGAATTCGGAGAGTTTTTATCATGATTCAATGAAGGTTAAAGTCGAAGAGATTTCCGTTTTTTGCGTGTTATGTATAAACGAGTTTGCAGAAAGATAGCAAATATCAAGGCAGTATAAATACCAAACCATTGAGCTTCTAACAAATCTTCCGAAAGTATATGCGAGAGGTGTGTTCGGTCGGAATATTCAATCATCAAATGCATCGGGAACCATGAAATTGGATTCAATGATAAGAGCTTGAGGATGAAATCTGTAAAATCTTTCTGCCAACCAATTAATAGGACGAGACTGGTAAGAAGGGGAGTAATCCAGAGTAAACCCAAGAATCCCCAAAAACCTAAATTAAACCATTGTTCCCGAGCCGCCTGTAAATAAACAGAGGTACAAAAAATTAGTAGAAAGGGAAGGAATAAACTTTGAAGGGAGGGAGCGGCTAATTTCCAGATATCAGAATTGAAACCAAGTGTAAGAAAGCAAGAGTATACCAAGATGGTAAGGATGGACAGTATGGAAACAAAACCAAAACCACTACTTTCATCTGCTAAAAAAGGGATTTTTTTCAAATTCAGCATTCTTGATCTTTGATTGCCTTTTAGGTGAAGATGTAAGTTTGGACAGCAAATATTCACCAGGCAGAGAATGGCAGCAAGCGAAAGTCCAAAGAAGATAGTGAGTACAAGTATTAAAGTTTGCTTTCCAGCTCCAAACATAGCTGCTTCTTTTGTGGAAAAAGTGTCTCCTAGTAATCCATTGGCTTTTCCCTCAGAAAAGAAAGCCCAGAGTGACCCAAGCAATAGAAACTGAAAAATTCCAAAAAGAATAAAGCCGGATGACTTGGAAAACGCTGGAAGAGTATCATTTCTCCATTTACGGTAAGCGGTAACTGAAAGGGTAAGTATAATCCAACCTTGCATAAAGAAAGTGAATGTGGAGGGAGAAATCGTAAAGTTAAAGAAGGGTACATTCTGCCAGAAATCAGCCGCTTTTGCCTCAAATCTGCCAAGGTTTGTTTCCCCAACAGAGAGAAGATTGGGAAGGATCTTTCCAAAATAAGTGGGTAGTATGGTAAGAAAGGAAAGAAAAGATACTCCTACTTGACCAAGGCCTGGTAGAAAAACATAGAGACCAAGAACTGAAATTCGTGAAACCCAAGAAGCTGCTCGTGGGCGTGGGACTACCAAACCTATTACATGTGCGGTAAGATGATAGAGAATAACAGAAGAGAAAAACACCAGATAAAGGTGAAGTACATTAAGCCAAGGTATTTTACCAACAATCACGCAATGAAACAAAAAGGGGAGGGTGAGAAGGAACATAAAATATTCTCTGGCTGGTAATCCAAAAAGGTAGCCGTTGATTTTGGAAAATGGATTCATTGGTGTCATCCGCTGGTAATCCAATAGTCCGTTCTCCTTTTCTTCCGCTGTGACCGATGCAACCCGGCCAGTGCCTAGAAACATGAGTAGGAATCCCTGAAAGCCAAGGAGATAGGTAAAGGCATTTCTTGCTCCATTTATCGGATTTTCTTCAATGATTGACGATTGCTTGGTCGCAAAGTCGTAATGCCTTCTTTCCTGCATTCCATTTAGGTATGTCGAGAGATAAAGCGTAGTTGTTATAATTAGAGAGAAAAGTGCAGATGCAATCAGGTGTTTTATCCGAAGTCTCTCGCGGATTCCCTTGAGGATGAGTGGATTCAAGATTCTCCCCCTTTCTCCATTCGACCGGATTCAACTTCTAGAAACAAATCCTCCACCTTTGATTGTTTCGTGTGAAAGCTTGAAATCTTGGCACCCGAAGTCACAAGCTTGGATAAAAGCAATGCGGCATTTTCGGAATCACCAGAATGGGATAATTCCAAGAGTCTGGAAGAATCATTCCAATCCGAATCTTTTTTCACCGAAGGAAATTCCGAAAGCAAATCATTGATTGAGGGGAAAGGTTCAACCAATTCGATTTGAATGGTTCTGGTCTGCGAACCGGATGTATTAATCTCGTCCATCGAACCGCTGAGTTTCATCGTGCCGTGATTCATGATCCCGATCGAGTCGCATAAATCCTCCAGCTCTGATAGAATATGAGATGAAACAAGGATTGTCTTACCCATTGAAGCCAGTCGCCTTAAAAGATTTCGCAAATCAATCCGTGCTTTGGGGTCGAGATTTGCCCCCGGTTCATCCAGAAGGAGGACGGACGGGTCATGGACTAAAGTTTTGGCCAAAAGTGCTCTCTGCTTCATACCTCTTGATAAGGACTTACATTTTGCAGTAGCCTGCTCTCGAAGATCAGTAAGGCGAAGGCATTCGTCCACTTTCTTCTTTCTTTGATCTTTGTTCACTCCGTAAGCGTGAGCAAAAAGATCGCAGAATTCCTCGACCTTCAAATCATCGTAAACCGGAGGGAAGTCAGGCATATAACCCAAATGCTTACGGGCTTGCTCCGGTTGGTGAAGTACGGGAATTTGATTTACGAAAATTTCACCGAATGTGGGTTCGATAAGGGTGGCAATTGCTTTGATCGTAGTGGTTTTACCTGCACCATTTGGTCCGATCAGTCCATAAACCGAACCTGTGGGAACCGTGAATGAAAGATGATCCACAGCTACCTGGTCACCGAAGTGAATCTTTAGATCGGTAACTTTTATCATAGGAAGGAAAGGATATAATCAAAGACTAGGGCAGGTTGGTTGAATTGCGAGGATTTCTTTTCTTGCAAATTACAGGATAAAAGAAAGATTGAGTTGAATTTACTTTTATTAACTATGTTCAAAAAATACTTCCTTACTCTTATCACATTCATTTCATATTCCTTGGTTTATTCTGAGAAAAACCTTTTTGATGGTAAGTCCTTAGATGGATGGGATGGAAATCCGGTTCATTGGAGTGTCAAAGAAGGAGCGATTGTTGGAGAGAACACCAAGGAAAATCCAACAAAAGGAAATACTTTTTTGATTTGGAAAGGTGGTACTCTTGGTGATTTTGACCTAAGCTTGGAATGTAAAATTGAGAACGGGAATAGCGGCATTCAGTATCGAAGTTTTGTCAAGTCAGGAAAACATGATGGGTGGCGAATTGGTGGTTATCAGGCTGATTTTGAGGCAGGTGAAAAATTTTCCGGAATTTGCTATGGAGAAGCCTTTCGGGGAATCTTGTCGATGAGAGGGGACAAAACCACATTATCCGTTGATGCAAAAGGTAAGTTGCAAAAGAAGATAGAAAAATTTGGAGATACCAATGAAATTGGAAAAGCGGTTAAAAGAGAGCAATGGAACACTTATCGTATAACCGCGAAAGACTTTACATTTACTCATTACATTAACGGAGTAAAGACGACCGAATTGATCGATAATGACAAAAAAAGCAGGCGAGCCAGTGGTCTTTTGGCCTTTCAAGTTCATGCGGGGCCACCGATGAAGGTATATTTCAAGAATATCATTCTTAAGTAATTGCTGATAATCGGATGGATAAGGAACCATCCAAATCAATTGATTTACGGAGTGATACCGTCACTCAACCATGTAAGTCCATGCGAAAAGCTATGGCTGAGGCATGTGTTGGGGATGATGTGAATGGGGATGATCCAACTGTTATTCGACTACAGCAAAAAGTAGCGGAATTGCTTGGGAAAGAAGCGGGTCTATTCCTTCCGAGCGGAACCATGTCCAATGCGGTCGCAGTGAGAACTCATACGCAACCTGGAGATGAAATTGTGACGGAGGAAGAAAGTCATCTTTATGTGTATGAGGGTGGAGGATATGCTGCAATCTCCGGATGCTCAATGGCCCTAGTTCCTTCGGTGCATGGAATAATGGATCCAGATGATTTGAGAAAAAAAATTCGTAAGTCTGAGGGGAGTCGGGGTCATTACCCAAATGCTTCGCTAGTGTGTGTGGAGAATACTTCGAATCGGGGTGGTGGAACTTGTTATCCTAAGGAAATCTTGGACCAGATCTTTTCGATTGCCAAAGAGCGTGAATGCAAGCTGCACTTGGATGGAGCCCGATTTTTCAACGCTGTCCAGGCAACTGAATTAAGTCCTGCAAAGATCGCAGAAGGATTCGATTCGATCTCGGTATGTCTGTCAAAAGGTTTGGGAGCTCCAGTAGGAAGTGTATTGATAGGTTCAAAGAAATTTATTGGAGAGGCACACAGATGGAGGAAAATGCTGGGAGGTGGAATGCGACAATCGGGAATCTTGGCAGAAGCTGGGATTTATGCATTGGATCATAATCTTGCTCGTTTGGAAGATGATCATCGTCGAGCATTGACCTTAGCAACTGCAATTGCTGTGTTAGATGGTCTTTCGATAAAAATGGACACGGTTCAAACGAACATGATCTATGTAAAGACGAGAGAAAATGCGGAGAATTGGGAATCAAAGCTTCGGGAAAGATCCCTTCTCTGCTTTGCATTAAATGAGAATACACTAAGGTTAGTCACACACCTAGGTATTGGTGATGAGGACATTGCTGAAGCGATTGGTATTTTTACAGAACTTTCCAAGGAATGAGGCAGGGAATGGGGAAAGTAGTAATAGCTGGAGGTTCAGGTTTTTTAGGGCAGGCCCTTGCCCGCTCCTTAGTTGGAGATGGTTGGGATGTAATTCTTTTGAGTAGATTTAATCAGAATTCAGCTCAATTTGGTCGAACGGTTCAATGGAACGCTAAAGACCTCGGGCAGTGGACAAAAGAACTCGAAGGTGCGATGGCATTGTTGAACCTCTCGGGTCGCTCGATCGATTGCCGGCATACCAAAAAAAATAAGGAGGAGATTCTCAATTCAAGGATAAACGCAACATCGGTTCTTGGTGAGGCCATTCGGTCATGTATTCTACCCCCGACCATTTGGCTGAATGCTAGCACTGCAACAATTTATCCGGATCGTAGAGGGGATTTGGCCCCTTGTGACGAGACAAGTCCAACCGATGCCCCCGGATTTTCTGAGGAAGTAGGCAGGATATGGGAGAAGACATTTTTCAAATTTAAACATGAAAATGTACGACAGATTGCACTTAGAATTAGTATCGTACTGGGGAATGAAGGCGGGGCATTCCCCGTATTGAGAAAACTTACTAAAATTGGATTGGGAGGTAGTCAGGGTCCGGGGAGTCAATGGATTTCTTGGTTACATATCGATGATTGGGTTAAGGTGATTCGCTTTTTGATCGACCAACCCACTATTTCCGGACCGATTAACATGGCCTCCCCTAAACCGCTTACCAACTCCGAATTTATGGCTATCATGCGGGAACATTTCGCCCCATTCGGTCTTGGATTACCTGCTCCGAGTCTGGCGATTTATTTTGGTTCGGTCTTATTGGGCACACCTCCCGATCTTATATTGAAAAGCCGAAAAGTTATATCCCAGAAATTAGCAAAATTTGACTACCTATTTGAGTTTCCTAATTTAAAGGAAGCTTTAATCTCCCTGTCAGATAAGTGAATAATAGGATCAGAATTTATAGCGTCTACCAATTCTAATCCCACAAGTTCAATTATTTCCGAATGGTAAAGTATAGTCTTGATCGAAATACTATTTTCAATACATGGTTAGTGTGTGGGTGATGGAAACAATGTTTTTTTTCCAAATTTCGAGTAGATTTTTTCGTATTCTATCAATTTTATCGTTTGTTTTTTTGATTTCCAAAGGAGAAACAAAAAAATTCGATATTGTGATATATGGTGGTACATCTGCTGGAATTGCAGCAGCAGTACAGGCTAAAAAGATGCAGAAGTCAGTTGTTGTCGTATCTCCAGATCTTCATCTAGGAGGACTTTCCTCTAGCGGACTGGGCTGGACAGATAGCGGGCGTAAAGAGGCGATTGGTGGTTTAGCCCGTGAATTTTATCACCGGGTTTGGCGACATTATCAAAGCGTTGATTCTTGGAGATGGCAAAAGATGGATGAATATGGTAACCGGGGTCAAGGTACACCAGCAATAGATGGGGATAAAAGAACTATGTGGATTTTTGAGCCACATGTTTCCGAGCAAATTTTCGATGCTTGGGTTAAGGAAAACGAAATTGAAGTGGTTAGAAACGAATGGTTGGATCGAGAGAGAGGTGTAGAGAAGATAAACGGTACGCTTCGGGCGATTACCACTCTCTCTGGCAACCGATATGAAGGGAAAATTTTTATGGATTGTACTTATGAGGGTGATTTGATGGCAAGTGCGGGGGTTTCCTACACAGTTGGTCGTGAAGCGAATGCAGTGTATGGGGAATCGCTAAGTGGGGTACAAATCAAAAGGGCAAAATCTCATCAGTTTAGAAGAAAGATTGATCCCTTTGTTATAAAAGGAGACCCCAGTAGTGGGCTGCTAGCCCGGATTAGTGAAGAATTTCCGGGAGAGGAAGGAAGTGGTGATTCCAAAGTTCAAGCTTACAACTTCCGGCTTTGCCTTACTCAAGTTGAAGAAAATAAATTACCTTTTCAAAAACCTGAACAATACGACGCATCTCAATATGAATTGCTGCTTCGAACTCTTCAGAGTGGTTCAACTCATGTGTTCGGCAAATTTGATCCAATTCCAAATGCTAAAACTGATACCAATAATCATGGACCTTTTAGCACGGATAATATCGGGATGAATTATGATTACCCAGATGCTTCGTATGATGAACGTGATTTGATTATAGCTGAGCATGAAACTTATCAAAAGGGGTATTTTTATTTTCTCTGTAACGATCCGCGGGTACCCCAAGAAATTCGATCTGAGATGTCAAGCTGGGGACTGGCAAAGGATGAATTTCAAGACAATGAAAATTGGCCTCATCAAATCTATGTTAGGGAGGCTCGTAGAATGGTTAGCGATTTCGTAATGACGGAGTTACATCTAAGAGGTGAAAAAGAAACTCCGAAGCCGGTAGGCATGGGTTCTTATAATATGGATTCACATCATGTGCAGCGTTATGTTACAAAAGATTCAAGCGGAAAATCTTATGTTTTGAATGAAGGGGATATTCAGGTTAATCCGGGGGGCCCCTATCTTATTTCCTATGATGCTATGGTACCCAAGCAAACAGATTGTAAAAACTTACTTGTTCCCGTTTGTCTTTCATCTTCCCACATTGCCTTCGGATCCATTCGGATGGAGCCAGTCTTTATGATTCTTGCTCACTCTGCAGCTACGGCTGCATCTATTGCAATAGATGATGAAGTAGATGTACAAAGAGTTTCCTACGAGAAATTGAGTGAAAAGCTCTTAGAGGACGGACAGATTCTAGAGTTGGCGATGAATGATTTCATAGCAAATGGTATTGGTATTGATCCTAAATCCCTTGCTGGAATAGTTGTGGAGGGAACCGAGGTTCAATTCACCGGGGACTGGACTAAGAGTTCTTCACTCCGGCCATTTGTTGGAAATTCTTATTTTCACGATGATAACGGGGGTAAGGGGATGAGAGAGGCTTCATTCCCTTTCTTTACAGAGAAAAGCGGTCTTCATGAATTGAGAGTTTCTTTTATTCCATCGAGTAATCGAGCTGGTGAAGTTAAGTACATAGTAAATAATGAAAAAGGTTCCGACACGATCTTGGTAGACCAAAGAAAAGAAGGGAATATTGACAAAATATGGCATTCTCTTGGTTCATTCGAATTCGTGCAAAATAAGGCATATAAAGTATCCTTGAAAAATGAGGATACCGAGGGATATGTGATTGTCGATGCTCTCCAAATTATTCCATTGAATTGAGAGTTTTTGAGTAATCTGTAACTTTTCATGCTTTGAGGTGTTAATATACTTCAAAAGATGCAAAGTGCTTCGATAAAATTAAGAACAACCCCTCTTACTTATGAAATGAATAAGGATAAGGAAGTTGATCCAGATAATAAAAGTATTTCCGAAGAAGCTTCTTGGTTACGACTTATTGGTTTTGGAAATCAGGAAGCGATGAATTCATTGGTAGGTAAGTGGCAAAATCCTTTGTATCGATATTTTTATCGATCTCTGAACAATCATGCCGATTCACAGGATCTAACTCAAAAAACTTTTTTGAAAGCTTTCAAAGCAGCCAAAAAATATCAACCGATTTCAAAGTTCTCTACTTGGATATTCACAATTGCCCGAAATCTTTTGATTGACGAGATTAAGAGAAAGCAGAAGTTTTTTTTATCATCCCAAATTTTCGAGGAGGATATACATTCCAAAATTTCGTATGGTGTAGATGAAGTAACCCACTTAAATGAGATACTCCAATTAGCCCTTGATGAAATGCAAGAAAATCATCGGTCTGCTTTGTTGTTTAGAGTACAGCAAGAATGGAGCTATTCTGAAATTGCAGATGCAATGAAAACGAATCAGCAGCAAGTAAAAACATGGATTTACAGAGCACGTCAGAAATTGAAAGAAAGAGTTTTAGAAATAAAAAAATCTGAAAGATTATGAAAGATAACCACAAATTAGATGAGCAGATTGAAGAGTACCTAAGTGCAGAAAATATAAAACCTAGGGAATTAATTTCATTTGAAGCAAAACAATTCTTAGTTTCGCGCTCAAAAAGCAATGTAGATCGGAAGATTTTATTTTTCGTGCCCTTTGCGATCGCAGCATCAATCCTGTTTAATATTTTCGTGAACACTAACTCTTCAAATGAAAACGAGGGTGATTTAATGTCGAATCCCAGTATGGAGATATTTACCGAGAGCGACACCCAACTTTTAGAGGATTACCTGCTTACAAACCCGGAATTAAACGACTTCTTTCTTTTGTCCGAAGAGTCTGCTTTGGAATTACTCGCTATCATTGAACCAGTTAATTGATGACAAACTTTTTTTCTATTTCACGATTTTTTCTACTGTTTGTACTTTCTAGCACATTGAATTCGCAAACCGAGCACGACCTTGAACATAATCGATCCAATCCAAGTCTTTCACAGATAAAAGTTGGTGGGATCAAAAAAATGGAGATTGAAGTTTTAAAGAACTTGTTAAGTGCATCTCCAGAAAGACTAAAGGTCATGAGAAGAACAATTGAGCGAGTTGAGTCCATGTCAGCAGAGGAAAAGCAAATGATGTTGAAAAGACTCCAGAGATTCAAAATGAAGTCAGCAGAAGAAAAAAAAATGATCTTTTCAAAACTAAATCAGAGGAGGAAAATATTGGATGAATATTTGAAAGACTTGGATTCGGTTGAAAAAGAGAAGGAAATGGAGATATTTCTTAAGCTGAAAGAGCCAGAAAGAACAGAATTCATTCGAAAAATTCGCCAGAAATTGAACTTAAGGAAAAATTAAAATAGGGTGTAATTGTTTAATTTTGTGGTAATTCCATTATAATTTCCTTGCATCTATCTATCCATGGTAGAATAAATTTACCTCCTATTATGAAACCAAGCTCAGCTAAAAGATTCCAATATTCACGCCGCTCTTTTTTGAGTACAGCAGCTTCATCTGCATTTGCTTTTCAATTTCTTCCATCAAGGGTCTTCGGAGCAAATAACAGACTTCAAGTCGCAGGTATCGGGGTAGGTGGCAAAGGAAAAGGAGATTTTGATGGACTGGCCATGCATGGAGATGTGGTAGCGGCTTGCGATATCGATGCACGAAGGCTTGATGTTGCGGTTCGTAAACACGAGAATGCCGCAAAATTTTCGGATTACCGTGAAATGCTTAGTCAACTTGGGGACAAAATTGATGCCATCACAGTAAGCACTGCTGACCATACGCATGCGCCTGCCGCCATGATGGCGATGAAACAGGGAATTCATGTGTATGTTCAAAAGCCTTTGACTCATACGGTTTGGGAAGCTCGACAGTTAGCTCTTGTAGCTAGGCAAAAAAATGTTTGTACCCAAATGGGGAATCAGGGGACAGCATCGGACGGAATCAGGGAAGGTGCTGAATTCGTCCAGTCAGGTGGTATTGGAGTGGTGAAGGAAATTCATGCTTGGACAAATCGTCCCGTATGGCCCCAGGCACCTATGATTACTGCCCGTCCAACAGAAAAAATGGATGTTCCTTCTCACTTGGATTGGAATTCATTTATTGGTCCTGCTCCAATGAGGCCTTATCACTCTTGCTATACCCCATTTAAATGGCGTGGTTGGCTGGATTATGGAACGGGTGCATTAGGTGATATGGCCTGCCACACTACCAACCTTGCATTTATGGCCTGTGGGTTAACTCAACCTACAAGAGTTGAATCAGTGAATACCGGTCCAATAAATGGTGAGACTTTCCCATCTTGGGCAACTGTCCATATGGACTTTCCCAAGTCAGAAAAAAGCGGAGCAATTAAGTTTCACTGGTACGAAGGAAAAGTCGGTAATGACGGAAAGGAAAACAAGGGGATCAAAAATTTGCCTCCTATGGATTACTTCCATGGTGAAACTCCAAAAAATAGTGGTCTTCTTCTAATTGGATCTGATGGTATCCTTTATTCACCAAACGACTATGGAGCAGACTGGAAAGTTTTTAAAGATGGCAAATGGCATGGTAAGGATCAGGTTGAAAAGCCCACCCCTTTTCTTCCAAGAAATGGAAGGGGAGACAACGGAATGAAAGAGGAACTGGTAAAGGCAATCCGAGAGAACGATCCAAAGATTGCAATGTCCAATTTCGATTATGCGGGCAATATGACCGAAGCAATCCTTTTGGGAAATGTAGCAATGTTGGCTGGTGGAAAGTTCAAATGGGATGCGAAAAAACTTAAGACTAGTCGCAAGGATGCAAATAAATTGATTAGTAAGGTTTATCGAACGGGTTGGGAAGTCGACCCGGCATAAGGGCAGAGCATCGCAGAAGTCAGTTTATGTAAATTATTAAACTGGTTTTCCGTTTTCTGTAATTTGTTCGATTTGGCATTGAATATTTTCATTAAGGTCAGCAATCTGCTTCGACTTTAATGAAAATCCCTTACTTCTGTGTAAATACATTCTGTAAAGCTTCCTTCTCTGGTAACCCAGCTGGAGTTTGCCTGTTGGAAGAATGGCTCTCGACAGATGAACTTCAAAAGATAGCAAGTCAACTCAACCAACCTGAAACAACTTTTGTTATTCCTTTAGCAAATGGAAAATGGTCAATCCGTTGGTTTTCTCCATTGCTAGAAATTGACCTATGCAGTCATGGCACAATGGGAGCGGCACATGTTTTATATCAAGAAGGTCTTGTAAAAAAAGGCAGCACATTATTCTTTGCAAGCAGCGTAGGCGAATTAGTAGTTAACACCGGCCAAAACAAATTAATTGATTTGGATATGCCAACTATATCTTCTCGAAAATCTTCGATTACCCCTCTTTTAGTTGAAGGCTTGGGTGCGTATCCGGATGAGGTATATCTTGGTAAAGACTGTATGTGTGTTTTTTCCGAAGAGGAGACCGTTGAAGAATTAAAACCTGACTTTCGACTTCTTTCAGGAATTCAAAATTGCCGAGGAATTATTGTAACCGCACTTACCTCAAGACCAGAGTTTCACTTTGTTTCTAGGTTCTTTGCCCCATCCATTGGAATAGAAGAAGATCAGGTGACTGGTTCGACCCATTGTATGATGGCTCCATACTGGGCTAAGAAAATCGGGAAAACTAGATTGAATGGATGGCAGGCATCTGCCAGAGGAGGAGAGGTTAAATGTCGTTTAAAAGGGGATAGGGTCGAGTTGTCAGGAATTTGCGAAACTTTCCTAAAGGGTAAGATTTCTATATAGTGAATATTTTAGGATCTTTTATTATAAAAGTGAACCTATGATTTCTAAATGACTATACTCCTCAACTGGATAACATTCTGGACACTCGTAATACTTTTGACTTCGAGTTGTTCGAATCGAATAGATCCAAAGAGGGCGGATTTGGAAGTTCGTGAACTCCTACGGAATGTTCCGGGCTTTGATTGGGAACCCCAAGAAAACTCTCGACTGGGGAGTATCACAGATTTCGAGTTCCCTCCTCCTCCCATGGACGATAATCAATCTCGTCAAATTACGGTTCGGATACAAAGGGAAGATGCTTATCAAGACGGCAATAATTCGTTAAACTTAGAAAATGCGAGCTGGATTAGCTCACTTGCTGTTGATTCGAATAATACTGTTTTATTGAATCTTGAAAGCTCGATGGAACTCGCTTTAAGGCATTCGAGAGATTTTCAGGCACAAAAGGAAGCACTTTATCTCTCTGCACTTGATGTTACTTATGAGCGCTTCCAACTCGATCCTGCTCCATTTGCCGGGGTCAGTGGGCAAGTGAATAACTTAGCAAATGAAGATCCTTCCGATTTTGAATCACGACTGAAAGCAGGTTTTCGAGGCGTCTCTGATAGCGGTACAAACTGGGTTGCTTCGTTGGCCAATCGGATGAGTATAGAATTGAGTGGGGGAGAAGTTGAGGTTGGTGGATCCTTGGCTAATCTCACCCTGACTCAACCATTATTAAGGGGTGCTAGTCGAAGAATTTATCTGGAACAATTAACTCAAAGTGAACGATCGCTTTTAGCGGATGCAAGAAGTCTCGAGCAATTTCGCAGGGGATTTTTTCTTGAAGTAGTTCTCGGGACCAACCCTGCAAATCGAGTTGGAGATAGCGGAATTGGTCCCATATCGCCTCCATCAACGAATGTTTCTGGATTTTTAGGCTTAGTTCAGGATTTACAAAGAATTCGAAACCAGGAGGCAAATGTTGCGAAATTAAATGATAGTTTATCCCAATTAGAAGCCGCATTCGAAGCAGGAAGAATAGGTAGTCGCTTACAGGTAGACCAAGCAAGACAAGCATTGTACAATGGTCAAAGCAGGCTCTTATCCGCAAGGTCCTTCTTTGAAAACCGATTAGATGGATTTAAACTTTTTATCGGTTTACCTCCAAGTATCTCAATGGTTGTGGTTGATGATTACATTGAAAACTTCAGGCTAACGGATCCAGCTTTAGTTAAATTGCAAGATGAAGTGAATTTTATGTTGGCCAAGGTTCGTGATCCAAAAATATCCCCAGACATTGATTCTTTGCTGTCTTTTTATGAGGAATCGGGTGAGATGAGGATCAAGATAGAAAAAAGTTTCGATCAGCTAAAAAGAGACTTTCTTAGCTTTCAAAACGCAATCCCAAGGAGAAAACTTGGCTTTAAAAAGCTTAGAGAAAGATCGGATTTAAAAGAGTTGGGGATGAGCGATGCTATGTTTGCTGATAAGGCACTCGAAATTCTTTTGGAGGATTTGAATGCCACTGTCAATAGATTGAAACTATCCCTGGACACTTTCCTAATTGATTGGGAGGAATGGTCTAATCTTGACCCTAGTATTCCCCTTGACCGTGCTCGTGGGCAATTGACCGGTTTGTTGAATGATTTTTCAGGTTCTTTGCTAGAGCTTTCTTTAGCACAAGCTTCTGCTCGGCTAGAGTCCATTGTTATGGATGAAATAGATATTAGTCCGGAAAGAGCTACGCAGACCGCCTCCTTAAATCGAATGGATTGGAAGAATAATCGTGCCAGATTAGTGGATGTCTGGAGGAAAGCAGATTTAGCAAAGGATGATTTGAGGACGGACTTGGATTTAGTACTTTCGGGAAACTTGGGGAGCGACTCTATGGGTTCAGGACATTTCGAGTCCGATAATAGTAGCGTGAGTGTCGGTGTCGAATTGGACACCCCATTGTCAAAAGTTAGAGAACGAAACCGGTACAAAGCTTCATTGCTTCTTTATCAACAATCTCGTCGCTCTTATTTAGCTTTCGAAGATAGCATTCGAAGAGCTTTTAGACAGCATAAAAGGCTTTCTGACCTCTTTCAGTTGAATTTCGAACTTAATCGGGCTGCGGTACGAGGGGCAATCGCGCAAGTTGATCTTGCTCGAATGCGACTGGACGAACCACCTCAACCTGGAAAAAATTCTCAGTTTGGTGCAACTACCGCTCGAGACCTGGTGAACGCATTAAATGACTTATTGGATGCAAGTAATGGTTTTTTACAGGTTTGGATTGGGTATAAAGCATTGGAAATGAGATATGCCTATGATCTAGGAACGATGAATTTATCCAGTGAAGGAATCTGGTTGGGAATCGATCAATGATACACACACCCTTATAATGTTGGTAAGAAGTCCTAACTTGCCCTTGTAACTCTATTAGATAGCATAGATTGTTCAGATGAAGTCAAAGGTTGACAGAAAACTAGGTTTTATATCAGCAAAAACGGTATTGGGTCTGACAGGTGCAAGTTTGTTGTCTCTTTTGTGGTGGTTGAGTGATAGTGATGGTGCACTTGAAAACGAAGTACGTCCTCTCTTTGAGTCGGTTCGCTCGACGGAATTCAAGTTGGAATTCGTCGAGCCGGGAGAAATAGAAAGTGCTGAAAATATTGAAATTAGAAGTGAAGTAAGAAGCCGTAGTTCTTCTGGAATAAGTATATTAGAAATTGTTCCTGAAGGAACAGTTGTAAAGAAGGGCGACTTTTTGGTGAGATTGGATGATGCCACTTTACAAAAAGATTTATTGCGGCAAAGGATTTCGGTCCATCAGGCTAAGGCGGCATTAGTCAAGGCAACCGCCGATTATGAAGCGTCGCAGCTGGCATTAGAGGAATACCTCTCCGGTTCTTTTCGAGAAAGTGAAGAACAACTTGAAAGTGCTGAATTCGTAGCTATTGAGAATCTTCGTCGTGCAGAAGAGTACCTTGTTTACAGCAAAAAACTTGCGGCAAAAGGCTATGTTTCAGAGGCTCAGTTGGAAGCTGATCGATTTGCACTGGAAAAAGCCGGCAAGGAATTGGATTTGGCCCAAACTAAATTGGAAGTGCTCCGTGTCCATTCCAGAAAGGCAAAGGTAAACGATTTAAACGCATCGATTCTTACTGCAGAAGCAAAACTTGAATCCGCTCGTAATTCATTTGAGTTAGAAAAAACCCAAGAGTTGGAAATTGAAGAGCAAATAGAAAAATGCATGATCTTTTCTCCATCCGACGGGGAAGTAACTTATGCCAACAAAAACCAATCTGGCACAGCAGATGGAATTCTAATTGAAGAAGGAAAGCAGGTTCGTGAAAACCAGACGATTATTCGTCTTCCTAATGCTTCATTGCTTCGAGTTCGTGCCAAAGTAAATGAAAATCGTATAGAGCATGTTCGCCCAGGTATGGACTGTGTGATTCGTTTGGATGCTATGCGCGATATCGAGTTGGCCGGGAAAGTTGAAAATGTTAGTGAATACCCTTTGCCTTCAGTCAGTCGTTATACCTCTCATATAAAAGAATACGGTACGGATATCGTAATCACTGATCCACCCCCTGGGATTCGTACTGGTATGACGGCAAATGTCACGATTTTGTCCGAACAAATTAAGGATGCGATTCAAATTCCACTCACTGCAGTTTACCGCTTAGATGGAAGTGCTTACTGCCTCGTTGGAAAACGAGAAAACGAGCTAAGTATACGGAAAATCAAACTCGGGCCACACAATTTGACCATGACGGTTGTGACTGAAGGTCTAAAAGTTGATGAACAAGTGGTTTTGAACCCAGATTATTTCCGATCTTTATTTGAATCGGACCAACAATCGGATTTAGTCCTGAAATAATTTACATCTCCCGGTATCCGAACATTTACCGGTTTAGTTTTATTAGGAATGAAGATTGCTTTCAGAATTAACCGAATTTCCAAGATTTATCAGATGGGCAATGATGAGGTCCATGCTTTAAATGAGATTTCTCTTGAAGTTCCCGAAGGGGATTTTGTTGCAATTATGGGACCTTCTGGCTCCGGGAAAAGTACTTTACTTAACATCCTTGGCTGTTTGGACCGTCCTACTACTGGAAGTTATGAATTATCCGGAGTTTCAGTTGCGGAAATGGCAGATCAAGATCTAGCACTCTTGCGAGCTGACTCAATAGGTTTTATTTTTCAGTCCTACAATTTGATTCCATACCTTTCCGTACTCGAAAATATTGCTCTACCATCCAGTTATCAAAATGTATCTGGAATCGATCGTGAAAAAACCAAGTTTCTAGCAGATTTAGTAGGACTTGAAAATCGTTACGAACATCGTCCACTCCAGCTATCAGGAGGGCAACAACAACGGGTAGGAATTGCCCGTGCTTTATCAAATGATCCAACATTCATTTTGGCTGATGAGCCGACGGGTAACTTAGACTCCAAAACAACTAAGGAAATCTTAGATCTGTTGGACGAATTCAATGCAAAAGGGAAAACAATTGTTCTTGTCACTCATGAAGAAGAGGTTGCAGCTCGGGCTAATAGAGTTGTTAGGATGTTGGATGGTTCGATCGTGAGTGATGAATGTAAGAGGCAACCTTCACTTTCTGAAAAAGATAAACCAACTCATTTAGAAGAAAAAAGGAAAGTTATTTCAAGTAACCCATCTCGATTTTTCGGTAGTTTTTGGAAAAGTGCGATACAGAGTGTTATTACCCACCCATTAAGATCATTGCTTACAGCTTTAGGAGTATTCGTTGGAGTTGTCAGTGTGATTTGGCTTCTTGCAATTGGAGAGGGAATTGCCGCTAAAGCAGAAACTGAAATCATGGAATTGGGGGCAAATAATCTCATTCTCTCTTCTAAGCGACCCCCAGAGGAAGAGAGATCAAGTAAAGGTGCGTATTTTTATTCCTATGGATTAACTGAAAATGATTATCATAAGATTTCACAAATTGTACCGAATATTGCGGCAGCTTTCCCAACACGAGAATTAGACAGAAGGACGGTGTTTACCAAAAATGCAAAGCAAAGAGCAGAGTTGTTGGGTTGTCTTCCAAATTATCGCGATTTACACAAACTCAGATTGACCAAGGGTCGGTTTATTACCAAGGAAGATCATTTAAACGAGTCTGAAGTATGCGTGCTAGCCACTAGTTTGGCAAAAACGCTTTTTCCATTTGGAGATTCTTTGGGGAAATCAGTTAATATAGGGGGGAATTTATACACGGTTGTGGGAGAAGTTGCACCGCGAACCAATTTGAACGATAGTGGAGGCCTTGGTTTTAAGGAGTTGTTTGAAGATAACCTTTACCTTCCACTCGGCACTCTTTGGGAAAAGGTATTTGACTACTCTTATCTTGGTTATGATGGCAGTCACCTTCTATCAAAAATAACTCTTACCATCGATGAAAAGAGTAAGATTTTCAGTGTTGCCCAAATGATAAGAGACTTACTTTCAAAAGATCATGGAATGGAGGATTATCAAGTGACTGTTCCTTTTGAATTGATGGAACAAGCCGAGAGAGCAAAAATGACTTTTATTGCTCTTATGGGCTTAGTTGCAGGAATTTCACTATTTGTGGGAGGTGTCGGAATTATGAACATCATGCTTGCGACGGTTACGGAGAGAACTCGTGAGATCGGAATAAGGAGAGCCATTGGTGCTAGAAAGCGAGATATCGTTATGCAATTCCTTATAGAAACCGTCGTATTGACCAGCATAGGTGGAATAGTCGGAATACTTGTTGGTCTACTTTGCGAACCAGCTTATCGTACCTCGCTGAACTTTATGGAAACCTTCTCACCGCAGTTGTTTCAATCGTTACCTGAGTCAATGCAAGACATGACTCCGCAGATTGTGGGTTGGTCTTTACCGCTAGTATTTTTTATTGCGGTATTAACTGGAGTTGTTTTCGGACTTTATCCAGCACGCAAGGCCTCTAAGATGGACCCAGTTGAGGCTTTACGTCATGCAAACTAACCAACAGAAAAAAGGGCACTTTACTTTCTTATAAGGCTTGCCTCATCTTGTTGTAGCTTACTTACCCGATACTAATTGAATTTCAGTCCAAATGCTCTACAAGTACATGCTATCATAAATGTCTGCTATCTTGCGAATAGCTAATGCGTAAGCTGCAGTTCGACGGTCATTGATTGCAGGATTTTCTAGTTCTTGAGATTTAATTTCATTGTAGGCCTCTCTCATCGTGTCTTCCAGACCGGATCTAACCAAATTAATCTCATTTGGACCTTCAAGAAGTTTTGCTTTAGCAGATTTCTCCAAAGATTTCCCAATTGCTCCTTCAATTAATTCGATCACTCTTTCATTTTGAGCTTCAGCGAATCTTCTATCCATTCTCCCAAAGCGAACATGGGAGAGATTTTTGAGCCATTCAAAGTAGGATACCGTAACTCCTCCTGCGTTGAGGTAAGTGTCTGGTATGAGGAAAATTCCTTTTTCTTTAATTATTTGGTCAGCTTCGAAAGTTAGGGGGCCATTTGCCGCTTCAGCCAATACCTTGCACTTCAGTTTAGGGGCGTTTTTTTCGTCGATTACCCCTTCCATTGCCGCAGGGATCAAAATATCACAATCATGCTCAAGAAACGCCTCTCCCTCACTAAAAAATTTAGATTCGGGAAATCCCTCGATCTTACCATTTTCCATTTTGTATTGATAAAGGTCTTCGATGCGTAATCCATCATCGCAAACCACGGCCCCATCCCTTTCCAGTACTGCAACAATTTTCGCACCATCTTCTTCCTCCAGAAATTTTGCTGCATGGTACCCAACATTTCCCAAGCCTTGGAGAATGATTGTCTTGCCGTCTAAATTTCCATCCAATCCGGCTTTCTGGACATCGTCGGGATTGCGAAAGAATTCTTTTAAACCGTATTGAACTCCTCTACCAGTGGCTTCAACCCTCCCCTCGACGCCTCCAAAATGAACCGGTTTTCCCGTTACGCAACCTTGTGCATTTATATCCGAGGGGTGAAGTCTCTGATACTCATCTGCAATCCATGACATTGTTCGTTGTCCGGTTCCCATGTCAGGTGCAGGTACATTCAAACCCGGTCCTAAGAATCCTCTTTTGTCAAGTTCTTGGGCAAATCTACGAGTGATATGCTCTAGTTCTTCTAGCGAATATTTCTTAGGATTAATTCTCAGAGCGCCTTTCGACCCTGCATAAGGAACATTTACTATAGAGCATTTATAAGTCATCAGGGCAGCGAGTGCTTCAACTTCTTGTTGATCGGAAAAAGGAGCATATCGAATACCTCCCTTCGCCGGTAAAACATGTTCGCTGTGTGTAGCCCTCCAACCAGTAAAAATTTCGTATCCACCCCGTAGTTCAACTCCAAATTTCATTTCGCAAATCGCATTGCAAGTACGAATTTGACGAGCCAAACCTTTTGGGAGATCAAGGGCTCTAGCTGCTTGATTGAAATAAAGATCTACGCTTTCAAGGAAGGATGTTGGTTTTGGATTCATAATTTTTTCTGTTTAGTTGGTAATACTTTGAAAGTAATATTAGAGCCGACAAGACAAAAAAAAAACGCCTGCTTAAACAGGCGTTTTTTAAAAGATTTCAAAGACTCGATACTACCAATTCGATTGGCGAGGTGGACGATCTTCTCTTGGGCGAGCTTCGTTTACTTTTAAAGCTCTCCCACCAAAATCTGTTCCGTTCATAGCTTCAATTGCCTGATTTGCTTCATCGTCATTATTCATGGTGACGAAACCAAAACCTTTTGATCGACCAGAGTTGCGATCGGAGATGATGGAAGCTTTTTCGACGCTACCATAAGCACCGAAAGCATCCGCTAATTCTTGATCACTTGTGGACCAAGGTAGATTACCTACATATATTTCCATTATTATTTGTGTCTTTTGTTAAACCGATTCGCTTGTACCTCAAATATTATCCAAATCTACTATAGTTTATTAGTGAGGAATTAAAATTGGTACAAGGGAAGAAAGTATATTAACTTATTGGAATCGCGATAAAGATCAATGACAAAGGAATGTTTGTTGATAAATCTTAAATCTAAAAATGAATTATATGTCTCATCTGAATCAAAATAAAAAGGGATGTTAAATTGTTACATCAAATGTGAGAAATCGGATCATCAAAAGCTTATTTTAATTGGATTGATAAATGTTCCTTAAAATCATTCAAGTTAACCTAAAATTTGAATAAATTGTTATGGAATGGGCGTGGTTTGGGCAAGCCACGCCCTTTTTGTTCCTTTGGATGCCTGCTCGCTTTATTTTAAAATTAATCTAAAATTCAACCCATGATAAAAATTTTGGAACTTAAAGATGCGGATTATGAAGAACTGGAATCGATCAATGAATTACTCCCACAATTATCCTCTTCTGCAGAACTTTTGGACATTCAAAGGCTTAAAGTTTTAATTAATTCAGAATCCACTATTGTATACATCGCCCAAGATGACCATGGAAAAATCTTAGGAACGCTTAGTCTTGTAACAATCGAGATACCAACAGGGAGAAAAGGTTGGATTGAAGATGTCGTAGTTGATCAATCGGCAAGGGGTAAAGGTATAGGGAAGGCATTGATGAATCATGCTCTCGAGAAAGCTGTAAAATTTGGACTGAAAAGTGTTGATCTTACTTCCAGACCAAGTCGAGAAGAAGCAAACATGCTCTATCAATCATTGGGGTATCAAAAACGGGAAACTAATGTTTACAGGTACAATTTTTCCTGATTCTTTCAATTGTCCCTAACAATTCAATTATCACTACTATGAAGAGTGCAGACTTTTTATTCTCTTTCCTTTTATTTTTCGAAGTCCAGATCGAATCCATTAAAGAAAGTGGTTTTTACAAGATGTTTGTTGAAAAATATCCCGAAATGGCTGAAAACATTTCTGATCCCAAACATCTTGAACCGGAATTTCAGGAAATTATCAATTTAACCGGTCTGAATTTCGATGATTTTACCCAATTTAGTTTTACGGTTGAAGGACTGGATAGTATTAGTAAAGCGTCACAACAAGGAAGATCGCCAAAACTTGGATCTGAGCTGGATTTCCACCTGTCTGCTAAAATCAAAGACAAAATTGATGCAAGCAAGATTTTTTCCGCCATATTAGACAAAACACTCAGTATTGATGGAGAGGACTGGCGAAAGAAAGTGGAGAGGACGATTTCGAAGAGAGGTAAAACTTCTTCAATTATAATTCCTCATGAGTTATTGGATGAGAATATTCTGGATGATGACTTGAAAATTTCTATTTTATCAGGCGGAAACTATTCTCAAATTGAGCTCGGTTTGTCTGAGAAGACAGAAATTACTGATTCAGCGGAAGATATCAATTCGTCGCTTTCTTGCATCAAAGCAATGTCCAAAGATCGTGATATCACTCTAGGCTTCAAGATAGATCCTACGGTTTGGGAAAGACCTGAATTTAATACTCAGCAACAAAATCCTTTGTTTGCTGGATTAGCCAATTCAGTAAAAGGGATTCGTGAAATCGGGTTTTCATCCAAGTTTCTTGCTAATTCAATAGCTTTGGAATTGTGCGTTCATTGCCGAGATACTCAGGCTGCTCTTGGTCTTTGGACCGTTGCTCAAGGAGCGATTGGAATGGCTCAGATTTCGATGAACCAACAAGGAAGCCAACAAGTGCCAGAAATC
>JAYYRA010000020.1:0-16452 GCA_036127675.1 Verrucomicrobiota bacterium
GGTTCTGGTGGATCAGGACAAACTGGTTGTACTTTCTGATTTCGCTCATCATCCCACTGCAATTGCAGGTGCTTTGGAATCATTGCGAGCCCGTTGGCCGGACCGTAGGCTAATCGCCTGTTTTGAACCGCGGAGTAACACCGCCGTTACCAATGTGTTCGAGGATCGCTTTGCTGATGCCCTTGCCCTTGCTGATGTCGGCCTGCTCGGTGCCGTCCACCGGGCGGAAAAAATACCGGCGGATAAACGGATCAATCCTGCGAATATGATCCAAAGGATCCAGGACCATGGAAAGTCGGGTCATGCCTTTAGCACCAACGAGGAACTGGAGGATTTCCTGAAAAATTATTCATTTTCAGAACCTGCCCTCGTTGTCTTTTTCTCCAACGGTTCCTTCGACGGAGTGATCGGCCGGTTTGCGGAATCCGTGAAAAAGATGTAAATAAACCCAAATGCAGGAGGTTTTTCGCCATTGGGATACGGCCACCGTAGGATTAGTGAACAGCCTCCTTGTGGATGCGGGTATCAGGACTGTTCTCAGGAACTGGGACGGGTGCAACATTACCGAAATTCCCATCCCCGCGATCTATCCCAATGTCTGTATAATGCACGAAGAAGATCTTGCCCGTGCCAGGGAATTAATCTCCGCGTTTCTTTCCTCAGTGGAATCGAACGATGGTGAATGGATATGTCCGTCCTGTGGCGAAGCCGTGGATGCTCCTCTGAATGAATGCTGGAATTGCGGAAATCCTCACGCAATCGATAGTGATGCTGAGACCTAACAGAAAATATCGAATTAGTCCTAATAAATAGTTGATAGAGTTAAGTCGGTCACCACTATGGGAACAGGTAATTTTTATGTAGCTACCATTACCCGGCTGAAGAAAGCAGGATCCATAAATATTTGTTTCCTTTCTTTATTGACTGACCGGCATATAGTAGACTCACCCGAATGTGCAGGTCTTTACAGTTTCCTTCGAAGAGCTTCTGAATGAAAACGGATATATCGTCTCAAGCTTGGGAGATGCAGACGACCGCATTTTTGGTACGGTCTGATCCTAACGAAATTAATTTAATTTCCTGAACCTCTCCCTTTGAAGGTCAATTCGGCGACTCCAGATTTGTCCAAATCTCCCAAGCCGGCGGCTACCATTTTTTCGTACTGGGCAAGGGTAGCTTTAGCGAGTGGGACCTGTATGCCCGCTTCTTCGGCAACTGCGATGGCAATCCCGGAATCCTTGGCCGCATGCTCGGCCGAAAAATAACATTCATGGTCCCGACCGAGCATATCCTCTGCGTCGGTTTCCAAGACCCGGGAATTGGCTCCGGTCTGGGAAAAAATTTCGCAAAGCATTTCCAGATCAAGGCCGAGAGCATCCCCAATACCCAAGCCTTCAGCGAGGGCAGCGGTATTGATGTTCATGACCATGTTGACCAGAGCTTTAACTTGAGCGGCCCGACCGGCTTCCCCCACAAAGCGCAGGTTAATGCTGAGATCGTCGAGCAGGTCTTTCACACTTTCAAATATCTCCTGTTTTCCACCAATCATTAAATAGAGCGTGCCTTCCCTAGCTTGGGTAATACTGGAGGCCATGCAACCCTCTAGGGTGGTTGAGCCGTTTTCGGTTGCAGCCGTTTCCAGTTTCACATGCATGGCAGGGGATAGGGTGGCACAATTAATGAAAAGGGTACCGGAGGCGTCTTGGAAAAGATTGTCATCCGCGCCGAAAAAGATCGATTCCATGGCGGCATCATTGGTAACCACGGTCAATACGATATCAGACTGTGCGGTAACCTCGGCAAGGGTGGGGGCGTGGGCACAACCAAGTTCGTTGGCAAGGGAGGCGGCTGCCTCCTGGTTGACATCATTCACGCAACTGATGGAATAACCCTTATCGGTAAGGTTGCGGGCCATATTGGCTCCCATGCGACCAACGCCGACAAAGCCGATTTTCTTTTCTTTGGAATTCATAATAGGGAGTGGTTTCAGATTTAGGGTTTAATCGATTAAAGACTTTACCTTTGAAGAATGGCATGGTGAATTTGTCGAACCTATTTTTCGAATTCAAAAACTTACGAAATCCAGGTGTCCTTTTTAACCCAACTCAAAAACCCTAAAATAAACCAGTTAAATTATGTCTAAAATTGTCCCTCTCATTAGTTCCGGAACCGCCGGACCAAACGGCGTCCTCCATCTCCCCCGCCTCTGGCAAAAAGTTTCTCTGGAAGCAGCCGGTAAAATCGCCGACGGGTATCCTGGCATTGGAGCCGGATATGACTCCATGGTGATTGACGCTCTTGGCTTGAATGCAGATGCGGTTCGTTCCTTCATTACCGACGCTAAACCCACCTATCCACAGTTTGAAGCTTGGATTGCGGAGCAACCCGGGGTGAAATTGGATGCAGAAACTATTCAGGGCTTAAATGATTCGATAACCGGATACATCCATGATGATGCCACCCGTCAAGGAATTCTATCTGCCAATGGACTTGCTGACGGAGACCCCAAGGATGCAATCAATCTGAACAACTTGGATGATTGGTTGGAATTTCATGCCGCGGAGATCGCGTAAGCAAAGAAAATCCTTTGAAATTTTAAAAGCCGGCCTCTTGGGCCGGCTTTTTCTTTTGTTTGAAGAACACCGTAATTCGATTGGAATCTTGCAAGAATTCGAAGCTTTGAGTAATTCTTTTGCTTATGGATCAGACTATTACCAATTCCCATGGGGAAACTTTGGATTATACTTTTCACGATGCGAATTCCCGTACCCGGGATCTACTGATTATTGGTCATGGAGTAACAGGGAACAAGGATCGCCCCTTTGTGGTCTCTTTGGCCGAAGCGGTAGAGGAAGAGGGACTTTCCGTACTTCGTTTTTCCTTTGCCGGTAACGGTGGTTCGGGTGGAGATTTTCGTGAATGTACCATATCCAAGGAAGTAGAGGACTTGAAAGCGGTGATCACCGCGGCGGTGGATAATGGATATAAGGTGACCTATGCGGGACACAGTATGGGTGGTGCAGTTGGAGTGCTGGCTGCGGCGAGTGATGAAAGAATAGGAAACTTGATTTCGCTGGCCGGAATGGTAAACACTCAGGCCTTTTACGATCGAGAATTTGGAGAAGAAACCCCGGATGAAGGCTGCATGTGGGAAGAAGCTGATTGCCCTCTTTCTTTAACTTACAAAAACGACATGTACGATATTGGATCGGTTGCGAACAAGGCGGGGGAAATAAAGGTGCCTTTGTTATTGGTCCATGGAGATGAGGATGATGTGGTCCCCATCGAGGATTCCCGGGAAATTTTTGCTTTAGCCAGTGAACCTAAAAAAATGCTAGAAATCCCTGGAGCGAACCATGTTTTTTCTGGTGAAGGAGAATCACCTATGATTGAGGCGGTGATCTCCTGGTTAGGGGAGAGTCTTCGAAAAAAGAGGGATTCTACTGTCTGAAAATTGGGCGGATATCTTCTGTATCTATTTCTTTTTCAACAATTGGATTTTGAGTGACAGAGAAGATTTTTCTACTTTTGGAATCCATGATAATAGTTCGGCCGTGAACCAAATCCACACATAATTCCTTAACAAACTCAGAATTTAAAGCATCTTTTTTACTAAGGCCAAGGCTTAGACTGATACGACTAATTACTTGTACAAACATGCTCTACATAATTCGGTCCAAGATTAATTTTACGAATTTTTTAAAAACTTTTTTGAATTAAAACTATACCCCAAATATCATAAATCCAACTACCGGAGCTGAAATATATAAAAAATCGAAATGAGCTGAACTTTCCCGAATGGAAATTGAATGCTAAATAGAGAGTAACCGGATTATTCGTAGGACCATTTCATTACCCATGGATCATGAAATGTGTGCTGGGAAAACTTTAGTTTTTCTTTGTATTCTTCGAGTAAGGAAGCAAACTTTGGATTCCCAGCCAAATTAATTGCTTCTTCCGAGTCTTTGTCGATCCTGAAGAATTCGAATTCCGGACGGTGTATGTATTGGCGAACAGTTTTCTTTCCATATGGTGCGGAGAGGGACTTTTGAAATTGAGCCTGAAAACTACTCGCTGCCCATAAATCCGAGGCAAAAGGATAAGGCAGCGGGTGAGCGATATTCCAGATAAGTTTGAATTTCTTGTCTCGGTAAACCCGCATGGGGTAATACATCTGAATCTCGTGAAAAGTATGGGAAGCGAAAATACTGCTCCAATGCTCCGCCTTTGATTTCCCCAAAATGGGAACCCATGATTTTCCATGATAACTGGATAATTTGCTGGTGATTCCACGGTTGTCTTTTGGAGTGCCGGACTTGGGAACTGGGTATGATTTGCTTGGGTCTTCCCATTGTATGGGGCGGTTTTTTTCAACATTCAAAGCACCGGCAAAGTCAAGCAGGCTGGGAGTGATGTCGATGTGACTGATTAGGGCGGTGTGCCGGATCCCTCGTTTTTTCTCGTATGGGTTACGAACTACGAAAGGCACCTTTAATCCTCCTTCATAGACGGTGGTCTTCCCCCCGGCGAAAGCCATTCCGTGATCGGAAGTGAATACAATCATGGTCTTTTCATAAAGACCAGCATTCTGGAGTATTTCTATCAAACGGGCCAGGCCCTGATCGATTCGGGAAACGCTTTGATAATACTGAGCAAGTTCCTCTCGGGTTTCCGAAGTATCGGGAAGGAAGCTTGGAATCGGAACCTTTAGGGGATCATAAAAAACTTCTTCGACTCCTGTATGTGATTTACGGTCTGGCTTGTTTCCAAAAAGATCCGGCTTGAGCTTGTTTTTCGAGCTCATATCTTTTCCGCCTCCACGATGGGGATCGGAGGGAGCGAAATAGAGGAAAAAAGGTTGGTCGCTTTTGGCGGTAATGAAGTCCTCCGACTTATTTGCCATATCAACCGCGTTACGCTGACTTCCTTTCATGTAAGTTTGAAAATGGAAGACTTCTTCCGGCGAAACATGATACTTCCCAATATGTCCGGTTCGGTAACCCGCCTTGGCCATTTCCCTCGGTAAAGAAAGGCCAACAACATTGAAGTAACTGGAAAATTTATGAAATGCATGTTGATGCCCGTACTGGCCATTTGCGTGATTGTGGAGGCCACTCATCACCACCGAACGACTGGCGGAACAACTGGCAGTGGTAGCAAAGGCGTTTAAGAATAGGGTGCCATCCTTAGCCAAGGAGTCGATAGCCGGAGTCTGGGCTACGGGATCGCCATAGCAACCAAGAGTTGGGGACTGATCATCAGTAATAATGAAGATGATGTTTTTTTCTGCGGAAAATAGAAAACAATTGGATAGTACCAAAAGAAAGAGAATGGTTAAGGCGTGGGATTTCATTCCTCTTACCATCTGAAATACCATAACCCGAGTCAAGCGACCTAGTTTAAGAACAAAATTTCTTCTGGCTCGACCCCGGTCAATTTTAAGGGCATTAAAAATTTTCATGAATGAAAAAAAATGTCGTTGGGGAATTTTAGGAACTGCTGGAATCGCGCAGAAAAATTGGCAGTCCATTCGAAATGCCGGAAATGCTGAATTGATCGCAGTAGCCAGTCGAGATATCCAAAAGTCGAGGGACTTTATCGATCAATGCAGTCAGCAAGTGCCTCATCCAAATACTCCATTAGCACTGGGAAGCTATGAAGAACTTTTGTCCAGGGAGGATGTGGATGCCATCTATCTTCCATTACCCACAGGACTCCGGCACGAATGGGCGTTAAAAGTGGCAGGGGCGGGAAAACATCTGCTTTGTGAAAAGCCCTGCGGGATCAACGCCGAGCAAGTGGAAGAAATCACTTCTGCCTGCGAAAGGGCAGGGGTACAGTTTATGGATGGGGTAATGTTCATGCATAGCGAGCGAATGAAACGGATTCGTGCGGTGATTGATGATGGAAAAAGTGTAGGTAAACTAAGAAGAATCAATACCCAGTTTAGTTTTTGTGCCCCCGAGGAATTTCTGACGCAGAACATTCGAATGCACAGCGATCTCGAACCTCACGGTTGCCTGGGGGATTTAGGATGGTATACCTTACGATTCATTCTTTGGGTAATGAAATACGAAAAACCAAAATCAGTGGTTGGTAGATTATTGAATTCTTCATCAATGTCCGGAAGTCCGAAGCAAGTACCGACGGAATTTTCCGGCGAAGTGCTTTTTGAAGATGTTTCAGCAAGCTTTTACTGCTCCTTTCTTACGGAGCACCAGCAATTGGCCCATATCAGTGGCTCCAAGGGCAATCTAAGAATGGATGATTTTGTCCTGCCGTACTTTGGAAACCGATTGGGTTTCACGGCTTCCAATTCGATCTTTGATTGTGATATTTGTGACTTTCGTATGGAGCGTCGGGAAACTGCATATCAGGTTGAGGAATATGCCAGTAGTCATCCCTCCGCACAGGAATCAAATCTGTTTCGGAATTTTTCTGGATTGGTATTGTCCGGAGAATTGGACGGGCACTGGCCGAAAATCACCAGACTGACCCAAAAGGTTCTGATGTCATGCATGGATTCGGCAGAACAGGGTTCGGTCGAGTTGGAGTTTTCGGACTCGTAAAAACAAATCAGCCCGTTCTTATGACTCGGGAGAGATCGGACCGAGCGGGCAAGATAGAGCGGCTGCAATTCCACGGATGATCTGAATTTCAGAATTCGAAATCACCCCGTCGTGTTCGGCGACTTTGGAACAGGCATCGAGAAAGGAGCGTTTTGCCAAAGGAGTCATCTTGGCCAATTTCGGTAGATTTTCATTCATTGAACGAAGATCGCATTTGTCCAAAGGAGGAAGATTGACTGGAGCAGAACGATCCAGAGAGCGAAAACCTTTTTCAAATGCTTTTTCCGAGTCTTCCGGGTTTCCACCGAAATGGGCGAGTGCACCAAGAAAGATCGAGCACTCATTTAGTTTGCTTCTTAACGAGGCCCGACCATGCGGAGAGTATGCTCCAGGATTGGATTTTTGAGCGATTTGGTTTTCAACAATCTTTTGAACACTCCATTCAAAAAGGTCGATCTGTTGGTCAGCCCGAATAAGAGCATCAATCAAGTGATAGAAATCCTTCATCTGTTGGGAGGAAAATAGGGAGAAGGATGCAGAGCACTCCTCGATGAGAAGGTATTTCAGTTCATTGCAGAGCGCTTGGACCTGAGCGGAAATTTGTGAAGTTAGATCACTGGTCATTTGATCGGTTTTCTCTTGGATCAGTTGAATCTGTTCGTTACAAACCGATGAATCCTTCGAGTCGAGCAAAAGAGAAAATAGAATGCATCTGGATTGGGAGGGCTCTTTGGCGTAGGCAAGCAGATTTTGGGGGATCTGTTCCAACAGATTCCGGGCGTGTTGAATCTGTTTATCTTTGGGTCCCTCAAAGGATTGAAGAAAGGATTCCCGTGAATTTCCGGAAGCTTCTGTAGAAACCGGACGAGCACTGGCTTGCTGACTCTGGGTGATACTTTCAGCAGGAGCGTCTCCGGCAAATCCGCTGGTTAATTCCGAAGCTGCTTCAGTACTTTCCGAAATCTGATCTGTATTGGGGTATTGGTTAGACCAGTTTGGTTCGATCCGCCGAATTCTGAGTGGGAGTGGGGGATGAGTAGCGAACATGCTGGATAGAGCGGAGCTGAAAAAGAAATGACTATAGTCCCCGGCTTGACTGGATTGAATTTTAGAGCCTGCGGAAAAGCCACCGATTCTCTTGAGAGCTCCGGATATACCTTCTGGATTACGGGTGAACTGAACCGCGGAGGCATCCGCCAGAAACTCTCTTTGTCTACTGACTGCCGCACGGATCAAAGAACCAAAAAATGCACCGATCAAGCCAACAAGGAAAATTCCCAGACCAATCAGAACCAGAGCTCCACCTCCACTGTCATTGTTACGACTGCGATGACGAGATCCACCCGAAACCCTCATCATAATCTCTCCCACTCGAGAGAGGAAAATAATACCGAAGATGATGCCGCTTAGACGAATGTTCAGTCTCATATCCCCATTTAGTATGTGGCTGAATTCATGGGCGACGACCCCTTGCAGTTGATCGCGATTTAATTTTTCCGCACATCCACGGGTAATTCCAACCACTGCGTCGGATGGGGAATAGCCGGCTGCGAACGCATTGATACCCTCTTCCTCCATCAGATAAACTGGCGGAACCGGAGTACCGGAAGCAATCGCCATTTCCTCGACCAGATTTAAAATTCTCTTTTCAAGCGGATTCGAGGTGTTGGGTTGGACAAGTTTTCCACCGAGGGATTCTGCAACCACTTTTCCACCACCGGAAAGAAATGCGATTCGAAGAAGACTGGCAAGCCCAACAACAACAAGGGTCCCCAAGGTAACCATACCAAAGAGCTGGGGAGTCCATGCGAGTTTTGCCAAATCCTTATCCTGGGTACCGATAAAGGAAAACAAAGCGAACAGGCTTCCAATGATACAAACTACTGCTAGGCAGAAAAGAAAAACCAAATACGAGCTTTTCGCCCGTGCCTTATCTTGTTCCGCAAAAAAATCCACGGATTGGAACGAAAATCAAAAAGCTAATGATTAGAATTGGACCTTTGGAGCATCCTTAATCTCCTCACTGTCAAATTCCAGAAGGGTAGCGTCTTGAGCGTGACCAAACATGGCGGCAAAAATGACTGGAGGAAAAGTTTGCTTGTAGGTGTTGTAAGCGGTAACTGCATCGTTGAACGCTTGTCTGGAGAAAGCGACTTTGTTTTCGGTAGAACTAAGCTCTTCTTGCAAATTGGCCATATTTTGATTCGCCTTTAAATCGGGGTAACTTTCCGCAAGTGCGAAAATTCTTCCCAGTGCTCCACCGAGCAAGCCCTCCGCACCGGCGAGTCCAGCGATCGCTCCGGCATCTCCTGGGTTTTGAGATGCATTTTTTAGGCTGGATTGTGCTTGGTTGCGGGCCTGGATGACCGCTTCCAGTGTTTCCTTCTCATGTGCCATATATCCCTTGACGGTTTCAATCAGGTTGGGGATTAGGTCATATCTCCTTTGAAGTTGAACTTCGATTTGAGAGAAGGCGTTTTCGAATCGATTTTTGAAGGTTACCAGCTTGTTGTAGATCCCCACAACAACCATTACGGCGATGAGGGCGATAACTCCGAGTACAATGAGTGTAGTAAGCATATTGAAAGATGAGTTGAGAGGGATTTTGGATAAGATGAGCTTTAATATATCATAAGTACGAGCAAATCAGTCAAGCGTTCAGTGAAATTGAATACAAGTTTATGAATTCAGTATTCGATCAGCTTTGGTTCAATAGAAAATCGAATCTAATCCAGAATATTCTTCTTGTAAGAATCGGAGAATCGTAAGATTTCTCGCTCTAGTATCATCTAACGATATCAGCCTAAAATTCATACATGAAAAAAACCTTATCGATTATTTTTTTCCCATTAATGCTTTTGTGGATCGACTTGGAAGCCAAAAAGCCGAATATTGTATTCTTTTTTACCGACGATCAAACATCAAGTGTGCTCGGGTGCTACGGGCATCCGATTGCCAAGACTCCCAATATTGATCGGCTTGCCAGGGAAGGAACGCTCTTTGAGAATGCCTTTGTAAGTCAATCCATTTGTTGGGTAAGTCGAACGACAATTCTCACCGGTTTAACTGGTCGTAGTTATGGGGTGCCTGGTAATCATGATCAGGCAAAACCTGAAGCGGTGGAAAAATTATATGTGGATTATTTGCGGGATGCGGGCTACCGCACTGGATTTGCTGGAAAATGGCACGCGAAAATGCCCAAAGGTTGGAAAGCTCAGGATCATTTTGATGAATTTCATCCCATTGGAAGAAACCCGTTCTACAAAAAACAGGAGGACGGATCTTTGCGTCACGAGACTGAATTGATCGTGGATCAGGGAATTGAGTTTATTCGAAACCAGCCTGCCGGGAAGCCCTTCGCCCTGAATATGTGGTTCAATGCTTGTCATGCAGAGGATGGTGACCGGAGACCAGGAATTGGGCATTTTCCTTGGCCTCGAGCAGTCGATGGCATGTACGAAGAAGCTGAAATTTTGCCCCCTCGATTAAATGATCCGAAGATTTTTCAGGCTCAGCCTGATTTTTTGCAAACCACGATTAATCGGGAGAGATTTTTTTGGCGTTGGAATACGGATGACAGATATCGTACGAATATGCGGGCTTACTTCCGGATGGTTTCGGGCATTGACGGTGCCATCGGACGCTTTCTACAGGCTCTTAAACAAAAAGGTTTGGCAAAAAACACCATCATTGTTTACACGGCGGATAATGGATTTCACATGGGAAATCGAGGGTTTGCAGGAAAATGGTCTCATTATGAGGAGTCCTTGCGGGTGCCAATGGTGGTTTACGATCCTCGGGTGAAGCAGGAGGCAAAAGGACAGGTCCGTAGGGAGGCTGTATTGAATTTGGATCTACCTTCCACCTTTTTATCTTGGGCAGGTTTAAAGGTTCCCGAAAGGTATCAGGGAAAGTCCTTCGATTCATTGGTCTCAGGAAACGGTTCGGGCAACTGGCGTAAACATACTTTTCACGAGCATTTTGCGGTGCGAAGCAGAATTCCCGCATTCGAGGGAATCAGAGGGAATCGTTTCAAATATGTCAGGTATGTCGATGAGAATAATTACGAATTCTTACACGACTTAAAGGAGGACCCGGATGAATTGATCAATTTCTCCTCTAACCCAAAGTATCAACAGACATTGAAAAAAATGCGTAAACTGACCGATCTTCGAGTCGAGGAATTCGGAGGTCCATTAGGGTTAAAATCAACTCCGCTTTCTGTTTCCACTGTACCGTTTCCCGATTCCGCTGCAAAGGTGGGGAATCGTCCGGATTCTGATGGTTGGTCAAATTTAATAGCTCCTGGAAATCGGATTCGTAATTGGTCAGGGGATGAAAAGTATTGGTCCAAGAAGGATGGGGTTCTGATTGGAAAGACGGATGGATCCCTAAAGAAGAACCGTTTCATTACCTGGAAGGCGGCAACGGTCCGAAATTTTGATCTTCGATTGAAGGTCAGAATTTCGTCAGGTGGTAACAGTGGGATTCAGTACCGTGGAATATCGCGTCCTTACCTTGGTTTAGATGTGGTTACCGGGTATCAATGTGACGTGGTTCCCAAAGTGGCAAAATACAACGGAATGTTGTATGAGGAAAAAGGGCGGCGGATTCTCTCTCATACCGGTGAAAAAGTAATCGTGGACCCCAATGGTCAGTCATGGATTGTGGGAAATCTTCCGGTAAAGGAATTTGCCTCCGGAGAATGGCACGAATATCGGGTGTTGGTGGAAGCCAATCATCACCGGCATTGGATAAACGGTCACCCGACAGCGGACCTTGTGGATCTCGATAAAAAGGGTAGGAAATTGGAAGGTGTCCTTGCGATGCAGGTCCATGTGGGACCAGCCATGACTGTCGAGTTCAAGGAGATCAAAATCAAACATCTACCCGACGATTTACCCATGAAGGAGCCAGGCGACTGCCCAATCCCCGTGGGTTCAACCGGGGTACGCCCCCAAGGTAAACTACCTGCTGATTGGAAGGCTCCTGTATACAGAAAATAAGGGTAGCTTTGCTGTTTAAAACCAAATCGAAAGTTTGAATTTTTTCGCTTGCGAATAACTCGTGCTTGGCAAATTTCACAACCGTGATTGATGTAGAGGGTTATGG
Organism: Verrucomicrobiota bacterium; assembly: GCA_036127675.1. Taxonomy (GTDB): domain Bacteria; phylum Verrucomicrobiota; class Verrucomicrobiia; order Opitutales; family Seribacteraceae; genus Seribacter. The sequence continues at coordinate 11,682 of JAYYRA010000020.1, forward strand.
AATCATCAGAACAGGAAGTGCTTCAACTCTTCGAAAAGACCGGCGCATTACTAAAGGGACATTTCGTTCTGCGGTCTGGTCTGCACAGCGGACATTTCTTTCAATGTGCTCAAGTTTGTCAGGATATGGCTGCGGTAACCCGTATGGCGGAACTGACTTTGGAAAAGGTTTTGGACTATGAATTTGAAACGGTGGTTGCTCCCGCGATGGGAGGATTAGTGATTGGTCAGGAAATTGCCAGACAGACCGGTAAACGTTATATCTTCCTGGAAAAAAAGGACGGAGACTTGGCTTTACGTAGAGGATTCAAAATCAGGCAAGGGGAGAAAGTTTTAATCACTGAAGATGTGGTGACACGAGGTGGGCGGGTGGAAGAGGCATTAAAAATCGTCAGAGACCTTGGAGGTGTTCCGGTTGCGGTTACGGTTATTGTAAACCGCAGTATTTCGACTCCAGATTTTGGAGTTCCTTTCAAAAGTCTGGCGGATTTGACCTTCCCGACTTTTTCTCCGGATGAAATTCCCCCGGAACTCGCTGAAATTCCCATCCGCAAGCCGGGCAGTTAATTTCCAATTGTGTTGAAGATTTAGAGCCCAAGAGTCGGACGAATCCATTTTGTCCATCTCGCGTATCCCGAACCATTCACATGAAGTTGATCCTCTTCCCAAAGCCCGGGATGAAATTTCATATTCGCTTTTAAAACCGTCGGGGAGAGATCGATAAAGGTCATCCCTTTGGTTCGAAGGCACAGGTTCTTTATTCTTAGGTTAAGGGCTTGATAGAGATTCCATTTGGAGATTCTTTTCGGAGAGGGTTTGCAGGAAAGATAAATTAGGGTGACATTCGGAAGATCGGACCGAATCCGTTCCCAAAGAATTTGAAAATCCTCCAATACCTGAGGATATGATTTACCGCTCCAAAGATCATTCTCTCCGCAATACAGTATGATTCTTTTCGGCTTATAATGGGGAAAGAGTTTGGGATAATAGTGAATGAGATCAGAAATATGGGCTCCACCAAATCCTCGGTTGAGTAACTGAATTTCCGGAAAATCAGTGCTCAAAGTGGTCCATTTTCGAATACTTGAACTGCCGGTGAAAAGAGTAAGATCGTTGCCAAAGGATTGGATGCCTCTGTCTTCAGATGAGAATTTTTGGAAGCTTTCTTCAAAGCGTAATGGGTCCGGATCTTCTTTGGAATGTCCTATTAAATAGAAATCAGGGAAGAAACCGAAAAGAAAAGAACAAAAGAAAAGAAGGAGACAGCTTAATTTCATTCTGTTCTAACTGGATCAAATCAATCCCCATCAACCAATCGACCAATTCCTCCAAGTAAGGAGCCTTCGCCCTGATTTTTACCACCGGTACTCGGAGCACACTGTATTACCCGATCGGCCAAACGGGAAAATGGCAGGCTTTGTAACCAAACCGTACCAAATCCGCTTAGAGTTGCCAGAAATAACCCCTCGCCACCAAAAACCATAGATTTTAACCCGCCTGCTAACTGAACATCGTATTGGATGCGCTCATCGAATGCAACGATGCAACCGGTATCAACCCTGAGCGTTTCTCCATTCAATTCTTTCCTGACCACCGTTCCCCCGGCATGGACGAAAGCCTTTCCATCACCGGAAAGTTTTTGCAGTATGAATCCTTCTCCTCCAAAAAAACCAGCTCCTAATTTTCGTTGAAATGCGATGGATAACTTCGTTCCCATTGCAGCACAGAGAAATGAATCTTTTTGACAGAGTAGATTCCCTTGAAGTTCATTGAGATCGACGCAGATAATTTTACCTGGAAATGGAGCCGCAAAGCTGACTCTCTTCTTCCCGACACCTTGGTTGGTGAAATGGGTCATAAAAATCGACTCACCGGTCAGGGCTCGTTTTCCAACATCGAGTAATTTTCCGAACAGGCCCTGATTTGGTTGGGATCCGTCCCCCATTTTTGCTTCGAAAGCAATGCCATCTTCCATGTAATTCATCGCTCCAGCTTCAGCGATAACCGTTTCACCCGGGTCCAGTTCAATCTCTACGATCTGCATGTCATCCCCAATTAATTCGTAATCTATTTCATGACTATTCATATCCATACTGAGTAAGAAAAGCGGAGCCCTAAGCAATCCGTTTTTCATCACTGTTCTCATGGATGCAAAGCTCTAATTGGAAATCATTTGGATTGTGTGCTAGGTTATCTTGTTGAATCGTAAAAAAAGGTACTCCAAAATGTTTTCCGGACTCGGATCTTCCGTACGGGGAAAAAACCACCGGGTCAATTTTGAGCAGGCAATTCTGTGGAGTTTGAAGTTCTTCCGCAAAGATGATCGAATCGTCTGGTACTTATCGATTATTCAAAGGTTTGCTTTTTTGAAGTTATTGAATGGAGGAAAGATAAGCTCTCAAAAACTAACCAGAAAAATGAACCGTAAACTAAAGGGATTTGAAGTTTCCCGGATCATCCACGACTTCGAGCATTTCGATCAGGAATTATGGGAACATTTTTCAAGCGTTCAGGCAGTGTACTCTCATCCCCTGATGTTGGAATACCCCTTTCATGAAGAAAGGGACAATCGTTCTGTATCAAAATCTGCCCAACAGGTTCTTGATGACTTCGGATCATTTGAGAAAAAACTTCAGGACAAAGAAGGGGATCGATTTTGTAACGACGGTGAAATACGAATGAAGTTCGAAGATGGATGGGCCTGGTTCATTGTCGAAAATGGATTTTCCCGCCAAGAAGCCATCGCTATGCGGCACTGTGGAAATGGTAATGGAAATCTTGGAGATCAACTGTATTCGCTCAGGGAGCCAATTCATAAGCCACATGGGATTTGTTGGAAGCCTCATCTAACCTTCATCCTCCGGAAGGGATACCTCGGTGAAATGAAGGGTTTTGCCAATCAAAAACCAAATGTTTCATACAACAGGTATATCAAGGAACTTTTAAAGTTGGATGAAATAGAGGGAATTAAGGGAGGTGGTTACCTGCCGCAAAATAATTTTGAATTTTTAGATCTGGAAAAATCCACTCAAATTGAAGTGATGGAGAAAAAACCGTTTTTGGAATTCGATCTGATTGGAAATGGTGGGAAAACCGTTTTGCAGGATGGAAAGAATGGAAAATGGAAACATTTTTTTCGGGCGAATTGTCCGGAACAGGCGATGAGTTATCTAAATTTGGACACTAGGAAGGAACCGGAATGGTTGGCTTTTCAATCCGAGTTTTTTACTTCGAAGAAAAAATACCATCATACGCAGGCTTTTTGTGCATATGAGCGTGGATGTGTTGGTAAATTACATTTTACAAACGAGTGGATCCGTTCGGAAAGTTTGTCGAAGATTTTATACCATCCCATGGTTAAGGTCATTCGGGAGAGCTTACTGGTTCCGGATTCAACATGGGATAAAGTGGTCGATCATGCAGAGTTGAAAACTCTGATGAAAGAAAAACCGGGATTTTTCAGACATACGGCACTAAATTTGATTTTCGAAAATTTCGGTTGCAACAGTGGTTTTGTTGGGGTGATCAATGATCAGCTTAACTTAAATCTGAAGAGTCTTTCGGATGGCATTGAACTGCTTTCCTTTTCTTCGGTTCGTTCATTCGCCCGAAGAACTGGTATTGGATCTCTGATTCGTAGAAGTAATCATCTCTCAAGCTTGCCGGATGGATATTGTTCTGATTTGTTTCAACTCGGTTGGATGACCTTCCGCAAGAGAAACTGTCCATTTAGTCCAATCTATTTACACCTTGAAAAGGAAGCGGTAATGTATCTGTTTTCATGTTTGGAGCTATCCGGTTCGATTACTCCAAAGGAATTGATGCGCGAATTGATTTATCTCTTTGGTCCTCCGGATATTTTCCAATCCCCTCGGTTGTTAGTTGCATAAAGTAGCTTGACTATTTATTATTTAAGAAATTTTGCCGAGATAGCTCAGTTGGTAGAGCAACGCATTCGTAATGCATAACTTTACTAAAATGACACTACTCTAAACTATCCACTAAAGACGCGGTATTTCCACTTAAATAAAGGGATTTGCTTCGATTTGGCTCTTTTTTTATTGCAAGTAAGGCTTATAGTTTTAAACCGAAATGTATCACTATTTCGCACTTTTACTGCCACCAAAAATGCCACCAAAATGAAAACTAAGCTTACAAGGACGAAGAAGAATGGTAAGGATAAATGGCTCTTGACCCTCCATTATCAGGGCAACAGATACAGGAAATTTTTTGAAAATTACGGAGAAGCTTCATCTTTTGATTCTGTTGCGTGGATGAATGAAAAATTAAAGAAGATTCCTGCGGGATTCGAGACAAGAACCAATGTTGCAATAGGAGAATATATTGAAGATTACAGAAGAAGGTATCCACGATCAAACACTCAACCAATTCAGCACAAGCTAGATATGCTACTCAAGTGGGACTACATAAAAGACATTACTTTAAAATCCTTAAGTCAGACTTTAGAAATACAAGTTGCTAGATCGGGACCAAATAAAGGTAAGCTTTGGACGAAGTCCACAAGGAAGACCTATAAGACTATTTGGGAAGTTTTTCTTAGGTGGTGTTATTACAAAGATTATACTCCGCAGAAAGAATGGAGTATTGAATTGCTCAATGTAAAAGAGATTCCGAGTCCGATTGGGATATTAACACCACAACAAACCCTGCAGATTCTCCGAGAGATAAAACCATCTCACCAACCTGCATTTGCACTTATGTGTTTCACAGGGATTAGACCAAATGGAGAAATGAGTAGGCTTGAATACAAG
>JAYYRA010000021.1:0-64171 GCA_036127675.1 Verrucomicrobiota bacterium
CAAGTTCCTTGCGGAGTCTACACGGATCAACTTCGATTCGATCAAATGCTTGAAGACCACACTACAATTGAAAAAGCGACTAAATTGATCAATGAATTAAGTGGTAAAAATGATGCCCAGTCCAAAAATCAATTGGCCCGTTGGGTTTCCACGAAAGAATCACACGCCGCAAAAATTCAAAAAATTGTGTGCGAATACTTTTTGATTCAGAGAATCAAATCCAGTTCTTCTAATTACCACAAACTTTTAACATCCGCACACGAGGTTTTGGTAACCGCAATGAAGTGCAAGCAAACGGTTGACGGTGAGGCACCAAAAGCCCTCAAGGCCGCGATCCTCAATCTCCAAAAAGAATACGGCAAGAAGTAATTTAATTTCTTTCCCGAGTCACCGGAGAATTTTAATACCTGCCTATTTGTAGCTCGTGTAAAGAGGACCGAGTTTCTCGCACGCACGAAAATCCGCGGATTCGGAATCTGCAGTTCCAAATCCCGACCAGGTAGATGGTCTGAAGAGTTTATTTTCTTCCAGATTGTGCATGTAAACCGGAATTCTTAAGTTGGCCGCCAAGGAAATAAAGTCCGCTCCGACATGTCCGGGTGTCATCACGCAGTGATTGGAACCCCATGCATCCATAACCGAATAAACGCTACGAAATGGGCCCTTCCCGGTAAGACGGGGTGCAAACCATGTGGTCGGCCATGTTGGATTGGTACGCTGATCAAGCACATCATGAACTTCTTGATCCAATTCTACAGTGTAACCTTCAACCAATTGCAAGGCAGGGCCCAACCCTTTAAACAGATTCAAACGGGTCATGGTAACCGGAATACCACCTTTTGTTTGGTAGCGGGTAGACCATCCACCTCCAGGAAAATATTCGGTGATCGAAGGATGCCAAGTGGTCGACTGATTGCAGGCAGTAATCTCATCTTCAGAAATTTCCCAAAATGGTTTCATGGTCGGCTTACCCGTTGAATCGAGCTGACAACCAGTACCATCCAATGCGGCGGGACCGGAATTAATCAAATGCAGAATTCCATTTTCCGCATGTCCCTGAAGTTTTTTTCCACTTACCCGTTCGACTGATTCGGGACTCCAATAAGTCCGAAGGTCGGCAAATATCTGAGCAGTATGGGTAAGTAATTGACCAAACAACATACACACTCCATTCAGTGCATCATTTTCTGTAGCCAGAACGTAGGGTGTCCTCTTGCCATTCCAATCCCAACTGGAATTAAGAACTGCCTCCATAAAATCTCCGTTTGGCATGTGATCCGTCCATTGTCGCTGGCCTTGAAAACCTGCAGCAATCGCATGATGCCCCCGTGCTTCCTCCCCAAATCCCTTTTCTTCAAGAACTGGATTCCCCACCATCAAGTCTCTTGCAATCAGACACATCTGGACCGATGTCTCCCACTCTTTGTCCAGTTGTTCCCGTGGGCGTCTTTTTTCAGGCTCATTATAGTCTTCACCTTCACAGAATTGAGCACTGACATACTCCATTGCCCGTTTGAATTCTTCTTCATCAAAAATATTGCCCTCCATTCTGCGAATGAATTCCGTCATGTCGGAGAATTCAACCCGCATACCGAGAAAAGCCTCGAAAAAATTTGGATCCACGGTAGAACCGACGATTCCCATAGAAGTACCCCCCATGGAAAGATATGACTTTCCCCGCATGATGGAAACCGCAAGCCCCGATCGAATGAATCGAAAAATTTTCTCCCGAACATCGGAGGGAATAGATTCGTCATCCGCATCCTGGACTTCCTTCCCGTAAATCTTGTAAGCGGGTATACCTTTTTGACTGTGAGCCGCAGCAACCGCTGCAAGGTAGACCGCACCAGGCCTTTCCGTACCATTGAAGCCCCAGACCGCTTTGGGGATCAACGGATCCATATCCATGGTCTCGGAACCGTAACACCAGCAGGGAGTTACGGTTAAGGAAACCCCAACATTTTCAGGGGAAAATTGTTCAGCAGTAGCAGCGGCTTCCGCAACCCCACCGATGCAGGAATCGGAAATGACGCACTGGACCGGCTCTCCGTTCGGATATTTCATGGATTCCTCGATCAGTCGGGCGACCGCTTTTGCCTGATTCATGGTTTGCTCTTCCAGTGATTCACGCACTCCGCCGAGACGGCCGTCGATGGTTGGTCGGATTCCGACTTTGGGTAAATTTTTCCAGATTGTTGGTGATTTCATATCGATTCTAATGCGATGAGGACTCCCTCACCTTTGTTTAATAGCTCTCATTTTAAGGTATGCCTCCTCCCACTGCTCAAGGTTTCCCTTGGGTTCATACCTTTTCGGCTCAAAGGAGTTGGCAACCAATTCCCTGCCCTCCGAGAGTGAACCAAGCTCTCCGGTTGCGATCATCTGCACCAGTATGTTACCAACTGAAGTAGCTTCGATCGGTCCGGCGATGATTTCACAGCCTGTTGCATCTGCGGTCATCTGATTCAGCAGCTCGTTTTGAGTGCCTCCACCCACAATATGTAGAGTGTTGAGAGATTTTTGGGTTTGAGCCCTTAAATTTTCCAAAACCTGACGATATTTCAAGGCAAGACCTTCGAGTGCGATTCGAACGGTTTCATTCTTACTATTTGGAGAATTTTGCCCGGTGTTCTTGCATTTCTCAGAAATCTTATTGGGCATTTCTCCGATAGAGGAGAAGACAGAATCGTCCACATCAATGACCGCGGCGAAAGATTTTGCTTCCCTAGCCATGTGAGTCAATTGTTCGTAATCAAAATCCTCACCTTTTGACTGCCAATGACGACGACACTCCTGAACAATCCACAAGCCGCTGATGTTTTTGAGGTACCGAATACTTCCATCAATTCCGAATTCATTGGTAAATCCTAGCTCTTCACTACGAGAGTCACAGAGCGGTTCTTCATTTTCTACTCCCATCAAACTCCAGGTACCTGAACTGAGATAGGCAAAGTCTTTCCCATCTACAGCGGGAACTCCAGCAACTGCGGAAGCGGTGTCATGGGAACCAACTGTGTAAACCGGTAAGTTTTCACACTGAATTCTTTTTTTTGCTGCACCTGAGACCATACCAACCAGATGGCCAGGCTCCCAAAGTTGACCCAGAAAATTGGTTGGTAATTTCAACTGATCCAATAATTCAAAGTCCCAATTTCTAGTTTTTTGGTTCAGCATCTGACTGGTACTGGCCATAGTGATCTCATTCCCTCTTTCTCCTGTGAGCCAAAAATTGATCAAATCCGGGGTGAAAAGCAACTGGGCGGATTTTTCCATACATGCCTTACCACCCTCTTTTTCCGCCATCAGTTGGAAAAGAGTATTGATGAAAAGCGGTTGTATTCCCGTTCTAGAGTAGCACTCTGCACGACCGACAATCGATGCAACCAAGTCAACCATCGGATGAGTTCTTTCATCTCGATAATGGTATGGCAAACCGAGCAAATGACCGTCCGAGTCGAGATGTCCGTAATCCAAGCCCCAACTATCCACTCCGATGGATTGGATAGAAGAACCGTACTCTACCTGACTTTTGGATAAACCGATAAGAATTTCGTTATACAGTCCGATTACATTCCAATGAATGGACCCATTTAGATCTACTGGGCCATTGGAAAAGGAATGAACCACACGCAGTTCAAGACTACGACCGTCGAACTCTCCAGCCAGAACCCGACCACTTTCCGCTCCTAAGTCAACGGCGATAAAAGTTTTTTTTGAAATCATTTGAACTAACTTTTAAAATCTAATTTTCACATTCTATCGAACCAAAAAATTTTGATTCCACCAAAATCAATTCCGAAATGCCTCCAAAAATTAGAAAATTTTGAATTGAACCAAATTTTTTGAGCGAATCGAAATCCTCGATACGATTATATTTATTATGATTTTCGATCCATTTTATCTTCTGGTTATTGGTATTGGTATGGCACTGAGTCTTTATGCTTCCAGCATAACCAAAGGACGCTTCAGGAAATATAGCCAATACACGACTCGTTCCCGTTTGACCGGAGCACAGGTTGCACAGGGTATTCTTCAGGACAACAACATCCATGATGTCCGCATCGAGCGGGTCGCGGGCGAACTAAGTGATCACTACGATCCTTCGAGCAAGACACTTAGATTGAGCCAACCCGTTCATGATTCCAACAGTATGGCAGCTTTTGGAGTTGCTGCCCATGAGGTTGGGCATGCCATTCAACATGCCAAGTCCTATGCTTTGTTGTCTTTTCGTTCTGCATGGGTGCCAGTAGCAAATCTTGGTGGAGGACTTTCCATGATTGTGATCATGCTAGCTTTTTTTATGGGCGGAGCCCAGTCCGCAAGTGGTGCGTCTCTTTCTTGGCTTGGGGTTTTGCTATTTGGTTGCACCACTGTTTTTACTCTGGTCACCTTACCGGTTGAATTCGATGCCAGCAGTCGTGCCCTGGTCTGCCTGAAGAAAGGAAACTATGTCACCGAGAAAGAATTGGACGGAGCCAGAAAAGTATTAAACGCAGCGGCGATGACCTATGTGGCAGCCTTCGTTACTTCTTTGCTCACCCTACTCTACTGGATGTTCCGACTCGGTCTATTGGGTGGAAGAAGAGATTAATCTATCGCTAATTGGGACTCCCGTAGTTCGATTCTTCGAAAATCCGTGATCTTTGCGGTGCTCGCATCGGCAATCTCAACAATGCAACCTTGCAAACCGACATCACCCTCCGCAACCGGACACTTTTGCGGCATTCCATGAAGGAAACGGTCCACGCAGGGTTTAATCTCTCTACCTAAGACAGATTGCCGAGGTCCAGTCATTCCCAAATCAGTTTGGTATGCCGTTCCCTTATCCAGAATCCTTCCGTCTGCGGTGGGCACATGAGTATGGGTTCCAAAAACGACCTTTACCCGACCATCCAAATACCACCCGATAGATTCTTTTTCTGAGGTGGTTTCTGCATGAATTTCACAAATCAATAAATCGGTTTTTTGATTTAATTCCTCAATGATCCGATCTGCGGTTTGAAAGGGACAATCAACTTTGGGCCCCATAAAAGAACGGCCCAGAACGGTAAAGATTCCAAGCTCATAATCTTTTACTTTCATCAATAAACGATCTTTTCCCGGATTGGAACTGGGCAAGTTTGCTGGACGGCATACGAATTCCAAATCATCAATTTCCCTGTCAAAATTTTTTTGGTCCCACACATGATCCCCAAGTGTTACGGCGTCCACGCCAGCTGTTTGAATCTCTTCTGCAGTCTTGGCAGTTAGGCCGGCTCCACCGGCGGCATTTTCCCCATTCGCAATGCAAAGATCAATTTCTTCCTTAGATCTAAAATCCGCAAGATGATCCGAGAGAAACTTTCTGCCAGGGCGGCCAACGATATCTCCTAGAATTAAAATCCTCACAAATGCTTATTTTCAAATTGGTAATAAATTAACAAACGGTCATGAATCAGAAAAACCAGATCTTCCATCTGATCACCATTCAAATCCGCAACCAGACCTTCTCTTGGTTCAAATAAAGCCCCTTTTTTTCCACGGTAATGCAGATCTTTCTCAAAAATCTCAAAATGCATCGCACTTTCCCATTGGTTCTGACCTGAATCAAAAGTCAAAAATTCAAGTAAATGTCTTTTACCGTCCAAACAAATCAAATCATTCCATCCATCGTTGTTGAAGTCGCACCAATCAATTCCACTAGGTTTGATATTCGGAAGATCGGTAAGATAGCGTGAATCAATTTCGAGGGAAAGCCCTATATTACCAGAAGATGAGATGATCTGAAAACCACTGGTTCCCAGAGATACCAGATTATTTTTTTGTTTTACGGATAGAGCAAAACTTGATTCCGGATTAAGAAAATATTTATCCCTGTATGAAAATTTCGATGAACTTCCACTTGGATCGGAGAGATTTTCCCAATAACCGTCCTCGTGATATGCTAGAATCTCGAGTTCTCCATCTCCATCCATATCCATGCGAACCGGAGCTTTTAATTCTCCTTTCTGTTCCTTGGCATTAAGTTGTTTCAATATTTCAAAATCGTCACCCGTCCATCGTAGAATCCGGGCGAGACCCACTCCTGTTACCAATAAATCCTGACCATCCGAATCTTTTCTCGGAATCAAACAAAGTTGAGAAGAGGATATTCCCTTCAAAAAGCTTTTTCGAACCACCGAATTCTCTCCGACCACCAACCAACCCCCATTTTTCTTACCCAAGAGAATATTTGGGGCTTCCCGGTTTGAAAGAATCAATAAATCCGCTCTCATATCTCCATTCAAATCACCGCTAAAGATTGAGTCTGGTTCCCGGTCCAATTCCTTCAATTCAAAGGAATCTATCAAAGAAAAACCGCCTTTTCGCTCGACCGACCAGGACTCCAGATAGTAGTCGGATTTATCCTCCTTAATTACAAGGATTTCATCCAATCCGTCTCCATTCAAATCGGCACTGCTGGAAAGAAGCGGTTCACCCTCAATCGGTAGCAAGCGGGGAAAACCAATTTCACCATTCGATTGATAATCCGAGACACCGAGGACTTTTTCCCCAGAACTGTGAATCAGAATCTTTTTGTTTTTTTCATTTTCTGAACGAATAAAGTCCAGTTCTGATATGCCCCTAAAGGAAGGAAAACCAATTGGACTCTCATAAGTTCCATCTGATTTTCCAATAAGAAAAAGAATTTCACCTTTTTCAGGAGTCGCCAAAAGCAAGTCAGAGATTTGGTCTGAATTGAAATCCCCATGGGTTGCAGGCATTTTCTTATTCGATTCAGAAAAAAGATCATAAGTATTGATTTCAGTAAAACTCGGTTTTTTCTTCAAGTTTTGATCAACCGAAAGTGAAAAGGTAATCGCCTCGCGAGAAAGTCCATCAATTGAACAAAAAGAAAGGCGATTACTTTGCTGATTCATTCGGGCCGTAGGAAATGATATCAAATTGACTTCAAAAGCCTTTTCGGGACCGAATCCTTTCTGCTCACCCAATCGAACTCTTAAGGAATACTCACTTCCGGGGACCAGATAAATCCAATCCAGAAAATCATCCCGATTAAGATCTACAAGTTCGATACCAAAGGCACGCTTGTTTTCTTCTCTGGCAAGAGTACCCGGATAATTTGGCTGGCCTTCAGAAAAGGTGAATTTTTGCAAGCCCTCTTGAGTAAAAAGGTACAGACTACCCTGATGAACTTTCAGACTCATCGAATTGGGTCGAAGTTTCCCGGATTGAATTTCTAAAGGTTTACTCCAGCGATGATCCTTTTCTCTAAAAAAAACGGATATACCTTCCTCCGGACTACCGGTAACTATGTCCGGGATACCATCATCATTCAGATCTCCGATCTCAATCGAAGTCAAATTACCACGGATGAAGATTCTCTCTTTGACATAAGGGGCATTCTCAAGAACCGGTTCCCAGCGATCTTTTTTTACCGATCTAACCCGGGGAGGTTTCTCTCCTGGTTTACATCTGTATAAAAGTTCTAGTTGGGAATTGGAGGGGTTAAAATAGGCGAGATCAGTTAAACCATCCCCATTGAGGTCTCCTTGCTCCAAACACCGAGCATTCCAGCCAGCAAGAAGAATTTCCGGTTTGGATAAATTAATTAATGCTGGATCTGCAGACAGACCATTTGATGAGCTGAAAACTGCCAAACATGAAAGGAAAGAGAATAAACGTCCCATACTCATTCATGAGGGAACAATTTCACCGTTCCCTTGAAACCATCATCTATATCCTTACTCCAGCCCAACATAAAGTAGGGAAACTGGCCAAAGTCTCCGTTTTGAAACTCAAAACCCATTTCCTGTTTTTCAATTTGGTTAAACATTATTTCAAAAATGGAGAACATTTCGCTAAAATCCACATAATCAATTTGTCGAACTCCACTGGGAATTTCATTCAGGGCATATTTTACCGATTTTTTCTCCCACAGATGAATCGAATCTCCATTCATTCGATTAATTAATTGGACCAGCAAGTCTTCCTTACCCATATTTAGGAGGAGCCAGTCTTCATAAACTGCAAAGTTAATGTTTAATCCCAATTGTTCCATTCCACGCAATGAGCGAATGGTTACTCCTCGATAATCACGATCCTTAAAAAGTTCGCTTCCTCCCCCTACACTATCAAGAACGGAGCGAAGAGTTTGATCAAACAGAAGCGGATCTTTCAGCTCGATGGCATAACTTGTACTGGTCGGAAAATCCAGATCGATCTGATTACTTGAATCTTTATTCAAGAAAGTAAGAGTTACCCACTGGCTACCAAGAGAACCAAACAGATCCTTGCGTACGGGAACTTTAATCTGATCTTCAAAAGCTTGAATTTGAGAGCTTATCAAAAGATGTAAGGTGGGGCTAATAGCGGAAAACATTTTTTCCATCTTTGGCCAAAAATCATATAAATCAAAGCGGGCATTCGATACGGATAAGGCATTAGGTGGAACAAATTCATGAAATTCGACTTCACCCTTTACCGGAGTTAAAAGGGAAAGGAATCCCTCTCTACTTTTCATAAGAAAAACTGAATGGATCAGAAAATTTCCTTTGCGTGCATCCAATCCAAGACCCAATTGTCCCAGTCCATTCAACCCCAGACCATTGATTAAACCGTCCGTTGTGACTCCAAATGGATTTTGTGGAATTTGAATTTCTTTCTTTTTTCTAAATTTTTGTAAGGACTGGATCCCTTCTTCAAAATTAAGGAATATTCTGGCTTGGCTTTCACCAAGTTCATCGAAGGTTTGCTGATATTTTTTATTATGATTAAGACCACTCTTTTCCCCTGAGTTACTTACTCGGTTATACACCTCTTCAACCTGAGCTTTACTTCCACTCAAAACAAAAATCTTACTCTCATGAAGAAAGACACATAGTCCAGTTTCGTAAGGGGTTAAGTCCTCCATATCCTGAGTTGCCGGATCGTAGAACCAGTGAATCTTTTGTTTTTTGATTTTTTGAATTTCCCTTTTTATGCGGTCCTTGCCTATCGATTCAGAGAGATCCTCCACTGAATCGATCATACGATTGAATTCTTTTTTGGATAGCTTGGTATCGAGAATCAGATTACTCACTGGTAGTGATCGGTACCTCTTCCTCTTCCCCCCTTCAGGATTAAGCATTTCAACATGGGCAAGTCTTTCGATTTCCCCGATTGAATATGCCATTCCTCCGGATAAGGACTCCATTAGTGGCTCAAGTACAGCATCATTCCATTGTCGGTAAATCTCTTTACTTTCATTTTCTGTGAGCTCTTTCTCAATTTCTTTCTCCATCCAACTCGAGAGTTTCCCCCAAATCGGAAAAGTCGATAATTCATTCCAAGAAGTTTTCGAGAGATTTTTCTTAAGTTCCTCAAAATTTTCGACTTCGATCGAAAAAAGCACATTTGAAGGGAGATAAGCAGCCAGTGGCTCTTTCGACTCCGCAGGAGATGAAATTATGCTAATAAGAGCTGTTGTAAATAGGAATACAACTAAGTTGTAGGGAGTAAGTATATTCATTTTTTGGTTTTGATGGGGGGGGATGCGTAGCGAAAGCCAGCATTAGGATTTAAGGGGTCAAACGCATAAGCGTCCCTGTTTAGCAGGAAATTCTTAAGAGTATCCACCGGTATGGCAAACCCAAGACCTTCTGCACCTTGGGCAACTACTTTCATGTTGTTTACGCCAACAACCTGCCCTCGGTAATTGAACAATGGACCACCAGAATTGCCTGGGCTGATCTCTGCGGTTGTTTGAACATGTAAACGATCTGAAATAATCCGGTTTCGCTGACTGACAATTCCTTCTGAAACACTTCTTTCTAATCCAAGTGGACTTCCAATGGCGAAAACCCTTTCGCCTTGATTTAATTTAGGAGAGGAACCAAGGGTGACGAAAGGAAATTTTTCGCCTTTTCGCTTGGCTTCTATTTTGAGCAGTGCCAAATCCAAGTTGCCACCAGTTGCAATAATCTTAACGAAGTCATAGTTTATTTTCGTAAGTTCTTTGCCAGTAGTTCTGTACTGCGTGACCGAAATCTGACTCTCTCCAGCAATGACATGGTCGTTGGTAACGAGGTATCCATCTTGATGAATCAAAAAACCTGACCCTAATCCTGTCGGAGTCCGCACCATAACCACAGATTCTCCAAGTTCGCGTACAAGTTCGTTGAGGGGTGAGTTTCTACGGTTTGGAGAACTGGTGAAAAGAAATTCGTTCGAGGAAAATGCGGGGGTAGGTTCTGAATGATTCAGTTCATTAATTGCAGATACTTCTTTCTGTGGTATCTTCAGCACTTCGAAATCCAAATCCAGAAAGATAAACTGATCTGTGCTTTTTAATAAAATGGATTCAATCACAGCTCCGTCATTAAGTTCCACCCTGACTCTTTTTTTCCCTTCCAAGGAGATACAAAAAAAGACAACAGTAACTAATGTAATTTTCGATAGCACGACTCTTGGATTAATTCGAATTTATCTTACTAGCGAGTAAATTCGATGCGAGTCTTTCGGTTTTAAAAGGAAGGAAGGAAGAATGGATTTTTCTAGTAATGAAAATTTACTTGGGAACAGTTTCCGAAAGAGGAGTCATGAAGAGTCACTGGTTTTGCTTCCTCAAATTCGGTATCCAAAAGTACGATTCTGGTTGCCCCGTTGGAACTTCTCTCCGTGTAGTAGAGATGTCTTCCGTCCGACGCCCAATTTGGTTGCATTCCATCCCTACTTCCCTTGCTCAGAACTTTGGTTTTTCGTTCAGCAAAACTGTATTCGCAGACCTGGAATCCTCCTCCCACAGCGGCAGTGAATGCAATCCGTGTAGGATCTTTTGGATTCCACGATGCCTCGGTGCAGTGGGAGCTAATATTAGTAGGAATTCTTGAAAGCCTGCCAGTGGATAGTGAGACTTCATAGAGCTGAGGCCTTCCGCGGCTATCTGATGTAACAATGAGCCTTCTTCCGTCTGGAGACCAGCATGGACCGGATTCGTTACTGCGATTATTGGTGATTTTTTTTGGTTTGGACTCCATGTTTTGTGCAATCCAAACTTCTGGATTACCAGAAGCAGAAAGAATCAGGGCAACTTGGGAGGTACGAGGGTTCTGGACCGCTCTAAGATTACTGCCTTTGTAATTGGCAATGGTCCGAATTTTCCTAGAGGCTAAATTCAAATGATAGATATTATTAAAAATCTTACGGTTACTGGTGAAGAAAATCCCAGTGCCTGTATTGTCCCAGCTTGGATTAAAGGTGATTTTTCCGAAAGCTGTCTGTGGACTGGCAGTGCTCATCAAGGCGTCCGAAAGAAAAATTTCCTTTTTGCCAGAAAGGGAGGATAAATAGGTAAGTCGTCCGTTAAAGAAGCCAGGTTGACCACTAATTGAGGCGACCATCTTATCCAGAGCCGTGAGAACTGCATCTTTTGCATTCTTCCCATCTTGTAAAATCCGTTGAACAACTTTGCGTGGCTTACCGGAAGAAATAGAGAGTTCCACTTGCCTGTCTCCTTTCGAAAGAATAGCGATTCCGTAGCGGCTAGATTTCGAGTTTGCCAATCTGAAAGCTCCGTGTGCATTGATCGCCCTCGAGGCTAGAGGAAGTAAATTTTTCTGGGTACCCTCGAAATCCAAAGCAATTTGCTTCTTCGCCAATTCACCCTCGATCGGTCCGAGAACTATAGTTGATCCACTCTGACCACAAAGCAACGAGACCCCAGCAAAAGCAGTTGCGATGATTGTTTTCCATCCATTTTTAGCCAATTTCATTTCTTTAACATTAAGAAGTTTTTCCATCTCGCAAGCGCAAAGCACTGTAATTTGTTTAGACAAAATAAAATTGGATTTGCTCAAATTAAATTTTGATTGCCATCTTCGTTCCAGATTCCTTGATGGTCGATTGAAAATGACAACTGAAGATATTCTTTCCATCTTAAAAAAAGTTAAATATCCGGGATATTCCAGAGACATTGTATCTTTTGGGCTTATTAAGGATGCCAAATTGACCGATGGTCATGCGGAGATAAAGATCGAGATTGGAGGATCTGACTCCACACTCCCGAATACCATTCGTCAAGAGGTCGAAAAGGTTTTGGAAAGCGAAGTTTCGATTCAGTCCAAGAAAGTTGAAATTATCTTTAATCCAGCAAAGGGAGACCAAAACTCTTTCGATGATGATTCTGGCAAAAGCACATTGGCCAGTGTAAAAAAAATTGTGGCCATCGCTAGTGGTAAAGGTGGTGTTGGGAAATCCACTTTAACCGCAAATTTAGCCACCGCACTCAGCAGAGTAAAACAAGATGATGGTAATTCCGTATCCGTGGGTATAATGGATTGCGATCTCTATGGTCCTTCCATTCCTTTACAGTTAGGAATTTCAGAACAGCCCAGCTCCATAGGAGAAAACCTTTTATCTCCAGTTGAAAATCATGGGATTAAGGTTATGTCCATGGGTCTATTGGTTGATGAAGATACTCCAGTAGTATGGAGAGGTCCGATGGTGATGAAGACCATCCAGCAATTTGCTTCTAATGTGGAATGGGGCAATTTGGATTATCTTCTAATTGACCTCCCTCCCGGAACGGGTGATGCTCAGCTTTCTTTGGCTCAAATTTTGCCACTGGATGGAGTCTTAATCGTAACTACTCCACAAAAAGCAGCGGTAGAAGTTGCCAGACGCGGAGCAAGGATGTTTTCCAAAGTCAATGTTCCTATTCTTGGAGTAATTGAAAACATGAGCTATCTATTGGATAAAAAATCCGGAGAAAAAAGCTTCTTGTTCGGACAGGGTGGTGGTTCTATAACCGCAAAAAATCTTGAAACCGTATTTCTTGGTGAAATTCCATTGGATGAAGAAATTCGCCAAGGTTCAGATCACGGAATACCTGTTATACTTGGCAATCCGGAATCCCCTTCTTCAGAAGCTTACTTGGGGATCGCCGAAGAGTTACTTTCGATCTTGCCGGCAATCAATTAGAGAGAATCAGCTCTTAATTTCCCGGTGAAGGGTATGTCTGCGAAGAAATCGATTGTACTTCTTTTTCTCAACCGCTTCCGTTTGCAGTTTCTTATTTCTCGAAGCCATGTAGCGAGATGGCGGTTTACCTTCTTTTCGTGCTTCTGTACACTCTAATATAACAGTTTCTCTTGGCATGGTTTAAGTATATCAAATAGCAGACGAACAGGGCAATTAAAAAAGATATCATTCAAATTGTTGTTTCAAACCTAGAGAGGATTTGAATTTGCAATAAAATCGATTTTCAATCAGGGTATTTTTGTGGAGAGTTCTGCTAATCCAAGTATTTCAAATTTAAACGAAGCCTCGTTTAAAGAAATTCAACTTACACGGGATGATCAATCCAAGCTCGATGTTCCGAACGCTGCTCAAGACAGCTCTCAAAAAGTGACCAAGATGCCGAAGCCCATCGAA
Source organism: Verrucomicrobiota bacterium (assembly GCA_036127675.1). Classification (GTDB taxonomy): domain Bacteria; phylum Verrucomicrobiota; class Verrucomicrobiia; order Opitutales; family Seribacteraceae; genus Seribacter. Next base: position 13,393 of record JAYYRA010000021.1, read on the forward strand.
TTGGGCGGAAATCTTTCGAGTGAGGATTCTTTGGAAAATCAACTTCAGTGTCCGCAAGCAGGGAACCCATTACCGAGCGTTGATAATTTGGATGACGCAGGATTGGATTGTACCAGAAAGCCAGATTGGGAAGTGGTAAAACCTACTCAATTGCCAGAGGAACCAGGTCCCAGTCAATTCCACAATGATAAATACTGGGACGAAAGAAGCCTAGATGAGGACTTGCAAAGAAAAGAAATCCATCAGGAAATCATTGATGAAGAGGTAAAGGAATTCAATCGGGCAGCCGAGCGCGGAGAAGATTTCAGCAGACCATTTCGGAACGATGTACTCGACCCCTACTACCAAAGCGGAAGTGATCCTTCGGAACCACCTTCTGCAGGTCACAGTTTGGACTCTTTCATTTAGTTACAGTGGAAATCCCCATTCGGTTTGAAATAATCGGAAATTCACTGGCCTTAGTATGGACCGATGGAAGTGAGGACTTTTGGGATGCCTCTTTTCTTCGAAAAAACTCCCCAAGTGCCGAACAGTCCGGTGAAATGGATATTTTCGGAAGAATTCAAGGTGGTTCGAATGATCCAGACCAAGATTTCGAGGATGTAAAACTTTTAAAATTCGTGCCAGTTGGCAGATATGCGATTCGATTGGTTTTTAGCGATGGTCATTCAACGGGTATTTTCTCATGGAGTTATTTAAAACTTCTTAGAGAAAAGAGTGAAGAGTCCTAAATATTAAAAATTAAGCTACTCCACGTTCGCTACTTCGAATAAATTCGATAATTTCCTGAGTAACTGAACTCTGCGAAAGACTGGATTCATCGGTTAAAGCTAGCATTGCCTGACTTCGATTAAAATCACTTTTGTAGATGGTCTTAAAGACCGCCCGTACATTTTCCAAATCTTCGCTAGAAAAGCCATTTCGTTCCATTCCAACTTTATTGATTGAACGAACCTCCGCAGGGAAACCATCAGCCAACATGTAGGGTGGAACATCTTGTACAAGCTTAGAACATGCAGATACCATGCAGTGTTTACCCAAACGACAAAATTGATGTACTCCAGCATTCCACCCGATATTAACAAAGTCATCCACCTCTACATGCCCACCCAGAGCCGAGTGACTGCTCATAATGAGACGATCACCAACTTGGCAATCATGTGCAACATGACTGTAGGCAAGAAAAACATTATTCGAACCAATTCGAGTGAAATCATCCTCTTTTGTTGCTACATGTGCAGTGACATACTCTCTAAAGACATTCTGGTTCCCAATCTTCAAACCCGGTTCCCCACCGGTATATTTCAAATCGTGAGTCAAACCGCCAATCAATGCATAAGGATAAATCATATTGCCGGATCCCAGGCTTACTCTGCCCTCCACCGTAGCATGATGAAAAACATGACATTCGTCTCCAATCTTGACATTTTTTCCGACCATCGCAAAAGCTTCGACGACAACATTTTCACCAAGCTCAGCACTTGGGTCTACAATAGCATTCGGGTGAATATTTACTCCCATTTTAACGGGCATCCTTTCCATCCATGATCGAAAACATCAGATTCGCGGAAGACACCACTTGATCCGCTACTCTACATTCAACGCTAGCAGTCGCCAACTTGTTACCTCTCACTTTTTCAAGTTTTGCTGTAATAACCAGCTGGTCACCGGGCACTACTGGTTTACGAAACTTAACTTTATCCGCACTCATAAAAAATGCCACTTTCCCCTCAGCCGACCCTCTCCTCAAAAGTAAAATGCCTGCAGCCTGTGCCATTGCCTCCAATTGTAATACGCCAGGCATCACTGGATGACCTGGGAAATGGCCGGTAAAAAATGGTTCGTTTATCGTGACATTCTTGATACCGACAAGTTTTTCGTCTCCCTCAATGGAAGAGACTTTATCAATCATAACGAAGGGAAAACGGTGTGGAAGTACATCCAGCACCCTACGGACATCTAACTCCGTCTCATCGGGTAAGACAAATGAGTTTCTTTTCTTAGCAGCGGGATCTTTTTCTTCAACTTTTTCACCTTGCTGGAGCAACTCGGCAAGTTTAGCAGTGAGCTGAGCATTTAATGAATGTCCCGGCCTAACCGCTATAATATGGGCTTTTAGAGGCTTACCCAAAAGTGAAAGATCACCGACAATATCGAGGATTTTATGGCGAACAAACTCATCTTCAAATCTAAGCGGTTCCTTGGAAAGAATCTTATCTCCTTTAATTACAATCGCACTGTCCAAACTTCCCCCTCTAATCTTTCCCAATTTTAAGAGTTCTTCTATGTCTTCATAGAGGGTGAAGGTTCTAGCGGGAGCAATTTCCGAAAGATAGGTTTCCGGATCCAACTCAATAGAAAGATGCTGAACATGACTGGCACGCTCATCGGTAGAAGTGCAAGTTATTCGAAAGCCATCGTACGGTAAGGCAATCATCGAACGATTGCCATCCGTTACCGATACGGGATGGGGTAGACGAAAGAATTCCCGATCCTCTTCTTGTTCCACAGGTTCAGCTTCCAATAGAAGATTCGCAAATGGTCTGGAGGAACCATCAATTATCGGTGGCTCACTAGCATCTAAGTCAATTACCGCATTATCAATCCCGTAACCGGACAATGCACTTAAAACATGTTCGATGGTATGGACTTTCGCATTTCCATTAGAAATTGTCGTGCTCCGGACCAAATCAGTAACATTGGATGCGAATGGTTTAATTTCTGGTTGACCGTAAAGATCGATCCTGCGGAAAAGATAGCCTGTGTTTGCTTCTGCAGGTTTAATGGTTAGCGACACTTCCTCCCCAGTATGAAGAGATTTACCAGTAATCGTGCGTTCCTTACGAATCGACCTTTGTTTTATGGACATGTAAAAAGGAAGAACTTCTTATTTCAAGATCATAAAGATGTAAAGGTAGAAGCATTTCATTCTACGGGCTTGCCCGATGAAGCGATTAAATTTATCAAAGATTCATCAAATGAGTGATTCTAGTATCAAGAGAAAAAAACCTTTTAAAAAGAGGCTAAAAAGAGAGTATTACAAATTCGTAGATAGTTTTGTACGATCACATGGCCTGCAGAAGTTACTGCTCAAGATTTTGTACCTTGTCTGTTTCGTGATCTCAGTAATTCTAGCAACTTTATTGTATATGGAAGGTAAAATCAGCTTTTGATCAACGAATTGATTGTCCAAGCCTTTAATTTGCAAGAAACTCCAACTCCTCCAACTTTTTCCCTCTTTTCAAAGCATTATACCAACTCAATATGGAGGCGGATTTTTCTGCATCACCCATTTTTGAATCCTCAATAAAGTCGAGAAATCGCTCATAACCGTTCATCGATAAATAATCACCCAGCTCTTGGTTTGCATCGGGGTAACCTGAAAGGAAAGCACTTAGCATTTCCGCTTCGATTAGTCTTTTTCTTTGTTTTCCCAAGTTAATGAGTGCACCACCAGTTTTTAGGCGCTGGATGTCATTGATCAAGTTAGGGTCTTCGACTTTTAAACAATTGTAAGAAAGCGATAATCTCTTTATTTTCGACAAATCTCGAAAGAATCCTGATTTATAAATTAAGTTGTAGGACAAGGAGAGTACTTCAAGTCCTATCAGTGACTCAATTGGTTTTGCATTCACGACTTGATTCCGTTGCAGTTGCAATTCTTTTAATTTCACTAACCCCTGTAAAGGTCGGATATCAGATATTCGATTTTCAACCAGAAAAAGCTGTTGCAATTCGGATAAATTCCTTAACCCGGACAGGTCAGCAATTTTATTGTTGGATAGAGAAAGCCGAACAAGGCTAGGAAAAGACCCTAGATTGGTGATATCTCTTATGTTGTTTCCAGAAGCAAAGAAGGTCTTTAGATTGGGTAAATCCTTGAGGGAAGCGAAAGAGGAGAGCAAGTTATCATATAAATACAAATTTGAAAGCCGGGGAAGAGACTGAATTTCCTGCAGAGGATCGGTATCTCTCTTCCCATTTCCGCTCTGGTCATTTATCGGTTCTCCTAAATCATATGTCTTGTTCTTGTTTTCATCCACAAATGACTCAATCCTGCCAAGTTGATTTTGCTGGAGGTAAAGAGTAACCAGTGATTTCAGTTTACTGATTCCCTCCAAATCGATTAAAGCATTTCTTGAAGCATTCAGAAAAACTAAATCTGACAAGTGCTCCACTCCGGATAAGCCCAACAGGCGATTTTCAGAAACATTTAATTCCTGCAGTGACCATGGACCAAGTTGCAAACGCTCGACAATTCTTGCCATCTGAATGATTAGTTCCTGCTTTTTAGGTCTGGGGAGTTTCCCCTTTTCAATCGAGAGTTGTAAGTCCGCCACTTCCTGTCTCATCTTTGATCCAGAAAGGGGAATCAAGGCTCCAAGATTCCGGATTCGGTTTCCGGTGAGGTCCAACTTCTTAAGACGAGCGAGACTGGAAAGAGGGGAAAGATCTTCTACAAGATTATTCCGAAGCACAAGAGTTTCCAGATTGGTTGCGAACTCAAGACCGGTGAGATCTCTAATCTCCATTGAGCTTGCGTCTAAACTGGTTAAATTTTCACCAACAATTTCTCGCGTAAGAGAGTCTCTTGAAACTCCCAACGCTTGACAGATCGCTCTCTCAAGGTTCAGTTCTGGAATCACTAAAGTTTCGGCACGAAGAACCGAACCCGAACACATCAATATCCAACAGACCAACCAAGCACTTAAGGTTGTGGAGATGGATCTAAGAAAAGCATTCACATTACTAAAAGTCGGTTCAAAAAGAATTTGCTTTAACCCTAACGCAACCGAATAACTAAATCCTTGGATTCTACGGAGTCTCCAACCCCTACTAAAATTTCATCAATAACTCCTTTAGCAGAAGCATAAAGAGTGGTCTGCATCTTCATAGCCTCCAAAACCGCGACTTTCTCTCCTTTCGCAACGCTCTTTCCTACGCTCGTCGAAATACTACTGACCATAGCAGGTATAGGAGCAGCAACATGGAGAGGATTGGCCGGGTCTGCCTTTTCTCTAGCTTTAGAGTCACCTTTAATGCTCTGATCCTGAACCATTGAGGTACGTGCTTTACCATTCAATTCAAAGGTAATTGGACGAACTCCTTTTTCATCCGGTTCTCCCACATGAAGTAATTTGATGAACAAAGTTTTCCCTTCTTCAATATCAATGGAAATCTCTTCCCCTGGATTTAAACCGTGAAAATAAGCAGTGGTAGGAAGTACTGAAACATCACCATACTTTTTTCTAAAGTCATTGAATTCTTCGAAAACCTTTGGATACATTAAAGAAGAAAATAAGTCGTCATCCGTTGATTTGCTTCCATATTTCTTTTTAACTTTAGCTGCTTCTTTTGAAAGATCGATTTTTGGAGCCGACGCCCCGGGTCTTCCACGCAATGGCTTTTTGCCTCCAAGAATCACTTTTTGAATTTCTTTCGGCCAGCCACCTTTCGGTTGTCCGAGGTTGCCTGACATTAAATCAATTACCGATTGAGGAAACCCAGTTTCCGCTGGCAAATTAGCCAAATCCCTCGGTTTTACCCCCTTGGTTATCAAAAAGATCGCCAGATCACCAACACACTTGCTACTTGGAGTCACTTTGACAATATCTCCGAGCAATTGGTTAACCTCTTGATAAGTCTTCACAACATCAGGCCATCGTTTACCAAGCCCGAGAGCACCGGCCTGCTCCCTAAGGTTAGTATATTGTCCACCCGGCATTTGATGCTGGTAAACTTCCGCACTACCAAATGGAGGAGAGGTATCAAAAGGTGAATAATATTGTCGAACAGCTTCCCAATAAATTGACAATTCATTCAACGCATTTAACTCAAGACCAGTTGATCGAGGGGCATTTTCCAATGCATGAGCAATTGAATTAAGATTGGGCTGACTGGTACAACCAGACATGGAGGAAACCGCAAGGTCCACAACATCAACTCCCGCTTCTGATGCCTTCAACACCGAAGCCGAAGCAATTCCGCTAGAATCATGAGTATGGAAATGAATCGGAATGGAAATTTCATTGCGGAGGGTCTTCACCAACTTGTGAGCTGCCGTTGGATGGCACAATCCAGCCATATCCTTGATGGCAAGAATATGGGCACCCATCTTTTCCAACTCTTTTGCCAGATCGACATAGTACTGAAGAACATATTTCTCTTCACTTGAATTGGTAAAGTCTCCCGTAAAACAAACTGCAGCTTCGCAAAGCGAATTCGTCTTCTCGGCAACCGCCTCCATCGCTACTTTCAAGTTAGGCAGGTAGTTGAGCGAATCGAAAATACGAAAAACATCCATTCCTGCTTGCGATGAGTGGACGACGAATTCTCTAACGACATTATCAGGATAATTCGCGTAGCCGACAGCATTCGAACCCCGAAGAAGCATTTGAAACAAGATATTGGGAATTTTTTCCCTGAGAACTCGCAATCGCTCAAATGGACATTCCCCAAGGAAACGCATACAGGTATCGAAAGTTGCCCCACCCCACATCTCCAAGCTGAAGAGACCAGATAGACGGCGTGAGATAAAATCTGCAACTCCTAGCATATCATAAGAACGCATTCTCGCCGCGAAAAGAGACTGATGGGCATCCCTCAGGGTGGTGTCGGTGATCATCAATGGCTTTTGATCTCTTAACCATTGGGAAAACTTTGGAGCTCCCATAGAAAGCAAAAGATCCCGAGTGCCCCGAGGGGGATCTTCTCTTGCATCATATTCGGGCACGATCAAAGGCAACGGATTACTAATTCTTTCCCTGCCCTTCACTTGAGGATTACCATTTACAATTACTTCACCAAGATAACTGAGCAACCGAGATGCACGATCTCTTCGAGCCTTAAATTTGAAGAGACTTGGCGTAATGTCGATCATTCGCGTGGTCGCCTTACCCTGAACGAAATCCTTGTGATGGATAACATTCTCCAAAAATGGGATGTTGGTTTTAACTCCGCGAATTCGCATCTCTCGCAGGGATCGATGCATCCGGTCTAAAGCCTGTGGCAAAGTTGGTCCGGAAGTGGTAATTTTGACTAGCAATGAATCGTAAAATGGAGTGATGATCGAACCTGTGTCTCCCATCGCACCGTCAAGCCTGACACCAAAACCGGCAGCTGAACGATAACTTAAAATCTTTCCGTAATCCGGAGTAAAATCTTTCTCCGGATCCTCTGTTGTTATTCGGCACTGAACCGCACACCCATTCCGAGGAATTTCACTCTGATAAGGAATTCCAATTTTCTTGCCATGTAACGAGTTACCCATTGCAACCAGAATCTGGGATCGAACAATATCAATTCCAGTAATCTGTTCGGTTACGGTGTGCTCAACCTGAATCCTTGGATTCATTTCAATGAAAAACCACTCATTGGTGTCCTGGTCTAAAAGGAACTCAACGGTACCTGCATTATTGTAGCCAATCTTGGTGGCTAAATCCACTCCAGCCTGACAAAGCTCATCCACGACTTTTTGATCCAAACCGATGGATGGTGCGACCTCTACTACCTTTTGGTACCTTCTTTGTACTGAGCAGTCTCTTTCATGAAGATGAACCAAATTATCATTTTGATCTCCAAGAATTTGAACCTCAAGGTGCTTGGCTCTGCCGACATATCTTTCGAGAAAAACGGCTGGATTTCCAAATGCCCTTTCTGCTTCCCCCTGAGCTTCCTCCAACATCGATTTTAGATCCTCTTCTTTATGAACGACACGCATACCACGCCCACCCCCACCAAAAGCAGCCTTTATAATTAGTGGGAAGCCTATCTTGCGTCCCCATTTAAGAGCCTCAGCAGGCTTAGACACTGGATTGGGGGTAGCTGGAAGTGTTGGAACGCCGGCTTCGTCTGCCGCTTTCTTGGCAGCGACCTTATCTCCCATTCTCTGCAATAGGTCAGGGGATGGTCCAACAAACACGATACCAGCATCCTCGCAAGCCCTGGCAAATTCGGCATTTTCCGAAAGGAAACCATAGCCAGGGTGAATCATGTCTACCTTTTTCTCTTTGGCCAATGAGATGATCGATTCGATATCTAGGTAAGCAGCAACCGGACCTTTCCCTTTTCCGACCAGATAGGCTTCATCCGCCTTAAAACGGTGCACTCCAAAGCGGTCTTCCTCGGCATAAATGGCAACAGTCCGAAGATTCAATTCGGAAGCGGAGCGAAAAATTCGCACCGCGATTTCACTACGGTTCGCAACAAGCAGTTTCTTCATGATAGAGCTATGTAATTAATTGGGAGCAAGCTAAGATAAATGCCGACATGCTCGAAAATGTTCAACGCAAAAAGGAAACTACACTCCGAGGAAATTGGCTACAGGGCTCAGTTTCCCGAAAAACCATACCTCCATCCAATGTCTTGCACCAAGCCAAAACAATAAAGCGGCAATTGCCAGAAATGGACCAAAGGGTACCTCTTTCCCCCAACCGACTTTTTCATCCTTTGTCTTTTTCCATCCAAGCCTAGAAGATATGATTATTGGAAGAAGTAAAAATGAACCAATCATTGCTCCACCGAAAATCGCAAAAATTGCTCCTTTCCAGCCACAAAACGCACCAATACAACCCAACAATTTAACATCCCCTTCACCTAGTGCTTCCCGTCCGAATATACCGTGTGCCATTACCCCGATCCAGTACAATATCGAAGATCCAATCAGCATTCCTCCAAGAGAATGACCGAAAGCTTCAAATCGAGAAGAGGATGCGACTCCATCAACGAATTGAATGGAAGGATATAAATAAGAAAGGAAAAGACCGAGCAGAGCTCCTCCGATAGTGAAACGATCCGGAATTGTCATCGTCTCCGAATCAATGATTACGACATTTATTAATATAAAGCCAAAAAGACATCCGGATATGGTCAGAGACCAATCGCTGGAAGAAGAACCCAAGAAAAACAACCAGCCGAACAATACTCCTGTGAATAGCTCAACCCAGAAATAGCGGATTGGAATTTTAAAGGCACAGCACTTGGCCATTCCCCTTTGCGACAACCAACTAAACAAAGGAAGGTTCTGAGACCATGGGATTGACTCTTCGCATGAGGGACAAAATGAGCGAGGTGTAATAATAGACTTTTCTAAAGGTATCCGGTAAGCACATACATTGATAAAGCTTCCAACAATTCCACCCAAAAGAAATCCAAAGGCCAAAACCATTTTGGGGTCGCTAAAAAAAACTTCCATTACTCAAAATTTGTTTTTTCTCCAAGCCCTTGATACATGGCTGAAACTGAAATCTCTTCTTCTGTCCAAATTTCCAAAGCTTTTGCAGCTTGGTGAACTAGCATAGATAATCCATTCGCATGTTTCATTCCAAGCTCAGCTGCCATTTTGAGCAGCCTAGTTGAGGGGGGATTGTAGATCATATCGTAGATTTTAGCATTTAGTGGAAGCTGTCTCAAGTCGAAGGGACAAGGGTCACTTGACTTCAGACCCAATGAGGTAGCGTTGATCACTATCAGATCGTCCACTGTACCCAATTCTTCGGGAAATTCAGTAAGGGGAAAAGTATGGATTGGAGGATTAGTGTAATTGGAATTCAAAATTTGATCCATTTCCTTCAACCGATTCTCAGAACGATTGCCCAACCATAATCTCGAACATCCACTTTTAAGGCAACGGGCAGCTGCTGCACGAGAAGCACCACCTGCTCCAAGAAGCAGAATTTCTGCCCCTTCTATATCAACATTCAGCTTTTCTTTTAGTCCTTGCTCCATTCCGTAACCATCAGTGTTGCAACCATGCCATCCTTGGGAATGTCGCACCAAAGTGTTAACCGCACCCATTATTTCAGCATCTGGGTCAATGGAGAAGAGGAAAGGCAGTACATCGACCTTATGGGGAATTGTAAGATTCAAGCCCCGATATCCGAAGTCGTGTAATTTCACGAGAGTTTTTTCCAAGTGAATGGGGGGTAATTCAATTTTTCCGTAGTTCCACTTTTGAAATTTGGAATTTTTCTCCGATAATTCCTTGAGGGCAGAATTGTGAAGAACAGGACTAAGCGAGTGAGCAATCGGATATCCCAAAACAGCCAGACCAACTTGATCTTCAGGTAATGGCTCTAAAGACTCAAATGATAGAGTGCCATCAAGCATTTGAAGCAAGTCTTTGAACCCGTTCAAATTCTTGAACGAATCCACTGAATAGATTTGATTTTTCAGAATCCTTTGCCAACAGGAAATGATGAACCAAATTTCGACAACCTCTGCTCAATGTTTCCCCAATGGTCACCGGCAAAAGAGCTGATCCAGAATCTTCGACCGAGGAATGTTCGAGAAAATTTTCCATTTGCTCGAGTTCCAAAATCTTCCCGCCTGACCAAGCATCCACATAAAATGGTCGGTCTTCTTTGAAGCATCCAACCATAAAGCGTCCTGGCAATCCGATTGGTTCCAACTCAAAACCTATCCTTCTAGCAATTAATAAGTACAAAACCGAGAGAGTTATGGGTAAACCCTGCTTTCTCTCCAAAACCCTATGAAGAAAGCTATTTTCGGGATCTTCAAAATTCTTACCTGCTCCCCTGAAACCATGCTCATGAAATAATACTCGGTTTATTATCGAACAAGTTTGTCTCGGTCCCAAAGGCGGGGTAACGAGCTCCCTTACCCGGTCGGATAACTTGTCCATTAGTAATGTTGCCTCGGCAGGCTCAAATTCGGGGTAAACGGTCCGATCCAAAAGAAACCATCCAGTCTCCAACTCATATCTTTGAGAACCAATGAAATCCAGAAAATCTCCAATTACATCCACCCAGCCCAAAGACCGGTTAATTTCTTGAGCATATCTTGCCAGCAAGGGATCCTCACCGCTTAAGATTTCTCTTAGAAATTGCTTCCCTTGAACAGGTTGATTTTTTAGTTGTTCTAAGACTGCTTTTCGGACAAGCGGACTTTCGTCGTCCATCAATACCTTGAGGGACTTAAAAATGCGCTCTTCTGAAACATTCATTATTTCATATACTCTTGTTTCCAGACTTTCTGCAAGAAATCTTGATAAATTAAGAGCGATTTCCAAATAATGCAGAACCTACTCTAATCATAGTACTCCCTGCTTGGATCGCCTCTTGCATGTCCAAAGTCATTCCCATTGATAATTCTTTCAATTCAACATTAAATTCCATCTCAAGTCGATCTCTCAAATTCCTAAGTCTGTCAAAGCAAGCTCTGGCAACTCCCATATCATCTGGAACAAAAGGAGCTATGGTCATCAAACCATCTACAATCAAGTGATCTTGAGAAATCGCAAACTCCAACAAAGCACTTGCTTGATCCACCGAGCAACCGAATTTTGCTGGATCATCACCTGCATTCACCTGTAAAAGAATGCTCATTTTTGAATCGAGCCTACAGCATTGATTCTGAAGCTTTTGGATCAATTTTAAACTATCTACTGTCTGTATTCTTGAAAATTTCCCGATCACGTCCTTAACTTTGTTTGTCTGCAAGTGACCGATCAAATCCCACCTCATACCAGAAATAACTGCAGATTTGGAAAGTGCTTCCTGCACCCGATTTTCCCCAACTCTGTCAAAGCCTGCGTTTTTGCAGTAAGAGACAATTTCACTCGGCCAATTCTTGGTTACAGGAAGTAATTTCACCTCACTTTTATCTCTGCCTGACATATCACAGGCTTGTTCCATTTTTTCTTCAACCTTAGCGAGGTTGGTTTTAAATTTGATTTCGCTGATCATTAGCTAATTCAATAGATTAGATTTGCCTATAATAAGTTCAGGTTATAGTATATTAACTGCATGCATATTCAAAACTTCAAAACATTCTGTGATCTAGTTGAAACCAAAAGCTTTTCCAAGGCTGCACGTCTTAATGAAGTAACTCAATCGGCTGTGAGTCAACAGCTTAAAGCAATGGAAGCACACTATGATATGCTCATCATTGATCGAAATCAAAAGAAATTCCGTCTAACCCCTCAGGGAACTGCTCTTTATTCAACCTTTAAGGAAATTCTTTCTTTGTACGATAAACTCCACTGCGAAATCCAAGAAATGCGCAATATTGTCAGTGGTACCATTCAAATCTCTACGGTCAATAGTATTGGTTTGCATGAGCTTCCTCCCTATCTTAAACAATTCATCAAGGAGTTTCCTTCAGTCAACGCACGAGTCGAATACAGAAGAGCAAATTTAGTTTACGAGGATGTTCTTCACGGAACCGCAGATCTCGGTTTGGTAGCCTTTCCTTCTCCCCATAAAGAACTTGAAATCGAATCTTTCGCTAACGACGAACTGATTGTCGCCATGAGTCCGGAAAATAAATTAGCAAACAAAAAAATTCTGGCCATTGAAAATCTGAATGGAATGGATCTTGTTGCTTTCGAAAAAGACATTCCCACACGTAAAGCGACGGATGAAATTCTTTCAAATGCGGGAGTGGAAGTTGCGATCACTATGGAGTTCGACAATGTTGAGACCGTCAAAAGAGCGTTGGAGATTAATGCAGGTTTGGCCATTTTACCAGCTAGTACGGTTAGAAATGAAGTCGAAAGAAATCAGTTGGTCACCTTTAAGCTTCAAGGCGGAATTCACAATCGTCCACTAGCTGTAATTTATAAAAAGAATCGGGTTCTTACCCCTGCCCTTCGATCATTTGTCGCCCTTATGAAAGGTGAATCGGATTAAAAACTTTGGCTTTCGATTTATTTTCTTTTTGAAATTTTTTCCAGTTTCGCGGTAAAACTACCGATTACAACCTTACTGCTTATTTTAATCGGTAACCTCTTCGAGTCATCCGAATACCACACTTTCAATATACCATCTGGACTTTTTTTAAATACACCGCTGAGATTTTTCATTTCTGGCATCGTTCCATATGCGTAAAAAGTACCAGCTGGAACCTTCATTTTTTCCCGGTTTCCTACTCGCACGACCAAATCCATCAACTTTTTACCATCACTAGTCGGGATCCGGGCTGACATTCCACTCTTCAACTTTCCCAATCGAAAGAAATAGGTAATCGAAAGAGGGTCAAATACCTTTACGGGAAGAGGAGTTTCTATCGAATCCTTTCCTTTTTCACGATAAATGGTCTTCGCATTTTGGTAGTCAAAATGAACTTCCACATCTCGGATTGTCCTTCCCTCCCTTTGTTTTTTTCGGTACTTCAATGCGTGAGTGAAATCAGAATTCACCACACTTTCAATTTCGGTGCGTACTTTATAGATCTTATCAGCAAAAGCATTCGTACGTACTGCAAAAGACAAAATATAACATGATTCGTTTCCCTCCATTTTAGCAGGTAGCACTTCCAAAGTTGCAGAACCAACAGGGAAAAAGCCCCACTTCATGGAATATTCCAAGACTTCTCCGGGCGAAAAAGGAAGATCTCTCGCAAATGCTCTGTGAAAAACAACAGTGAAAGAAGCCGCAAGAAAAAGAATTCCGAAATTTCTTGCGATTATAAACATCAATTTCTTTTGGCAACCGGTACTGGTTTCAACTTCCAGATATCATTCGCATATTCCGAAATGGTTCGGTCTGAAGAGAATTTTCCCGAACCCGCAACATTTTGAATCGCCATCTTGGCCCACTTAAGTGGATCTCTGTAAGTTTGATTTGCTTGCTCCTGTGCCTCGATATAAGCACGGTAATCAGCTAAAACACAAAATGGATCTCCCCAATCAAGAAGACTCTTGGGTAAATCCTCCAGTAAATTTCCGTCATCGGGCGAAAAATAATCTGAAGATAACCAATCCAAAACCGCTTTCAATTCTTCATCGCTTTCATAATAGGACCTTGGATTATAGCCATTATCAATAAGTGACTCTATTTCCTGCACATTTTTTCCAAAAATGAAGATATTTTCTTCTCCTACTTCCTCAAGAATCTCCACATTCGCTCCATCAAGCGTTCCTATGGTAAGTGCACCGTTCAGAGCGAATTTCATGTTTCCAGTTCCAGAAGCCTCTTTTCCTGCAGTAGAGATTTGCTCGGACAAATCGGTTGCCGGAATAATTTTTTCAGCAGAAGAAACCCCATAATTTGGCCAGAAGACAACCTTCAGTCTTCCACCTACTCTTTCATCTTGGTTGATTCGCCGAGCGACCAAATTAATCGCGTGAATAATCACTTTGGCAAGATGATAACCAGGGGCTGCTTTTGCCCCGAAAATAAATACCCTAGGGGAGATATCCAAGTCAGGATCATGAAGTAAACGGCGGTAAAGCGTGAGGATATGCAAAAGATTTAGATGCTGTCTCTTGTATTCATGTAACCTCTTGATCTGAGAATCATACATCGATTCAGGATCGATACCGAGACCCATCTCTTTCAAAACTTTTGTTGAGAGAACTTCCTTGTTGGTTCTCTTTATTCGTAAGAAATCCTCCTGAAAAGAAGAGTCGTCCGCAAATTTTTCCAATCCTCGTAAAAGATCAAGGTTCTTTGCCCAGTCCGTTCCAATAGCCGAGGTGATTAATTCGGAAAGTTGTGGATTACACCCAATTAACCATCTCCTTGGAGTAATTCCATTCGTTTTATTGTTGAAACGAGCAGGGTAAAGTTCTGCAAAATCAGATAGAAGTTTTTCTTTGAGCAACTTAGTATGAAGAGCAGCTACACCATTCACCGAATGACTCCCAACTACCGAAAGAAAAGCCATTCTTACTGAACCATCTGAAACGATCGACATTCTTCGGATTTGGTCGGTTTTTCCCTCCCACTTTTCTTTGAGTTCGATTTCAATAAACCTGCGATTAATCTCTCTAACAATTTGCAGGTGCCTAGGCAGTACTCTTTCAAACAACGCTTCACTCCATGTCTCCAAAGCCTCTGGCAATAAAGTATGATTAGTGTAAGCGAAAGTGGCTTGTACCAATTTCCATGAAGCTTCCCAACCCATGTTTTGCTCATCCAAGAAAATTCTCATCAGTTCGAGGATAGCCACTGCCGGATGGGTATCGTTTAATTGAACCACTACTTTTACGGGAAATTGCTCCCAATCGTCATGAGTTCTTCGGAACCGTGAGATCATATCCTGAATGGAACAAGCTACGAAAAAATACTGTTGAACCAATCGAAGTTCTTTCCCGCTCTCTGTTTCATCATTTGGATAAAGTACTTTTGAGATACTTTCCCCCATCGCTTTTTCGCGAACCGCTTCAACATAACCTCCTTGATTAAAAACCTGCAGGTCTAACTCTTCTGATGCCCGGGCTTCCCACAAACGAAGGAAATTTACAGTTTTCGCTCCATATCCCACAATTGCGAGATCGTATGGTACGCCTTCCACTTGCTTGGTATCCACCCATTTGGGATTGTAGTCTCCACGATCATCGTACGAATGATCTACCCTTCCATAAAGCTGGACCCGCTGGGCGTATTGAGGTCGAACGATAGCCCAAGGGTTTCCATATTTCAACCAGTCATCGGGTCGTTCAACTTGTTTTCCATTTTCAAACTCTTGGCGAAACAGACCAAACTGATAATAAATCCCGTATCCAATGGCAGGCAGATCCAAAGTAGCCATAGAGTCTAAAAAACAAGCTGCTAATCGACCCAAGCCCCCATTTCCTAAACCCATGTCATGTTCTTCTTCGCTTAGTGCTTCATAATCGAAACCCATATCTTCTAGAGCTTTTCGAACCACTTGATCCAATTTTAGATTACAAATGTTTGAATGTAGCAATCTTCCCATTAGATATTCCAAACTTAAATAGTATGCTCTACGAACATCCTGTTGATTGTGAACGGCTTGTGTCTCTATGAAGCGGTCTACTACTTGTTCCCTTACTGCTAGACAGGTAGCCATCCACATTTCTCTTTTGGTCGCATTTTCCGAGTGTCTCGCTAAAGTCAATCGTAGCTGGCGTTCGATTGCATCTTTCATATTCTGAACCATTTCCTCGGAAACAGTTGGTGAAATCGAAGATGTTGCGGAGTTTTTTTCCGTTACGGTGGTCATCAAATGATAATTAAAAAAGAAATTCTTATCTGCTGACCACAAAAATACGCATTCCTTTAGAGAATGCGATATTTAACAACTAAAAAATTAAGTACTAGTCAGTTTTAAACTTATGAACGGTTGTATGACCATAAGTTTCACCGGGTAAAAGTACGCAACTTTGCCATCCCTTTTCGCCCTGGTGATTTGGACTATCTGGGAAAACTTGCGTTTCTAAACAAATACCAGATCTAAAAAGGTAGGGCTTTCCACCATGTCCAATTAATGTTCCATCCAAATAATTACCAGTGTAGATTTGTATCCCAGGTTGATCAGTCCGTATTTCCAGAACCCTACCGGAAGATGGGTCCCTTAGACGAGCTGCGAGTGACAAACCATCTTCTTTATTAGGCACCAACCAAGTATGGTCATAACCCTTTCCATACTTAAGTTGAACATCTTCATTTCCAATTCGTGCACCAATGGTCTTTGCTTTGCGAAAATCAAACGGAGTGCCTACAACCTTTTTTATTCCTGTAGGAATATTTGTATCATCGGTAGCAACAAATCGATTTCCTGGTAAGGTCAACTCATGGTTTAAAATATCGCCATTGCCTTCACCTGCTAAATTAAAATAGGTATGATTTGTAAGGTTAATCACCGTGGCTTTATCGGTTGTCGCCTCGTATTCGACTTTTAATTCATTGTCGTTGGTCAGGGTGTAGATGACCTTGCAATCGAGATTGCCAGGATAACCCTCTTCACCGTCCGGACTCCTTCTCGTAAAAATCAAGCTCGTACCGACCTCGGCAACCTTCGTTTTCCAAACATACTTATCAAAACCCTTATTTCCTCCGTGCAAATGATTAGGACCATTGTTGTTAGCAAGCTGGAACTCCTCATCATTCAAAGAAAATTTTCCCTTGGCAATGCGATTGGCGTATCTACCAGTAATGCAGCCAAAATAAGGGCTTTTTTCGATGTAATCATTTATATTGTCGAATCCGAGACTAACATTGGCAAGGTTTCCATTTCGGTCGGGGACCAAAATTTCCTTAACCGTTCCACCATAATCAAGAATGCTAACTTGCATGCCATTCGCATTCGTCATTTTGTATAAGTTTACTGGGGTACCGTCTGGCAACACATCAAATTTTCTTTTAGATACACTCATTGGCTTTGAAGAGTTTGAAGCGTCATCTTTGATACCGAGTGCACGCTTGCTAGATTGATAGGCTTTTTTGCCAGTATTTTTCAGATAAGAGGAACTCGTCTGAAATGCTCCCTTGGTTTTCTGAGAGACTTCAGAAAGAGAACAACCAAAAATAAAGAGCAATGAGCTTAGAATAAGAGTGTGTAAAGAAATGAATTTCATATTAGATATTTCATCACAAAAACTAGGTGGAAAGAAAAGAAAAAAGAGGAATTCATAATTTTCTTTGTAGCTTATTTTCCATGTCCCTTTTGGGGACCTCGTAAAAAGTTGGTTTTCCTTTCGGGCAAATATATGGATTTTTACAAGAGAGTAAGGTTTCTGCGAGTCGAATAATCTCCTGATCAGAATATCTCTTCTGGCTAACCCGCTGACTGGTAGTCATCCGAATCAATGCCTCTTGGGAAAATTTTTCTGGATTCAGATCTCCACCACTCTCCCTTGCAATTTCCAGAAAATCTTTTAGAAATTGCAGAGCTGTTTCCGGGTCCAACCAATGAGGGCAACCTTCAATTCGAAAAAAATTGCGGCCGAATTCTTCCAAAATAAATCCAACGGAACGAAGCTGGTCCAAGCAATTTAGTAGATTCTTCTGATCTATTCCATCGAGTTCTAAAGATTCGGGAAATAAAAGACTTTGCGAACTGGTAATATTAGAATCTTTGAACGCTTCTTCCATTTGCTCAAAGACTATTCTCTCATACGCGGCACCGAGATGGAAAAAAACTATGCCTTCCGAAGTTGAGAAAACAGCCAAGTTTCCATGAGATTGGTCCACAAATCGCCAAGCTACTCCCGCCTCATCCCGCTTCCCAACTCGCTGCAATTGATTCGAATTTTCATCGGAATCAGAGATATTTCTATCTATTTCGGAACTTTTGTTCTTTCGGGGAACAAAAAGATCCTCAGTTTGCAGGAATT
This sequence comes from Verrucomicrobiota bacterium, assembly GCA_036127675.1. Classification (GTDB taxonomy): domain Bacteria; phylum Verrucomicrobiota; class Verrucomicrobiia; order Opitutales; family Seribacteraceae; genus Seribacter. Next base: position 31,436 of record JAYYRA010000021.1, read on the forward strand.
TCTTATCTTTATCCTGATCTTCCACTTTTTTATGGATTTCAAAAGCAACGGGATCCATTTGAGGAACCAGTCTTCCAGAATTCTGATCTCTCTCTAATTTTATTTCTTTTTGGACAATTTCGAGATTAGACGAGAGCTCCCTGTTCCTTGAAAGAATACTATCTATTAAAAAACCTCTGACTTTTCCTTCGTCTCTGAACTTAATTTCTCGCTTTGCAGGATGCACATTCACATCCACTTTTTCGGGTTCAATATTCAAAAAGAGAATGGCGGGCGGAAAACGACCCTTCGGCGCATAGGTATGATAGGCTTCCAATACTGCATAAGTCATTGTTTTGCTTTCCACAGGTCTGCGATTTACAAAAAAGATCATTTCTTTTCGAGTACTTCTAGTTTGCCCCGGTTTGCCTATTAAACCCGAAAGCTGATAAGCATCTTTCTCAACGAAAATCTGAGTAAGAGATTCGGCCAGAGTTTTACCGAAAATTTCTCTTACTCTTTCATGGGCATCCTCACAACAAGGAGAACGGAAAATGGTTCTACCACTTTCCATTAAAGTAAATTCAATTCTAGGATGAGCTAAGGCATATAATTTTGACAGGTGAATAATATGAGTAGATTCTGTGGCTTCCGTCTTTAAGAATTTCCTCCTTCCCGGAACGGAATTGAATAAATGAGACACTTCGATTCTTGTTCCCGGAGGCATGCCACATTCCTTAACATGAATCATCTTTCCTCCATTCACAAAGATTTCATTGCCAGCGGATGAGGATTTTCTTCTGGTCCTCAAAACAAAACGGCTCACGCTAGATATGGAAGGAAGCGCCTCACCTCGAAATCCAAAAGTCTGAATCTCATTCAAATCGGATGCTTGCCTGATCTTACTTGTGGCATGCCTTTCCAAGCTTAAAAGAGCTTGATCTGAATTCATACCCCTACCGTCGTCCTCAACCCGTAAATAAGATTTTCCGCCGTTTCGAAACTCAATTTCAATTTTCTTTGCTCCGGCATCAATGCTGTTCTCAATCAATTCCTTTGCAACCGCAGCAGGTCTTTCCACAACCTCTCCAGCAGCAATTTGATTCGCAACACGATCAGATAATATTCGAATTTCGGGCATACTTATTCCGTAAGACTAGGCATCCAACTCGACAACGGGAAAATATTCCTCATTGTCAATCTGAATGGATATCAAACCTAATTTCTTTCGTAAGATTTAGTATGCCAAATCAACTTCATTTAGAAAACAGTCCCTATCTTCGACAACACTCCCTCCAGGAAATTAATTGGGCAACTTGGTCAAACGCAGCTTTAAGCAGAGCAAAAGAAGAGGATAAACCTATTTTGCTATCTATCGGCTACAGTGCCTGTCATTGGTGTCAAACGATGTCCCGTGAAAATTTTGAAGACTCGTATGTTGCATCTTTAATGAACCGTCACTTTGTCTGTATTTTAGTCGACCGGGAAGAGAGACCTGACCTCGATCAACTATACATGGAATCCGTTCGAATGTTCAATCAATCAGCAGGTTGGCCTTTACACGCATTTTGCCTACCCAACGGAAAACCTTTCTGGGGAGGAACTTTTTTTCCAAAAGAAGACATAGGTCAAGGTATCGCCCCTTGGCCTCAAGTTCTAATCCGTATTTCCGAGCATTACAGAACCCATAAGGAAGAACTCGTAGAAAATGCCGAAAATGTCAGCAAGAACCTAATCCATGGAAATGACGCAGATTCTGAAAACAAGGATACTTGGAACGCTAAACTAATCGTCATAGCAACTGAAAAATTGTGTCAGCTACATGATGATAAATTCGGAGGCTTTAGCTCCGCCCCAAAATTTCCTGCCAGCATGAAAGTTGATTTCCTGCTTTCAGTACTAGAATCCCAATACATTAGAAATACAAAAAGCATTCAGTCCAGAATCAACCATTGCGTAGAAAAGACCATGGATCAGATGGCTATGGGCGGAATTTTTGATCACCTTGACGGTGGGTTCTTTCGGTATAGTAGAGATGAGAACTGGTCGGTTCCTCATTTTGAAAAGATGATTCTGGAAAACTCTCTTCTCGTCTCTTGTTTTTCACGGGCCTTTCGAAAATACAAAAAACCTCTGTATGAAAAAGTTATTTCAAAAACCATTCAATGGTTATTGGATAAGACTGGCGATGAGAAAACTGGTTTTCCATCCTCGGTTTCTTCAGAGTCGGAAGGGGAAGAGGGTAAATTCTATCTTTGGACCCAAGGAGAACTCGAAGAAATTCTAGGAAAGGATCATTCAGTCAAATTGATCCAAAAGTTAAATCCGATTGGAGGAGCGGATTCGCCTCTTTTTTTACCTCAACTTTCTAACGAAGAAGATTGGGACTTGAATTTCGTCAGTAACTTTAGCCCTAAATTGGAACTTGCTCGAAGCAATCGTGTTCCTCCAGAAACTGACCCAAAGAGAACACTTGGTGTAAATGCGTTCATGATCAAAGCCTTGTGCGATTCGGCAATCGCTCTCAAAGATAAATCCCTTTTGGAAAAAGCCTGCTGCTTGGCGGACTGGATGAAAAAATCATTCCTTGTAGAAGAATTCTTTGTGCCCGTCCTTTATCCTCAAAATCAGAATGATAAAAGTAACTTGGAACCAGTCTTAGATGATTTAGCTTACTGGGCGGAAAGTCTTCTGTACTTGGCATGTTTTAGCGAAATCGTCCGATTGGAAAGTGCAGAGGTGTTTACAGATGATGCAAAATTCATCATCAAACAAAGCGAACTAATGTTTAGCGACAAAGTAGCACCTGGATATTTTCATTCAGCATCCAATGCTGCAACGCCACCACCCATAAGAAAAAAGTATTGGTACGACAATTCTTCGCCCAGCGGAAATTCGTCACTTATGAGAGCCTTCTCATTGCTTTATCATCATACGAAACAAGAGAAGTGGAAACTAAAGTATTTGGAAATGAGAGCAGGATATCCGAAACTAGCCCAAAAAAATCCAGAAGGAATTTCTTACGCTTTAACTGCAATTACTGATGAAACTATCGGTATTCCGACCCTAAGCATACCTGTGGAAATGCTCGACGAATGCCTCATTCATCTTGAAATGAACCCTCCTCGATGCCTATCAATTTTATCGAATAAAAGTGACGATCAGTGCATTTTAAGTATCGGTGAAAAATCGTATCGTAAAACCTCGGTAGCAGATCTTTTCCGAATTTTATTTAACTGAAGGATTCTTACTTTTAAGGAGTAACTTGCTTTGAGTCCGTCCATCTTCACTTAAAACCTTTTCAGCGATCTCAGAAAGATCATAGGATTCTTTGTGTAAAGATTTATGGGCAATTTGAATCGCTGCCCGAATTAATTTCGAATCTGTTTTAATGCGATGTCCACCCGAGGAAACAAATCTTTCAATCCCGTCAAGAAGAGACAAATCATCCCTAGTCAGGGTAATTGTACGAACTAATCTCTCGGTGGATTGAGTTTTATTTTGCTGTTCCATGCAGGAAAGATAAGCTAAACAAACTAACAAATCAAATGATTAAATAGTTTACTTGATTTATTTTGATGAGGCATCAAGTCATTTTCTCAATTTTTGGCTCAGTAAATCACTCAAAGATTGCACATCTTTGGAAAAATTCCTAATCCCTTCCGCGAGCTTGAAATTTGCCATTTCGTTCTGATTCATTTCAAAGCGAAAAGAGGCTTCATTCACTTCTATTTTATCGATTTCTCTTTCTACAGAAGTTTCTGAACTTAGCTTTAATGAAAGGTTAGAATAGTCGTTCTGCATTTCCTCAAGAAATTTAGGTCCAATTGTCATCAAGTCACAACCGGCCAACTCTTTAATTTCCTCCGTATTTCGAAAACTGGCAGCCATCACCTCAGTTGGGTAATCAAACTTTTTATAGTAATGGTAGATTTTAGTTACCGATCTTACTCCTGGGTCTTCTGATCCTTGGTACTCCTCGCCTGTCTTTTCTCTAAACCAGTCCAAAATCCTACCAACAAAAGGAGAAATCAACTGGGAATTAGCCTCGGCACATGCAACTGCTTGTACCATGGAGAACAAGAGTGTCATATTACAGTGGATACCTTCTTTTTCTAGAATTCTAGACACCTCAATCCCTTCCCAAGTTGTGGCCAATTTAATTAAAACTCTTTCCCTAGGATATCCCAATTTTTCATAAAGACCTATCAACTCTCGAGCTTTTTTGAGGCTCCCCTCTAAGTCAAAGGAGAGTCGGGCATCCACTTCAGTCGAAACTCTCCCAGGGACGATATCCAATATGCAAACACCGAATTTGACCAGCAAATCATCCATTACGGCTTCTACATTGCTCACCCCTCTTTTTCGGGCATTGAAGACCACCTCATCAACCAATTCGGAATAACGATCATCGGTTGCTGCCTTGAGTATCAAACTTGGATTAGTGGTAGCATCTCGTGGTTCATATTGCTGAATCGAATGAAAATCTCCGGTATCAGCAACGACCACCGTGAACTTTTTAAGTTGTTCTAAAATGGATTGATCATTTTTTGGTTGATCGAATCCATTTGTAGAAAGACTCATGATTAATCTTGTCGCTATGCCTGATTACGATTCAAGCAATTCAGGTCATCAAATGACTTTTTCAACCGATCGACAAACGCTTGTTCGCCAGATCTTAACCATGCTCTGGGATCATAGTATTTTTTGTTCGGTTTGTCATCTCCTTCTGGATTTCCAAGTTGTGCCTGCAAATAATCCTTGTTTGCCTTGTAATATTCATGAACTCCGTCCCAGAATGCCCATTGCATATCTGTATCAAGATTCATTTTAACCACTCCATAACCGATCGCTTCACGTATCTGTTCGCGGGAGGAACCGGATCCACCATGAAAAACGAAATGTATAGGTTTTCCAGATAAACCATGTTTTTCAATTACGAATTTTTGCGATTCCAGTAAAATCTTTGGAGTAAGCTCAACATTACCGGGTTTATAAACACCATGAACATTCCCGAATGCCGCCGCCACCGTAAACCGGTTACTTACGGAGGATAAAACCTCGTAAGCATGATTAACTTCCTCGGGTTGGGTGTATAGTCTGGATACATCCACATCCGTGTTATCTACCCCATCTTCCTCACCACCAGTAACACCAAGCTCAATTTCGATGGTCATTCCCATTTGATCCATGCGAACAAAATAGTCACGACAGGTTGAAAGATTATCTTCAATAGGTTCTTCAGAAAGATCCAACATATGGGAACTATAAAGTGATTTTCCTTCTCTTTGATAAAATTTTTCACCTGCGTCCAACAGACCATCAATCCACGGTAATAACTTTCGGGCTGCATGGTCCGTGTGAAGTATGACCGGAACATCATAGGCCTCAGCCATTGCATGAACATGCATTGCTCCGGATACAGAACCTGCAATCGCAGCTTTTTGCTCTTCATTTGACAAGCTTTTGCCAGCGTTAAATACACCTCCTCCATTAGAAAATTGAATCATTACCGGAGAATTCACTTCTGCTGCAGTTTCCAGGACTGCATTAACGGAATTTGTACCTACCACATTAACGGCAGGTAAAGCGTACTCATTTTCTTGAGCATCGTTAAAGATGGTTTGTACTCCATCACCAGTGATTACTCCTCCGGGAAATTTCTTACTCATTGTTTTTAAATAAAGTTTTAGATTAGAATTAAATTTTCTTTTCTCACGTCCAACTCATTCAAGCAAAGAAAAAGTTTAAGAAAAGGAACTACTCTGTCATTCAAGAAGGCTCTCTATATTTTTTGAGTTTAAAACCTTTTCAACCTCTTCCAATCTAATAAAAGTGGTTCGAGTATGTGGTAACTTGTAGCGTTTAAACACGCCTTTATCAAGAAGGTAGTATAATTTCCGCGTTGATATTCTTAGTACTTTTGAAGCCTCCGAAACCTTTAAAATTCGTGGTGCCGCAGGTTTGAGCATGGATTTAAGTATTTTTTGATTCTCTAGGATCGCTTTATCCATTTCGCTCAGACGCTCGCTCAGGTCGGTTAATTGTTGGTTAACCATTGATAGCAAATGAAGAATTACTTGATGTTCATCTTTCAAGCTTTCCCCTGATCCGAGTTCAGATTCCTTTTCCCATTTGAAGACAAGAGCGTCGATCCTAGTTCTGAAAAACTTTCGATGCCTTTTTTTCTTGTAAACCCAAGTTATACAATGAGGAGAAATTCGCCCTTTGGCTTTTGAATACGAAATTTTCATTAAAAAATTATTGCTATCCGAATAAAAGGATAGACCTAACCATTTCATATTGATTATCTTTATACCTAATGAGCGACAAGAACTTTCCAGAAGTGATTAAAGAAATTCACGCATCAGATCCTAGATACGGCAAGGGTGCTTATTATTTCATCCGCGAAGCTCTTGACCATACTCTTAAGAAACTCAAAAAGGACCAATCGAAAAATAAGGGCCATGTTTCCGGTACTCAATTACTCGATGGAATTCGTGACTACGCTCTCGATCGTTTTGGCCCGATGACCCTTACCTTAATGGAGCATTGGAATATTCAAAAATGTAGAGATTTTGGTGATATAGTTTTTAACTTGGTTGATTTCGGTATTTTGGGAAGAACCGAAAACGATTCCTTAGAGGATTTTGAAGGAGGTTACAGCTTTGAGGAAGCTTTTGAACTTCCCTTCCAGCCTAAGAATCTGGAAAAAAACTAGTTACTCCTTCTTAGGAAATAATTTGGTAAATAAAGTAAACTAAGGCAATCAAGCCTAAACACCGAAACCAATTTTTCCACCTTTGGGCATCTTGGCCTGTTCCAAACACTCCGCCTTTGTATTTCGATACCTTTTCAGTTTGATTACAAACTGGGCAACATACTCCGTCATTTAAGTGCCATTCGAAATCACATTTCTTACATATTTTAAAATCTTTCAAAATTGGTCCAGATTTAGTAGCTTATATTAAAGTCTTGCACAAGTTACCAATTATTCAAGACTTTGAATAAAGATTGCCCAAAACTATGTATCCATTTAATCGAAGGAAAATACTCTGCGAAGAAGCTGGCTCCTTTTTCATTATGGCTCTGCTTATGATTTTATTCCTGCCCAATTTATTGCAGGCTAAAAGTAATATTCTGAAAGAGTCCCTTGCTACCATTCAAGCTAAGGCACTAAAGGGAGATGTCTATTATCAGGGTGCACTCGGACTATTTTACAAAACGGGAGAACATGGTCTTCCCATAGACATGGAAGAAGCCATGAGATGGTCAAAAATGGCCGCTAATAAAGAAGGGGCACTTGGACTTGCCACTCTGGCGGCAATCGAACTGGAGAATGGCAAGACTGAACGCGGGCACTTTTTATATGACGAAGCTTATCTGCACTCCAATCTTAGAACTCTCGGAAAAGAAAAAGATCCTCTAGCCTTGTATTGCCTTGGAATGATGGAAATGGATAACCCTCCGCGCAACATACCTAAAGCCATTCGAAATTTGGAAAAGTCCGCGGAAATGGAATTTGCAACTGCACAGGCAACGCTTGGAATGATTTATTTTGCAGGAATTGGAGTTCGAAAAGATCCTGATATTGCATTGAAATGGTCTTCCAAAGCTGCTCAAAGCAAAATCCCATTGGGAATGTTTTATTTAGGCTTGGCTTATGCGGTTGGGGACGGACTTTCGATTAACGATGACTTTGCAGTTCGCTGGATCCGAGCAGCAGCAGAACGGGAATTGACCATGGCTCAACTAACGCTTGGAATGAAGCTTGCCCTTGGTGATGGTGTAATCAAAAATCTCGAACTTGCTGTTCAGTGGCTAAGGAGGGCAACCTTAAATGGTTCAGCTGAAGCCGCCTTACAATTAAGAAAATATGAAAACATATTATTAAGATTGGATGAGCCTCAGGTGAACTTTTCTGAAAGCGTTTCGGTTAATCAGATTGCTTCGCAGGCACTCTCTTCATCCTTGAAAGTTGATAATCGAGACAAATTCCCCAATCCTTCTGAATCTTCCTCATTTGGTAGCCAAGGCATGGCTCAAGATATCCTCAATGAACAAATTTCCCAAAATTCATCTGTTGAGATGGCTAAAGAATTTATTGCAATCGGGGAAGACGAAAGCACTGCAATCAACCTTTTGCAGGAAGAGTCCAAACAAGGAAATGCAGAAGCTGCCAACGAGCTAGGATTAATCGCTTACAAGAAGAAAGAATACCAATCAGCAATGTCCTGGTTTCAAAAAGCATCGAAATTCAAACATCCTGAATCACTTCGTTATTTGGGCATACTATATTTCTTGGGGCAGGGTGTTGAAATTGACTACAAAAAAGCTGAAACTTGGCTTGATCAAGCTGTCAGGGCCGGGGATTTAGAAGCCTCAAGGTATCTAAGGATCGTTAAACAGTTTCGATAATGATTACTGAGCCCATGTTGCGTCCCTTAAATCTAGTGCAACTTGATTCTCTCCGCCCCTTAGAGTGATTGGTTTGGACCACACAACTCCGACTTGACCCAAAGTGGAGGCTCCAACAACAAAATAATTTCCACTTTCAAGTTTATCAATATTAGCAACCCCAATAGAGTTGGTCTTAAGGCGAGTAAGACTTGCCCGAGCTAGAGCATTACGAATTGCAGCGGCAACTCCAGGAAATCGATATCCACGCTGAACTGCTCTGGCCCAAAACTCTGCATAGGATGAAATCCCCTCATTTGCAGGAATACGTATCCGGGAATTTTCAAGAATAGAATCCAAACTGTTTCTAACCAGAAAAAATTCAGTGAAACCAGCAGGTCTTCTTTTGTTGTTTAAGAATTGCACTTCGGCCTTTAGCTGCATGGTTGATTCACCAGAGGGTACTTGTCTTACAACTGGTGCATCCAAGGGAGAAGTTGAAATTGGAGTATTTGCATATCGATTACTCATCGGAAGAGTGGAGGGAGTTGGTAGCCTACCATCATCAAAAGTTCTGCTTCTCAACGAGGACATCCGAGAATTTCCGCCCCCACCTATTGGATTTGTGAACAACGAGGTTTCTCTCCTTGGAGAACTAAGACCGGCGGTGGATGAACTTGGTAGCGAAACTTTTACAGTTGAAGACCCCGATCCTCCTCTTTGCAGCACCCGAATGGCCTCTCTAGCAGCGACCAAGGCTTTTTCGAGCGAACCAATCCTACCCCTAGCATCTTCAAGTTCGTCGTTTAACAAATCGACTTTCAAGTTAGCGGATTGACCACGTTCAATAATTTCCTGTTTGATATTACGGGCTTCCGACAACTGCTTGCGTAAATCCTGCACGCGGGCTCTTTCTTGATCCAATTGTATTTGAGAAGTCAAATTTTTCTGGTTCAGATCTTGAATTTTTCTGTCTAGATCACCTCTTCCAGCAGAATTGGACAAGTTTTGAAATTGCTCCTGTAATCTTTTATTTTGATCTCTTAAAGAATTCAGTTCAGCCATTTGGACCGAACTTAATTGGGATGAAGGCGAGGTAATACTTCCTATTGGGCTTAACCTAGACGGAATGCCCCGATTCAAAGATTGAGATTGCCGAAGCGATTCCTCTAAGGAAGAAATTTTTTGATCTGCATTAGCTAATTCTTGATTCAGTCTCTGTACATTTGCGTTCGCCCGGTTTTCACCATCAGAAGCGGATTGGATCATCCCTTGTAAGCGAATAACTTGAGCCCTGAGAGCTGAGTTGTCTGGCGATATACCCGGACGAGTCGATTCGGCCAGTGCCAACTGTTCCGTTAAATTTGAAATTCGTTGCTCCCGATCCACTAATTGATTCTTTAAGTTGGAAACATCGGCTAGAGAACGATTCAGTCTTCTACCTAATTCCGCATTCGCTTGATCTGCATCGTTTCTAGCTTGAACTAAAGAAATTTCTTTAAGTCTTTGATTCTCAGTTTCCAAATTTCCAAGTTGCTCTTTGATTCGACCGAAATCCTGCATTGCATTTTTAAATTCCTCATTCAAACGGATTCCATCTTCCTGACTTGCCAGGAGTTGGCTCTCTAGTTCTTCAACTCTTGGATCTTTAAGATTACGTGCGTTCAATAGGTCTTGCTGCAAGGAGACCAATTCATTCTGTAGGTCGATAATTCTGGGATCTGAAGTCAAAGGATCTGGATTTCTTTGAGTGGATGTTGACTCCATAAGTAAATTTTCAATTTCCTTTCGGAGTTGCTCGGAATCTCTCAACGCTTCAGTCAATTCTGTTATCCTCTCCATTGCTGCAGCTTCCGAAGCTTTTGCTCGGGCAACGAAAGCTTCAAGTTTTTCATTGGATTCAGTTAATGAAGGGTTTTGTTCCAACTCAATAAGTTTAAGCTTGGTTTCCTGAAGTTCCATCTGTGTTTCCATACTTTCAGCAACCGCTTCCTGAAGTTGCTTTTGTAGATTCTTCATATCTGCATCTCCAACTGTTCCGTTTTCACTCTCTAACCTCAAATCTTCCAACGCACTTTTCAATAGATCGATTTCTTTCTGCAAAGCGTTCACTACAACTTGATCAGGTTTTACCCCAAGTGAATCGGTTGACGCACTCATAGCTTTTGCCAATTCCAGTTCCGCTTCTTTGTTGGTAATCGCTTCGACGGCAGTGGTTAATCTATCCTCAAGGTTTTGAATAGTACCGTCTTTTTCCTTCAAAAGTTTCTGTAATTCTGCAACCAACCCCTTGTCCTCAATACTAGAGGGATCCGCCAAACCACTTTCAATTAAATTCAACTTTTCCAGTGCTACAGTAAGTCTCTGCTCAATCAATTCTCTTTCTTTCTTTTCCATTTCATTCTTTTCCCGGAGCTCATCGGTAAGCAATTTTGAGGCTGCTAATTCACTCTCTAATTCAGAAAAACCGGCGACTGGATCAGAATCCATTGGAAATTCTTGGTTTCTCTCGCGAACTGTATTCTCTAATTGAGAAACTTTTTCTGAAGCAAGCTTCAGCTCATTGAACATTTGTTCGCTCTTAACATTCTGTTCCGCAAGTTTGTTTTGAAGTTGGGTGATAGTACCTTCCGCATCTGCCAAATCCTCCTCAAGAATTGCCAAAGCTTCACTATTATCTTCGTATGGCAGAGAGTCACCTGAACTAATACCTCCTTCCAACCTAGCCAACTCGCTTAGAGCAGTTTCCAATTTTGATTCTAATTCAGCTACCGATGGACCACTCGTAAGTTGGTCACCGCTTACCGATTTGCCGTCGATAGGTTTGGGGAAACGATTGATCAAATCCTTTTCTTCGAGTCTTGCTAGCAGTCGCTGGTTTTCACGCCTTAATTCTTCCAAATCACTCGATGGATCAGCTCTTTCAAGCTCTTCTAATTGATTGATCGCGTTAGCAAGCTCTTTTTCCAACAATTCAACCGTTTTACCTCTTCCTTTTTGATGATTTTCCAACTCAATGGACAATTCCTGGTTTCTCGACCGGGCTTGATTTAATTCGTCTTCCAATGCAACTAGAGAAGTTACCCCAAGACCTTCTGAATCTTTTAATCTTTGTTCTAAATCGGCAACTAAGGCTTGGGTTGAGGCGAGCTTTTCATTCAAGTCGGCTACGACTTGAATTTGAGCAAGTCCAGATTGTGAGCCTTGCTCCCGAATGATTGCTATTTCAGCTTCCAAATCATTAACCTTTTGCTGCAGTTTCTGTTTTTCTTCTTCGGTTTTCTGCAATTCATTCAATTGTGTAGCCATTACATTTGCCAATTCAGATCTAAGATTATCAACTTCTAAATTGACCGCCTCCGATTCGTTCAAGCTTTCCTGTAGGACCCGAATTGTGCCTAGAGCTTCTTGTAATTGGGCGACAGCTTGTCGGGTTTCAACTGAATCACCAAGTCCGGCAGTCTTCATCCGTGCAATTTCCTCTCTAGCAGCATCCAATTCACTTTTCAGCTCAATCATCAAATCTTTAGATTCACGAGTTTGCTCAACTAAGTTTTCCTCCTCCATCATCAATTGCGATCGAGTATCTTCCAGTTGCTGCTCCAAGTTAATGATCCTAAGGGAGCTCTCCTGCTGCAACTTATCATTTTCCTCCAAGGCAAAAACAAGTTCGACTTTAGCTTTATTCAACTCATCGCGAAGCGATGCTACGACCATATCCATGCTTCCAGTTTGAGAACTCTGAGTCTGCTTAGTTTCCTCAAGCACTTCATTCAAATCATTTAATTGACCTGCAATGACCTTCACCACATCCAACTCTTCCTGAAGCGTCTTCTTTTCTTCCCTAAGCTGAGCAATTTCCTTGTCTTTACCTGAAAGAGTTTTTTCCCGAACATTCAACTCATTGATCGCTTGCTTTTGACGGATCAGTGCGGCATCCAGCTCCATCTGTAACCCATCAATTACTTCGGAAGCTCTTGCCTGTTCGCGGTCGAATCTTTCAGCTAGTGCCTGCATGCGAACCTCGGAGTCAGCTAAATTCTCTTCCATCTCATTTACAAATGGAATGGCGGGAAGTTGACCTAAAGAAGCTTTGCTTAATGCTTCTTGAGCCAACTGTGCATCCTCTTCCAACTTTTTAATAGTTGTCGCAAATTCAAATTCCCTTTTCGCGATGCTCTCCTTGGTCTTAGAAAATTCTAAATTTGTCTTCTCCAGCTCGACCTGGGTAGCTTGGAGCTCATTTTCTAAGCTTATCACCCTTTCCGCCAAATCCCTTCACTCTTGTTGGTTGGCAGCTTTAGCTTTTTCGACCTCTCTTTTCGCCGCATTTAAGTCCAATAACAGTTTGTTAACATAGGCCGGACTTGCTGTTCGAGATGGGTTATCTCCCACTTCTTCCAAAGAACTTCTAAGCTTTAACAATTGCTTTTCGAGATCATCCTTCTCACCAAGTTCAACCTGCATCCGGGCAATTTCACCCATCGCCTTGCGAAGCTCGTCTTGGAGGTTAAGATAAGTTTCGGAATCTGCGTCTGCTGGAGCGTTTCGAGCCATCTGCAAAGCTCTTTTTGTTTGGGCTAGTTCTCTTTCCAACATTAACAATTTACCAGAATCCGCTCCTGAGGTGACCGCATCGACTCGAGCCTGATCCAATTGTCGACGGGTACGTTCCAACTCGGAAGTTATCGACCGAATCATTGAATTGGACCGCTCTTGTTCTAGAAGTAAAGATTGTCTGGATTGTCTCAGATCTCCCCGAGTAGCTTCTAAATCACTTTGTAATTGGGTGATTTGTTTACTCACAGTATCTGCACTGGGAAGCCTTCCATCAGCAGTACTCCACAATGAATCTTTCGTTTTCTCCAACTCGTCAACCATCATCTCGGACTCTCGAAGACTTGACTGAAGGCTTACTATTTCTCGATAGGCTCTTCTGAGATCACTTTGCAGATTTGCGGTATCGGTTGACAACTCGGTTTGTACAGACTTGGAATTTTCCAATTCAGCCTTTAATTTACGAATTATATCATCGGAACTGTTTGGTCTGGCTTGATTTGCTGATAAAACATCGCCAGATTCTCTACGAATTGAGGAACCAAACCTCTCACCATTCAATGGCATTGCTTCTTTGGCCTGAATTACCGAGGCAAGATTTCTTCCGGTATCGGTCGAAGGAGATGGGGATGAAGATTCGATCTTAACTTCTGGAATCGGAGCAGCAGATTGAGCAACTGGGGTAAACTCACTTTCTTGAATCAGAGTGTTTAATCCAGAAACCGCATCATTGATTGCATTGGTTAAAAGTTGATCCATGGCAGCGAATTCATTGGAGGAGCGATCCAAATTTTCTCTTACCACATCCAATGCAGGCTTTGCTTCCTCCATTCTGCCTGCAAAATTCTCCTTCAAGTCCGAATGAATTTTTTCTGTCTCAAACAACTGACCTTCAATACCGGCAGCACCTTTGGTTACTTCACTCACTCTAAGTTTCCATGTATCAACAACTCCGCTTAAGTTGCTCAACAAACGATCTTTCTCGGAAGCATCCTGAGTTTGGGACGCATTGCGGCGAATTGTTTCCTCTTTTGCAGCGAATGCATTTTCAGAAGCTTTGAGATTCAATTCGTTAAGCCTTTTCTTTAAATCATCGATGGAATTAGAGACCGCAGAAGACAATTGCTCTGGTGAGATATCCTCTGTCTCTTCTTGGGCAAGTTGGCTATACGACAAGGAAACGAGTCCTATCATAAAGATCGGCACACCCAACCACCCTTGTCTTAATACAGAAAGGCAAAAATTTCTCATACGGATTTATGATGTTCAACCAGAACCACTTAGCAAGACTGGATTTCTACCAAGATTATCGAACTTCATAGCTAACCAATTTTTTCAAAAGAAAGATTTTTCTTTTTACGAATTAAACTCAAAATGTTTCCTTTTTCAGTATGAACATTTTCCTTAAATTGAAAACCACTTTGGTCTTAGGCATTTGTTCGTTCGCTTTTTCGCCTGATTTTGTTGATGCAAGAGTCGGAGAAGAGAAATCAAAAGTGGAAATCAGACTTTTCCGTTCGGGCGGACTGGCAATTAAGGAAGAAAAACTCATTCGGAACAAACAAAGGGGAAGTCCTTTTAATAAATTTGAAGATTATTTCCCATCTTCGACAGAAACCAGAATCTACTTCAAGACACATGATGGAAGAAGACCCAAGCCAACTGAGCTTGTAAATAGCATCCCAGAAGGTTGGATTTTGCAAGTTGTCTATTACAAAGGCATCAGTGTGATAGAATTTTATCAGAAAACTGGAGGGATTGATGATTTCGAAAAAAATCATCTATTGGACTTTCAAAGAGGAGATTCTTTTTGGGTAAAAAAGGATCAAGAATCACAAATTGAAAAAATAGGGTGTTTCAGTTTTGATTACATTCGAGAGGACGGGAAAACAAAAGCAAAAACAACACACCATTCGATCCTGTTTTTTTCTACCGACTTCGATCAAGCATTGTCTCGAGCAAGAGAAGAAGAACTTAGAGAAAGAGCACCACAAAGTATCAAAGGTTTTTAACAAAATGGTGCCCGAGGAGGGGGTCGAACCCTCACATCCATGGGATACCAGATCCTAAATCTGGCGCGTCTACCAATTCCGCCACCCGGGCATATATCCTAATGATTGAAAAGTTTGTGTTTTAGGCAAGTTTATTGAAAAGGTCAAAAGGTATCGCCAAATGGACCTTGCCAAATTCCCAAAATCAACGAGACCACTGTTAGCGTGACTAAAACGACTTTGATTAATCCAGTCTCAGATAATTTAGACCATGGATCTTTTTTGGGTTCGTCGTCGTTGAAAACCGGTCTCGGGTGAAAAGTAATTTCTCTGATCCAACCAAAATAATAGTAAATCGAAATGACTACACCAACGACCATTGCTGCAAGAGACAGATACAAACCAGCCTCGAAAGCAATGCTCACTAGTAGAAGCTTGGCAATGAAACCGGCAAATGGAGGTATTCCGGCGAGGGAACCAATTCCGCATACAATGGCAAACCCAAACAAAGGGTGTTTTCTGGCCAGAGACTCGTAATCGGAAAATTCGTGTTCGTTGTCATCAGGAAGATCGGCAAGGCTCATAACTGCAAAAACTGAAAATGATGCGACCGAGTAAACGAACATGTAAAAGAAAAGTACCCAAACAGCACGATCACTATCTCCGGGAAAAACCATGGAGGCCATTATGGCAACCAACAAGTAACCCGCGTGTGCCACTCCGGAAAGACCGAGCATTCGCTTGAGATTTCTTTGGGCACAAGCGGCCAGGTTACCGAAGAAAATCGTAAAAGTAGCTACGAAACCGAGCAAAGGAAGCAAAAAGTTAACTGCTCCGGAAAATGGCCCGTTCACCAAGTTCAAGAGAATAAAAAATCCGGCAGCTTTTGAAGAAACCGATAAAAAAGCTGTAATGGGCATGGGCGAACCATGATAAACATCAGGCACCCAGATCTGAAAGGGGGCAGCTCCAATTTTAAAAGCAATGCCGGCAATAATCAAAACCATTCCAGTACGAATCAACAAATGATCAGGATTTTCTCGAATTAGATCTTCCAAGTAACCAAAGGAAAGAGCATCCCTAACTTCAGCTCCGTAAAAAGTGGCTCCCCACGCCTCAGGATTAGATCCAACGCCATAGAGCAAGACGATTCCGAAAAGTAAAAAAGAGGAACTCAATGCTCCAAAAATCAAATATTTGATTCCAGACTCCAGAGACTTGGCTGATTCACGATTGAAGGCAACCAATGCATAAAAGCATAATGCAACACATTCCAATGCCACAAAAAGCATGACGAAATGGCTACTTTGGCATAGCAACATAAGTCCTGCCGAGGCAAGCATTACCAAATGGTGAAATTCCCCAATTCGAAGAGAGTGTTTGCGTATATACCGGTGACCGATGATGGATACCAACAAGGATGCCAAAAGGAAAAAGCTCCGCATGACATCTCCCTGAATTCCCTGATGGAGCATTCCCGAAAAGGTAGTACGGTCAAACGTATGATGCCATGCCAAATAATCGAACAGATGAAAAACTAGGAGAATCGCTTGAAACAAAATAGCCAAGGAACCAGACAGTCCATTCTTAGAGTCTGATTTGTAGAAGAGATTGATTCCAAGTACCACAATGGCACCTATTGCTAGAGATAGTTCTGGCCATATCTCGTACCACAAATTTTCTTGGGAAAAGGATAAGTATGCTTCCATTTTTAATTAGATGGTAAAACGGAAGCAGGATTACTTCCATTGGAATCAACAACTGGGCAACAGGGAGGCAATGAATTTCTCGAACTGCTGTTATCCATACTCTGATAACGATACTGGATCTCACGATCTATACTTGGAGAGATCGTACGGGGCCAAAGTCCAATCCACAACAAAGCTATTAAAATCACACCCGCTGGAATCATTTCAATCAATTTTAAGTCTTTGATTGGCTTTTTACTTTCCACTTCAACTAGCTCTTCGGTAGCAGACCCAAAAAACATCCGGGCTACCGCACGAAGGCCGAAAATTGCCGAAATGATAATTCCGAATGCTGCCAAGATCAAGAAAGGCATATTCCCAGGTTTTTCTCCCAAGGAAAGAAAAACTCCGAATTCACCCCAAAAATTCCCAAATCCTGGTAATCCAATAGTGGCAAGCGATGCTGCAACGAAAAAGCAGGCGAGAAGCGGTGTCTGCTTAGCCAAGCCACCCATTTCATTCATTTCGTAAGTTTCCGTCCTGCGATAAATATATTGGGAAAGCAAAAACATCAGAGAGACGGAAAGGCCGTGAGCTACCATTAGCATGATTGCAGAAGAAGCCCCCAATGAACTACAAGCTCCGATTCCCAAGAAACAATAACCCATATGCATGACGGATCCATTACCAACCATCGATTTCAAGTTGTTTTGAGCAATGGTAACCAGTCCTACAAAAATAACATTTCCAAGAGCCAACCATAAAATTAGAGTACTCCAAGTCTGAGCTGATTCGGGAAGCAAGGGCGCCGCAATTTGTACCAATCCATACAAACCGAATTTCTTCAATACTCCCGCATGCAACATGGAAACAGAAGTGGGTGCGGTTTCATAACCTCTGGCCGCCCAAGTATGAAAGGGAAAAAGGGCAACCAGAATTCCAAACCCGAAAAGCAATAGTCCAAAAATCTTTGACTTGGTGGATTCGAATAACCCGGATTCAGCCAAGGCCTTTGACATGGACGGAAAGTCAAAGCTTTCCGCGTTTATGAATGTATTAAGTGCAACCAAACCACCGAGAGAAAGTAGGGCTCCAAGAGTAAGGTAAATGGTTATTTCAAGTGCAACACTTCTTCGATCCTTTCCACCCCATAACCCGATCATTATGAAGGTTGGAATCAATGCGAACTCATGAAACAAATAATAGAAGAAAAGATCTACGCTGGCGAAAAGTCCCATCAAGCCGGACTGCATCAATGTAAGTAAAGCCAAGTAGAGAGACAATCGATCAGCATTCGAATGAATGGCAGCCAACCCAGCGGCAAGTCCAACAATACCTGCCATCGCAAAAAGTGGTGAGGATACTCCGTTTAAACCAAGATGAAAGTGAATCTTAAGCTCTTGTAGTCCCATTCGGGGATAAAAAATTTCGAAAGCATAACCATCCACACTGCTATCAAAGCGGAAAAACAAGATGATGCCGGAAAAGAAGGGAAAAACGAAAGCTAAATAGCCCAATTTCTTTGCTGATTCATCTGAGCGGAAGAAACCAGTGAATAGCATCATCGATACCAAAGCTGGGACTACGATGGATCCCAAGAGTAAGAATTGATCAAAAGTTATGGAAAACATCACGCTTTAGTTCCCGAAAAGACCGGCCGCGTAGGCAATGAATCCAATTGTTCCAATGATGAACCAAAAGGAATAAGCGTGAATCTTACCAACATAAAAGGCTCTACCGAGCAAAGCAAAGAGACCGGAAATCCCCGCGGAACCTCTGACCATTAGTCCCGAAATGAACAGAAGTTCCATTACCTCGACGAATCGGGCGAAGGGATCTTGGATCTTGGAAACATAAAAGTAATAGATTTCATCAAAGAATAATTTACTCCTACAAATAGAATAAAAAGTTGGAAATCTTCGCTGCAAGGTTTCTTCGCTAGTTCCATTCCCGTAAATTGAGCGTGCCGTAAGTCCACCAACGATCCAAGCGAAAGTTCCCAAAACAATCATCCATAGATGATTGGGCATATCTGCTACCAGTTTTATATCGTCTAAAAGTATCCCTGATATCGAAGTTGGATAGAGTGAATGGTAGCCCCCGAAAACAGATAACACAGCTAGTAGAATGAGTGGACCTGTCATGAGAACATTACTTTCGACAGCACTCTTGGCATTTTTTGACCTTGGCTGTCCCTCAAAAGTTAAAAAATAAAGACGAAACATGTAGAGTGAAGTCATTAATGCACCAGCATATAATAAAATAAAGACCAACATGTTCGTGTTGTAAGCACCGAGCAAAATAGCATCCTTGCTAAAATATCCTGAGAGAAAATTAACTCCGGAAATAGCAAGAACTCCGACTAAAAAAGTATATGCCGTGAGGGGCATTCTTTTTCGCAAACCACCATATTGAAAAATATCCTGTTCATGATGGCAGGCATGGATGACGGAACCGGAACCCAAAAACATCAAAGCCTTAAAGAAAGCATGAGTCATAAGATGAAACAGAGCAATACCTGGCATTCCAAGACCAAAAGCTGCAGCCATATAACCAAGCTGAGATAGTGTCGAATAAGCAAGGATCTTTTTAATATCTCGTTGCCCCAGAGCACAAAACCCAGCAAATAAGCCCATTGACGCACCAAGAAATGCGAGCAGCACCAAGGAATCCGGAGTGAAGAGAAAATCAATGCGAAAAAGCAAATAAATGCCGGCAGCAACCATCGTTGCTGCATGAATCAAAGCAGAGACTGGTGTTGGACCTGCCATGGCATCAGGTAGCCAGACATGAAGTGGAAATTGAGCTGACTTACCAATAAAACCACAAGCCAGTGCAAGGCATATGGTGGTCGATATCAAACTTGGATCAAAATCGACCAAGGATTTAAGCTCTTGAAGATTAACCGTCTGGAAGGTCCAGTAAGTTAGAATGATTCCAATTAGAAAACCGAAGTCCCCCACCCGATTTACAATGAAAGCTTTCTTGGAAGCTTCCGCTGCCTCGGTGGTTGAGAAGTAGTGGGCAATCAAAAGATAAGAGCTAAATCCGACCAATTCCCAAAAAACAAAAATCATGATCAGGTTATCTGCCAAAGTGATACCAAGCATGGAAAACATAAAGATCGAAAGACCTCCAAAATATCTGGCCTTAGCACCGTCATCATTCATGTAACCCAGACTGAACACATGAATTAGAAAGCCCACGAAGGAAACCACGAACAAAAGTAACCTTGCGGAACCATCGATAAGAAATCCAAGTTTCAATTCCCAGTCAGCTAATTTCAACCAGGACATCTCCCAGGCATAAACTCCTTCCCCAGTTTGAAAAATCAAGTATAAAGAAAAGACCAAAATCCCGCCTGCAGTTGCAACGGATAATAATGCAGCAACATTTCCTCTTTTTCTTAGAAAAAGCAAGGTTACCAATGATGAAATTAAAGGTAATAACAAGACGCTTAAAATAACCGATTCCATCCGATCAGTTCTGAAGCAAGGTAACATCTTCTGAAAAGATGCTTTTACGCTTTTTGTAAAGTGCAACCAATAGAGCCAATCCTACAGCAACTTCTGCTGCAGCAACGGTCATAATAAAGAATACGAACAAACTGCCATCCAGATTCGATCCAGTCCTAGAAAAAGTAACTAATGCAACATTCACCCCGTTCAACATCAATTCCAATGACATTAAAACTAACAAAAGATTACGACGAATGACTACGCCCAGAAAACCAATTCCGAATAGAAGGAAAGCCAAAATCAGAAAATGCTGTGGTGTGATACTTTCCATTAAAATCAGATTTCCTTCTCCGTTACTTTTTTACTCAAAATAATTACCCCTACCATGGCTGCCAAAAGTAAAAAGCCGGCAACTTGAATTGGAAGCATATACTTGGTGAAAAGACCAAATCCAAAACTTTTAACACTGGTGGAAAAAACCAGATTCTCTCCATTTACGAGTAAATCATCCTGCAGTGCAGGCCAGGCAGAACAACTTTCGCAAATCGGACCCGAATCAATAACCAAAAGTAATGACAACACGGTTAAAATTGAAAAACAGGCAACTCCGGCAAGACCGGAAATCATTTTAATTCTAGAAGATTTCGATCCTTCCGGTCCAACATCAAGTAACATGATAATGAACAAAAAAAGGACCATCACAGCACCAGCGTAGACTAGAACCTGAAGGATTGCCAAAAAGAAGGCTTCGAGCAAAACAAAAAGTCCTGCAACGCTGACCATCGAAACAATCATAAATAAGGCTGCCGAGACCGGATGTCTGGAAAAAATCATTAGTACTCCACCTCCCACCGTCAAAATGGAAAAGATCAAGAACAACAAATCTATAAAATTCACGACTGGTGACTAAATAAAGGCGAGCTTTTTGAAGAAGATGAGATATATACGTCTGAAAGAGAGGAAAGTCTCAATCAAAAAAAGATTTAGTGAGAATTACCCTCTATTTCGGCTTCTTTCTTTTTGTCCCATTTGTAATGCTTGTCTGGTAGGGTGCCACCAAGTTCATAAAGTTTTGCCTTATTGTTGATCATTTCCTCCCGAGTATATCCAGAAGAGGAATAATCCTGCTGAAGAAAGATGGCTTCCTCGGGGCAGACCTCCTGACAATAACCGCAGTAGATGCAGCGTAACATATTAATTTCAAATTCTTGAGGAGCTTTCTCAACATGTTCTCGGTCAGGTTCGTCATCAGGTACTTCGCCCGGCGTGATCCGAATGGCTTTAGGTGGACAAACAAACTCGCAAAGCTGACAAGAAACGCATTTTTCACGGCCATTGGGATCTTTCACCAAGGTTGGCACTCCTCTGTAATTTTGGGGGATCACCGGACGCTCCTCGGGGTATTGTAAGGTAACTTTGTTCTTGAACATGTTTGAAAAAGTAGTTTTCAAACCGGTCGCTATTTGAGGTAAATAGGTACGCTCGGACAAGGAAAGCGGCTTTCGTTCTAAAACAACTGTTTTGGCCATAAGATATAACGGATTAAAGGTTGGATTGATCAATCCAAGTTACTAAGAACACATAAAACAAAAGATTCGCCAATGCCAGTGGCAGCAATTTGGTCCACCCCAAATCCATTACCTGATCGTAGCGAAATCTGGGTAAAGTCCATCGAATCCAAATGAAGAAGAAAATCAAAGCTATTGTTTTCGTTAAGAACCATCCCGTTCCAATCAAGGTACCAATCCAGTTAGGCGGCCAAGGATCTGACATCCATGGTAGAAAATGCCAACCACCAAGAAACAGGATAGTGAAGATCGCTGAACCTATTACGATATGAGCATATTCGGCCACGAAAAAGATACCAAACTTGAAACTACCATATTCCGTATGAAAGCCTCCAACTAAATCGGTTTCGGATTCAGGCATGTCAAAGGGTAAACGGTTGGTCTCGGCGAACAAGGCGATCAGAAAAATAAGTGCAGAGACGGGTTGCACCAAAAGTAGCCATGTTGCATGATGCTGCGAGTTCACAATTTCAACCAAGCTTAGGGCGGATACATCAACACCCGGTTGACTGACCCAGAGAAAGACTGGGAGAAGGGATAATCCCATCGCAAGTTCATAAGAAATCATCTGGGCAGAAGAACGAATTCCACCCAAGAAAGGATATTTGCTGTTAGAGGACCATCCAGCTAGAACAATTCCATAAACTCCAAGGGAAGAAACAGCCAAAATAAATAGGATTCCCACATCCAAGTCAGCTAAGATCAATGGTATGGATTCTCCAGAATCGGTAAAGAACTCACCGAAAGGAAGAACAGTCATTGTGGTCAAAGCAGGGACCAATGCAATAATTGGAGCCAGGTAATAATATATTTTATTAACATGCCCGGGAACGATCTCTTCTTTGAACAAGAACTTAAGTCCATCCGCTAAGGGTTGAAAAATACCAAGGCCACGCAGAAAACTGCCAACAATGGGAACACTGCCGATTATGGGCAAAACCGTACGGTTGGGGCCTACCCTACCCTGCATCCAAGCACTGACTTTTCTCTCGGCTAGAACCGAATATCCAGCCATGGTCATCACTGCCCCAATCATCATTAATGCAAAAACGAATTTGATGACAAGAATTTGCCAGATTTCAAGTGATTCCATCAAATCTATCATCTTATAGGGCTTTTACAGCTGACTTCAAAGGTGAGTAGTGCAAGGCGGCTTTCTCGACAAAGGCAAGTTCGCTCCATTTGGAACCATCCAATAGTACGGCTTCCTTTTTAACATCATCGAATGATAGACCCTTTAGGCAGGAATTTCGGGATTTGCCCATTTGATCCCAAATGAGAGGCAGTTCGAATGTTTGTGCTGAATCCTCAACCAAACCGTTGAGCAGACGGTTCAAGATGTGCAAATCAGGTAAAACCCCTGGAGGTCCAGGTATTGCCTGTTTAAATCCCTGAGCATAAAAACTTCTATTTATAAAAGTGCCAGACTTTTCGAAATTCGTCAGGCTAGGCAATACCACCTTAGCAATACTAGAAGTACCGTTTTCATGCGTTCCGATAAAAACAACAGGTAATTTTTTCAGTAAATCTGGATCAACTTTTGAATCTGGTAGATCTTCTCCGATAACCAAAAGGGCATCAACTTGCTTTCTCGAAATTGCCTGAGATATTGCACTCAAATCCTCCTTTGGATAAGTGCTAGTGAATCCAGAAACCAAGGCTCCTCTGAGATTGGGCGTTCTGTCAGCTGAAAGTAAAATGCCATCATCTTCACCAAAATGACCTCTAATAAATTTTTTTGAATTTGTACCTTTGGCAATCAGATTCAAAAGAAATTGTTCCTCCAAACTTGATTTACAGGATCCAACTACACCCAAATTTTTTCCCTTCAACAACTGGATTGATTCAGTTAAGCCTGCTTCACTGGTTACCGGTTCACCGTCGACACGGGCAGAAAGAATCCGCTCTTCGGCACGAACCGATTTATACAGTTCTCGTCCACTATCCGGCATCCAACTATCATTTATCAGATCATTTCGCCTGGGAGTAATTCTGTAAATCTCACCTTCTCTGCTGGATATCGTAGTATTACAACCCGCACTGCTTTCCGGACAAATGCTGAGGGTTTCCTTTAGAAACCAGACACGCATTTTGAACCGAAAATCCGAACTGGTCAAAGCTCCGACCGGACAAAGATCAACCGTGTTCAATGAATAATTATTATCCAATTCACGGCCCGGAAAACAAGTCAGAGTGGAAAAACTTCCACGATCCACAAAGCCAAGAACATCATCTTTTGGGACTTCCTGACAGAAACGTATGCATCTGGAGCATAGAATGCACCTTTCGTCATCCAGAGTAACTCTGGGTCCAAGCCGAGTTCTCTTCGGTTTGACATTCTTACGCTCAACAAAGCGACTGTAGCCACGACCATAATCCGTGGCAAACTCCTGTAACCTACATTCCCCTGCCTGGTCACAAATCGGACAGTCTAGGGGATGATTGACCAAAAGAAATTCCATAATCCCTTCCCTGCAATCCAAAACCTTTTCAGAGTCCGTTTTGACATGCATCCCTGGTGTTACGTTGGTTGCACATCCAATGACCGGCTTTGGCACCCAACCAATTTTTGGAGACCCGTCATCATTAAGGACTGCTTCTCCAGTACCCCGGTCTTTCATGGGGGTGCCCATTTCTATTAAGCACATTCTGCAATTTCCCGCCACACTGAGTTGAGGGTGATAACAATAATGCGGTATCTCCTTGCCATGGAGAGCAGCGGCCTCGACTAAATTTATACCTTCCGGAACTTGTACCTCCTTACCGTCCAAAATGATTGGAACAGATTTAGTTTTTTTCTTGGAAATCATGGGGGATTAAATCAGTTGTAAGGAGGATTTTTTCCGTTCCGGATTTTTAGCCTTGTTCTCAAAATGGTCGCGAAACTTTGCAATAAAGCTTTGGGTAGGCCAAGCGGCAGCCTCACCAAATGCACAAATGGTTCGACCTTCAATTTGATTGGCAACCGAAAGCAAAAGGTCCGCATCCTCTTCACGGGCTCCCCCATCACACATTCTCTGGGTAATTTTACGCATCCAAAGAGAACCTTCTCGGCAAGGTGTACACTGTCCGCAGGACTCATGGGCATAGAAGGCATTAATGTTTGCCATTGCCTCAACCATGTCAACGGAATCATCCATAACGATTATCCCACCGGAACCGGACATACTTCCAGCTGCCATCGGACCATCGAAATCAAGCGGAATGTCATCGATTCCCCAGTCAAATTCGGTACCATCCTTTAACTTCCCGGTGAATCTTTCATCTGCCCGGAGAACTTTGGAAGAGGATCCCCCGGGAATAATCGCCTGAAGAGAACGACCGGGAAGTAAACCTCCGCAAACATCATAAATCATTTCCCCAAGAGTCAACGCTCCACATTCGAATTCGTAATAACCGGGATTTTTTACTTGCCCGGAAACGCACCAAATTCGGGTTCCCGTGTTGTTTGGCTTACCGATTTTTGAAAATTCATCTCCTCCCATCTCCAGGATGTGTTTTACATTGCACAGGGTTTCTACATTATTAACGATCGTCGGACATTGATATAAGCCCAAAACTGCAGGAAAGTAAGGCGGTTTGATTCGTGGGTTTGGGCGTTTTCCTTCGAGTGACTCAATCAAACCAGTTTCCTCACCACAGATATAAGCACCCGCACCTCGATGAACAACCAAATCACAACTGTAATTACTTCCGAGAATGCCTTTTCCGCAGAATCCTTTTTTCTTCGCCTCGTCAATTGCCCTCTGCAATATACGAGCTCCCTCGAAAAATTCCGCCCTAATATAAATAAATGCCTGTTTTGCCTGAATTGCGTAGGCTGCAATCATCATTCCCTCAATCAACTGGTGAGGATCTTTGTGAATAATTTGTCTATCTTTGAAAGTTCCGGGCTCTGACTCATCCGCGTTACAAATCAAATAGATCGGCTTACCTGATTTACGATCCAGAAATTTCCACTTCATTCCAGCTGGAAAACCGGCTCCTCCCCTACCTCTAACACCAGACTTGAGAACTTCTTCTCCAATTTCTTCCGGTTTCATCTTGAATGCTTTTTTTAGCATCGAGTATCCACCTTCTCGTAGGTAGCATTCGATTCGATTGGAATATTTCGGATCGTCCGCGTGCTTTAAAATGATTCTTCTTTCCTTTGGTGTGTTTTTTCTAATCATTTCTTGGTAGATTTTGACTTGGACTTTTTGGGACTGGCTGGAACCGTGACTAGGGATTGTTCATAGCTTTCGAATTCTTTTGAATCCTCCAGTTTTCCCTTAATCAAAAGATCAGCGAGGATTCCAGCCCTTTCACAGTCAATATTCTCATAAGTTTGCTCATCAACCATTACAACCGGACCTTCACCGCAATCTGCAAGGCACTCCATAAATTCCAGAGAATACTCACCGTCATCTCGTACATGCCCTTCTTTTACCTCCAACTTTTTTTCCAGAGTTTGACAGGTCGAATAGGCGCCTCTCAAAGCACAGGGCAAGGTTCGGCAGACCCGCACATGCTTCCTACCCCATGGTTTTTCGCGGAGCATTGGATAGAAGGTGATCAACTCCTGGATGTTGATGGGTTGAAGTTCAAGTTTCTCGGCAATCCATTCGCAAGCTTCAAGATCAATGGATCCAAGTTCATCTTGGACCAAATGAATCACCATTAGGGCAGCACTCCTCTTTTCCGGATAATTCGGAATGAGTTGGTCAATTTTTTGGATAGTTTCTGTGGAAAGATTCATGAGAATTATCGATCGCACTCACCCATGACAAAGTCCAAACTTCCCAATATGACTGTTATGTCGGATAGGAGGTGACCTGGAACCAATTTTTCCAAAATGCTCAGATTGCAAAAACTAGGAGCTCTAATTTTCAAGCGGTAAGGAACTCCCCCCCCTTTGGATACAATGTAAAAGCCCAATGCTCCCTTGGGATTTTCAGCTTCAAAATACACCTCACCAGGAGGAATTTGAGGACCCTCCGTGACAATCATGAAGTTTTGGATCAATTCTTCCATATTGTTCATTATTTTATCTTTAGGTGGAGCGAAAATTTTCTTTGCGTCTTCAGCGTACCATGAACCTTCCGGGAAATCCTTGATTACTTGCTGAACGATACGAATGCTTTGTCGAACCTCCTCAATCCGAACAAGATATCGATCATAACAATCACCTCGAGTTCCAATCGGCACATCAAAGTCATATTTATCATAACCTGAATATGGTTTGTCTTTTCGAAGGTCCAAATCTATTCCAGACGCTCTTAAATTTGGCCCCGTTAACCCATAAGCCAATGCATCATCTTTGGAGATTTCTCCAATCCCTTCGGTTCGATCAATGAAAATACGATTTCGGGTAAGTAACTTTTCAACCTCGTCAATGGCTTTTGGAAGTTCATCGCAAAACTTACCAACCCGATCCAACCAACCTTCGGGAATATCTCTCGCGACCCCACCAATTCGAGTGTAACTGGTGGTAAATCGTGCACCAGTGAGTTCTTCAAATAAAGTGTATAATTTTTCCCTTTCAGTAAAGGTGTACATAAAAGGCGTCCATGCTCCCGCATCCATACCGAAAACTCCCATTCCGAGAAGGTGACTGGAAATACGAGCCAGTTCACAAACCAATACCCGTATTGCCTGGCATCTCTCGGGAATCTCCAGACCTGCTAAATTCTCGACCGAAATCGCATATGCCACATTGTTTGCCAAAGGGGATAGATAATCCAAACGATCCGTGTAAGGGACGAACTGATTGTAAGTCATATTTTCGGCGATTTTCTCATCACCACGATGTAGATAGCCAAGTACCGGTTCACACTTTTCTATCACATCGCCATTAAGCTCCATAATCAAGCGAAGTACTCCATGAGTGGTCGGATGTGACGGTCCGACATTTAGAGCCATACGTTCTTCGCCATCCATTTGACCAATCCCGGCTGCCTCACGAGCAGCAACATCGCCAATGGATATTTCTTTTGTGGTAGTTGTACTCATACTGGTTTTTCGGTTTCTTCTGTCCAGCTTTCGTCTTTTGCTCTTGGTTCGGCTTCACTCATTGGTCCATCCCCAGATGAAACGAATGGACCACCCATCATAGGGGCAGGCTCGACCGATGCATTGGTTGCTTCAACCACATCGGCTGCCGGCAAAGGTGTATCGATTCCAGCTAAAGGAAATTCTTTGCGAAGAGGGTAGTAAGGGTATTCATCCCACATCAAAATACGTTTCAGGTTAGGATGATTTTCAAATTTGATCCCAAACATGTCGAAAGTTTCTCTTTCGTGCCAATCTGCTGCCGGGTAGATTCCTGACAACGAAGGCATCGATGGCTCATCATTACTCGGACATTCCGAATGGACTCGGATGTAATCATGATGAATCCGGGAGTAGAAATGAGCGACCACGGAAAATCTAGATTCAGCATCTTCGCCATGATCAATAGCGGTCAAATCAACAAGCAGATCAAAAGTCTCTTCAAACCTTAGATATTTGGCAAAATCAACCCAATTTTGATCTTCGCAGGATAAGGTCAGGCAATCTTGATGGCCAACAAGTTCTAGGTAATCCTTTTTACCAAGTAAATCTTTGGTGAAATCCTGATCAATCATAACAAATCAACCAGCAACTGCGGAGGAGGATTTACTCAAATTACGAACGGATGATTCATTTCCTATTTTATCCTGTAATTTCATCATCGCATCCAACAAAGCTTCAGGGCGTGGAGGACAACCACTAACATAGACATCTACGGGGACAATGGTATCCACTCCTTGCATTACAGCGTAGGACCGGTACATCCCACCAGTTGAAGCACAGGCACCCATGGCAACCACCCACTTTGGATCACCCATTTGGTCATAAATCCTACGCACGACCTCGGCCATTTTGTAAGTAACCGTACCGGCTACGATCATGCAGTCCGACTGTCGAGGTGAAAAACGCATCACTTCCATCCCAAAACGGGAAATATCATATCTTGATGCAGCCGATGCCATCAACTCAATGGCACAACAAGCTAAGCCCATCGGCATTGGCCAGACTGAGTGTTTTCTAATCCAATTTATGACGGCATCTGCTTTTGTGACGATGACATCTCCTTCGACTTTTCCATTGTATGCAACTTCGTTGGCAATCATTGGAAATCTTTCTAACCAATCTTAAACGACAAGCAAACACCAAAAGAACATGGCAGTGGAAAAGTTAGGTATTTATGATTTTTTTTGAGCGTTGACGAAAACCCAAAGCAAATGCATTTAGGTATAGTTCGGTTTCGAATTGGAGAGGTGACAGAGTGGCCGATTGTGCAGCATTGGAAATGCTGTGTACCGCAAGGTACCGCGGGTTCGAATCCCGCCCTCTCCGCCATTTTTTGTTTTACTAAGAGTTGCGAAGGAAGATTTTGGCGTTTTCGGAGAAAACTGCATCTGGAAGGTCTAAGTGTGCCGGTGCTGAAATAGGTTCTTCCTGCCCGTTCACCGTCGCTTTACCAGAAATTAGAATAGCCGTCTTTCCATAAAGGTTGACATTCTCTCCATCCGCAGGAGCGGAAACTTCTCCCTCATTCAACCAGCGCCTAAGTCTCATCTGGTCCCAAGAATTGTAAGGATCTTTGGTACCCAGTAGATTTTCCGCAAATCTCATTCCAGCAGTCTTCCACAAGCTTCCAGATAATTCGGGCGACTCAGTCATAATTGCCTGCATTGCCTCCGTAGTCAGCCATAACGCGGTAACAGAGGAATCAGCCACCACATTCGCAGTCCTTGGAATTCCACCCAGCACCGCCATCTCTCCAATTACCGCTCCGCGACCCATGATATCGACAACCAAATCACCTATTGACACTTTGACACTACCCCGGGTGATCACAATCATTCCGTCACCGTCGTCTCCTTGTTTCATTACGGTGTCACCAGAATTATAAGACCTGGGTTCAGAAGCGGTAACGATTTTACCGATCAGCTGCTCCGGCATTCCTTTCAACCAAGTCACTTCACGTAGTACTTCTTCGGGTTCCGGTAGTCGTAAAGAGAGTGAGCTTTCCATTACAGTCTTCATCCTCTCCTCCACCGCAACAATCATCCTGCTAGCTTCGTCTGCCTCCAGCATTCCATCCGACTTAAGCTTCTTAATCGTATTTCTTTCATGATTAAGAACAGAACGAATAGCGTCTTTGGTTTCTATGCCCACCGTGGCCTCAGGATAATTCTCGTGCATGTTACGGATAAACTCCAATCCCTTTAATCGATTCTGCCTGATTTCGTCCTTTAGCAAACGAGAAGACTTACCCAATTTTTCTGGATCTCCGGATTCATCCAGTTCCTTTACGAGGGTATCCACCATTTTCGCCATATCCTGCTGTGCAACGACAAAGGCTTTAGCTGCATCGTAACTTACGGTTATCTTGTCGTTAAAATATCCTTTAATCAAAGGGACTTCCCTAACAAACTCGGTAAATTTACTAATTCCACAGACCTTGTCCAAGTAATTTCGATCGGTCATTGGAACTTTTCCTTGTAGATCCAAAAATTCACTCAGATTATTGTCCAACAATGCAACCGCCCGTGCACTCAGCAAACCGGCACGAAATTGAGCCCAGTAACTACTTCTCTCTCTTTCGAGCAACCTGCGACGGGTTTCGGCTAGGGTGTCCATGGATGCCAGTTCTTGTGAGGTTAGAGGATAGGCTACCGGCTCCGGCAAATACTCTCTTACCAGACCCCAATTTGCCCCACTCAGAAACCGATCGTCCTTCAATAGCTCCATCTCATTTTCACAACCCGCTGCCACATTCCCGGTGGCATTGGAAAACATCAGTTTCTTAACCGGAGGCAACTTGGTCAGACCCAGTGCATTTACCATCGGACCAACGGTTGTGGCATTCACCAAAAGGGTGAGAAGCACGATCCCTGAGATCAAAAAGAGAAACTGATCCCGAACCCTTGCTGAAATTCCAACCAAGGAGGCCTGTGCCACTGCACCTGTACCCTCTCCCAGAACCATCACTACTTTTTCTCCACTAGAGATCTGCTCCCTCATATCCGCAGCATCCTGAGACCCGAAGTTACCCAAATTCTTGGTCGCTTGGCTCGAACTCTGGGTAATTCCAACTACTTGCCCACCGGATACTTGAACATCAGCCTGTGAAATGGACATTCCCTGAAAAAGATCGACATTTTTACCGGTTAAAACCAAGTCAGCTTTATCCTTATCAACCACGAAAACCGAGGTGGTATTTTCCTTATATCCGGAACCACCTTCGGAAACCGAAAATTCAAATCTGAATTGCTCACTGTAAACCACAAGTGCCAATGCCAAACCAATTGCACCACGCAATGCTCCCCACCAAACAACAATAGCGTCTTTACCAGGCAATCCATAACCTGCCTTCTTCATCAATGGATAAAAAGTTCCCATGTTTATCGCACGAACTACATGAATGGCCAAATAAACCAGACCAAGAATGGCAAAATCCATTCCGGTCGGATTGGCATTTTGAGCAATGACCACACCGACAACAATGAAAATAATCACATTTGCAACGAAGGCAACCAGTTCCCAGAATTCGTGCATGAAATGCTCGACTTCCGGACTGATTCGAGTCCGTCCGATTCCCGCCATCACGATCCCCAATGCGACCAATCCAAGTACTCCGGAAACATGAAAGAAATGTTCGCAAATGAAAAATACCGCGTAAGAGGTGACTAACACAACGGTGATTTCAATCATTGGATCATTGAATACCTTCCGTACCCAAAGAATCGCAATTAATCCCAAAAAGACTCCGATCAATCCACCTGCAGCTCCAATCTGACCGAAGCCAACCGCAGCACTACCAATAAAACTACCCGTACTGGTAAATAGTTCCGCACCAGTTACTACACCGATCAAAAGAACAAAAGCCACGATAGCCGTACCGTCATTGAGCAAGGACTCTCCCTCAATCAGGGTTCCTAACTTCTTACTGGCACCCAATTCTTTGAGCAGTGCAACCACAGCCACCGGATCCGTTGCACTAACCACGGCCCCAAATAGCATCGATGCGAGCCAGATAAAGGCACCCGCCTCGCAATTCCAATCTGAAAGCACCCCTCCTTCCCCTCCGAAAAATTGAACCATTCCATAAAACAGTAACCCTGTCATTACGGTGGCACTTACAATTCCCGGACCTGCCAAATAAAAGGCATTAAGGAAGGATTTCTTGAAAGTGTGAACATCCAAGGCAAAACCGGCTTCAAATATTAAAATTGGTAAAAATACATATAGGATCAAATGCCCATCCAAATTTCCGCCCCAAGTAATCGCACCGCTCAATGTATCGATGAATTTGGCCCATAGACCGGTGGCATGTTCGGTGTGATCGGCTTCATGTCCATGCCCACCATGGGGACCGTAAGCACGATTCAAGGCACCCATTGCCAATCCAATCAATAGCAGAAGAACCGTAAATGGCAGAGGAATTTTCTGAAGAAAGTGACGGGTTGCTGCTCCTATCACCAAGGCAACGATCAAGAAAAACAAACCGTACAGATAATCGTGCCCTCCGCCGGAAGCTAAATACATGGGTATGGATAATTCAAAATTCATGATGTGTAATTATGGTGATAAAGTTGATTTTCTAATTCTTGCGTAATAATCGGCTTGGAAATGGTCTGCTTCCTTCGGGCTCAAAAACTTCGGGGGATTGAAGATTTTCATTGTTCAAAACGGACTCTTCTTTATTTACCGGCTTCATCCTTTTTGGGGTTCGACCGAGTAATTCTACCAATGGATCGGTATCAGTAAGGTAATTGCTCGTATCTGGCTTGGATGGAATAGACTGGGGACTAGCCACTTTACTCTGGGTGGGAACCACTTCGAAACTATCTGCTGATTTTGCATCACCCACTTCAGCACCGTAAGTTACCCCGATTGACTCTGCTTGAGCTGAAGCAACCCCCTCCAGGGAACTTTGGAAGGACTGAATATTTGGAAAACCTGAAACCAAGTAGGAACTTTTAATCAATTTACTCAAATTTACACTGACCTTTTCCGCAAACCCACGACCTCCGGGCATCACGAAAACCAACTCTCCAGGAAGCAAATCAAACGCATCTCCCGATTC
>JAYYRA010000022.1:0-23064 GCA_036127675.1 Verrucomicrobiota bacterium
TGTGACACTGTCGGTAATGTCTCCCGTCGTTGCAATCTCAGCCAAGGTTCCGGTCACCGCACCCTTCAACGCTAAGGCCGCGTCATTGGTGATCGCGGTGTCGCCCGCTGCGGTTAGGATTACATTCGCATCCGCTTCCAAAGTGTCCAAAGTGATGCCGGCGGTTGCCACATCGTTCAAGGTGACATTGCCGGTGGCTGATAAGTTCGAGCTATCCGTGATGCCTCCCGTCGTTGCGGTCGCAGCCAGGGTTCCGGTCACCGCTCCCTGTAACGCTAAGGCCGCGTCATTGGTGATCGCGGTGTTCCCCGCTGCGGTCAGGATCACATTCGCATCTGCTTCTAAAGTATCCAAAGTGATGCCGGCGGTTGCCACATCGTTCAAGGTTAGGTCTCCAGTCACTGCAATCGTTGCACTATCCGTGATTCCTCCAGCGGTTGCGGTTACACTAAGGGTTCCACCAACCGTATTATCCGTTCCACCATCTAGGAATAAGTCTCCGTCTGCTGAAGCAGCACTGTCAAAGTCAATTGCCCCACTATCTACAAAAACAATATTTCCAAAGGTCTGGCCCCCCGAAGATCCTGCCTTCAAGGTTACTGCTCCGGAAAAGGCATTCGCTGCACTATCCAAACTGATGTTCGAACCATCCGCTACCAATGTAAAGACCGACGCTCCACTCACCGTCAGTGCGTCACTGTCGGTAATGTCTCCCGTAGTTGCGGTTGCGGCCAGAGTTCCGGTAATACTCGACGCCATGAAATCAACTCCACTAGAATCCAAGATGGATACATTAGCACCGGTAACTCCTATACTTCCGAAATTATTTGAAGAATCATCAAAAGTTACATCTTGTCCAGAAGCGGAAATTGTCGTAATTCCGGGAACAATCAAAGATCCGGTATCCGTGACTGCACCCGTCGAAGTAACAGCAAGATTATCTCCAGAACCAAGTGTTATGGCAGGGAGTGCAAGAGCTACTCCACCAGCAGTTTCCAGAGTTAAATCGCCAGCAACTTGTGACTCGGAGACAGCATTCAAGGTAAAACCACTTACATCAATGAGAGAAACATTATTGCCACTAGTAAGATTTATCGTGCCAAAATCATTAGA
Organism: Verrucomicrobiota bacterium; assembly: GCA_036127675.1. Lineage (GTDB taxonomy): Bacteria > Verrucomicrobiota > Verrucomicrobiia > Opitutales > Seribacteraceae > Seribacter. The sequence goes on from JAYYRA010000022.1 coordinate 1,114, forward strand.
GGCATTGGTCAGCGTTATGTCATTAGTCAGACCAGCAGCTAAGGAAATAGTCTGTCCATTGTTCAAAATTGCACCAGTTTGAGTAATTGTTCCAGAAGAAGTTAAGCTAACCGCACCGCCCGAATTTAAGGAAGCTATTTCAAGAGCACCTAAGGAATTTTCAAAAGTGATTGCGTCTGAAACCGCACTTGCAGTTAGGGAAGTACCGGTTGGAGCAGCGGAGTTTGAGGAAATGCTACCAGAACTTGCTGTAAGGTCTAAAGTTGCAACCGAGCCAAATTCAATTGGTTGAGTGTTTCCGATTGAAGTACCTACAAGTGTCACTGAATTGGCTACAAAATCAGTACTTGAATCAGTCGCGGCATCATTAATGACTCCGGATGAAGCTTCGATTGTAGCTGTACCTGATCCTAGATTAATGGACCCAATAGAAAGATCACCCGAAGTTGCAGTCACTTCCACATTACCGTCGTTTGTTACCAAATTTAGTTCCCCACCTTTAAATTTGGTCGATTGTATGATCGATCCAGTTTCAGTTGTTGTAAGCGAAAGATTGCCAGCAGTCACATCACCAACAAAAATCGCTGAGCCGCCAGAATTAGAGGTCAATGTACTTGAACCAATGTCGATATTACCAATGGTTTGAATCCCACCAGGACCCGCCGTCAAATTCAAATTTCCGGTCAAAGAAATGTTTGCTCCATATGAACTAGTTAGTTGATCGCTGGCAATTAGAGTTAAATCGTTACCAGAAGAACTTGTGATGGAAGTTGCTACAGTCAGGTCTCCGCCATTGGGTGCGTCATAAGAATCATTTACAGTTGTAACTGTAATGTTGTTTGAAGCGAGAGCCGCAACCAAATCATCCACATTTAAGATAGTCGTTGTCGAAGTCGAGTCGTAGGTATTTCCATTTAGGGACAAATTGGAAGTTGCAGCACTCGATATTGTGATATCGACTGGATCGATCAAGAAAAGTCCCGTTTCACCATTGGATGCTAAAGTAGATACACTTGAACCGGTAAATTGAACATCTTGGAGTCCAGAAAGTTCAACAAATCCACCATTGCCTGCAACTTGTCCTCCTTGGGCAGATATAACTGAATCTGGTTCCCAAGTTGCGGTATTTTCTGAAAAGAAAATGACTTCACCACCGCTTCCAAGATCTCCGGCATTTGCTAGAGTAGAACTTGCTCCAGTTGCAGAGACGGTATCAGATGCCTTGACCAAAACTTTTCCTCCATCCCCATTTTCACTGGAAACATCGATTAAACCATCTTGCGTGGCTGAACCACCAAGGAGTCCGGAAATATCCAAAGAAATGATTCCTCCAGATGCTTCTCCAATCTCGAAAGTCGTGTCCGAGGCTAAAAGCCCAACAGAGCCTTCTTCTGATATGATCGAGCCAGAGTTTTCCACATTACCACCAATGAGTGCGGCAAATTCGTCCGCATTGATCGAACCAAGATTCATCACGCTTGCTTCAGAGTCGCCATTGAAAGAAATATTTCCGGAGAGGAATGCCGAATCAGCAATATCGAGTGAAGATGCAATCAGTGCGTGCACATTAACTTGGGCATCTGATCCGAATAAAATTCCATTTGGATTAATCAAATACAGGTGGCCATTAGCGTTTAAAGTACCATGAATTTCAGAAAGATTATTACCCACTACCCGCGAGAGCATCGCAGCATCTACATTAGGCTGTACGATATCCACTAAGGCCCCATGACCAATATCGAAGCTTTGCCAATTTACAATCGCTGAAGGTGAATTCTGAATGATCCTCAAGGCATCGGAAGATGGATTTTGTAGCTCTATGCTTCCATGAACGACGTCTGCTCCGGAAGGCAAAGAAGCTGCAAATGCAATGCCTGGTGAGCCAATAACAAAACCAAGCAGTCCGAAGCTCATAAGAATTGCTCTAGATGTACCAAAAGCCGATTCTTTAACCATACGGAGTGATCTCCGATGTTGATTGAACCAGATACGAATAAATTTAGTGAAGGAGTTTTTTGAATTCTTCATAAGTGCAATGAAGCGTGGGTTGATTAGAAGCGGAAATTTATACTGAAATGTGTTCGGGCATCGTGCATCCGAGTATTGAGCGTTTCGGCCAAAGGAATTCCGACTTGCAAGGAAAAATCGGTGTTCTCTTCAAAGTTACCCAATATTCCAGCACCCATACTTTGCATACCAGTAGAATCATCAATAGCGGTCATCGAGCCCTCATTGGAGACATAACCAGCATCATAAAAGAAAATATTTTGCAATTTTCCATCCAAACCGAAAAAAGTGGTTTCCTCAGACATCATCGAGTATTCGAGATTAAGGTTTATTCCAGTATCACCAAAAGCTTCTCTCTCCCTGTATCCGCGAACAGTTGCCATTCCACCGATTGACTTCTTCAAACTGATTGGGAGAATCTCACTGGAAGCTTGGCCATCAACCTTAAGCTTAAGTCCTCCTCTTGCACCTAGTAATTGCAGAGGCTCCACAATTGCAAAAGAAGCCCTTGGCACCCAGAAACCTTTTTCCAATTCAGGATTTTGAACCTTCAATTCGGTCTCATCCGAGCCGCTAAGATCGGAGATTACACCAATAGACCAAAAACCATCTCCACTAAGACCAAGAGGATTGGAAAATTTTCCTTGAAATCCGAATCGTGGAAGAAACAGGCTTAGGTCCTCATCACTGACACTATTGTTGAAAAGGTATATTTGACTGTTTAAGTCTAGGTAGCTGAAACCAAAATTAATCGCCAAGGAATCAGATTCGATCAAACCAATCGGGTAGACAGCAGAATATCCGGCAAAAAAACCATCACCTGCAATGTCCATGTCAACAGACTGGGTGATATTTTCATACTTTGAATCCGAATAACCCATATACAAGGTTTGGGAAAATTCACTGGTACCGAATTGATAGCTGGCAAAATAGGAAGACAATTGCGAGGCATCCTTTGGATCCAAAGTGTAGGACAAATTCAAGCGATCATTCGGTAAGAAGTTTTCCCAAACCTCAAGACCTACCTTGGTACGCCATCCTGAAGATTGCTCCGTGCCATCATTCGAAACATTAATGTAAGTACTTATGGGGTACTGATCTTGTACATCAAAGTCTGCATTGACTTGAATTTCTCCCTCGTGCCCACGGACTGGCTTCAGTTTGGAATCGACTTGAACAAACCGAAATCGGTTCAATCGAGAGGTTTGATTATAAAACTTGGAGTAGTTGAAGGGTTTTCCAGTTTCCCAATCTAAATTATCAAGGATTCCATCCTCTTGAAGAAATTTGTTTCCACTTACATTTGCCTTTCCCATGAAACCGGGCTTGACTTCCAAAGTAGTCACACCCGCAGTTTTAGAAACGGAGACCTGCGCAAATGTGTAACCCCGTTGAATCAGAAAATCCTTCAAGCTCTTACTTAATTGGGCATTAGAGAGATCATTGCTATCTTCGAGAAACTCATAGATGAGTGGTTTCAGTTCATCCGGAGAAACGACCCGTAATTGATCATTTCCAAAAGCGGAAGATATTGAGAGCAATAGAAGTACGACGGAGCTTATACAGAAGCTTTTCATAGTTAAAGAAAGGGTATTAAATAATGTGTGCATGGTTAATCCATCTTCTAATCAATCGATTTGCAATACTTTATTGTTGAGAATCGGGCAAATTTGAACACAAAATCATCCATGCTCATACATTCAGTATTCTTTTGGTTGAAATCCGACATAAACGACGAAGATCGGGAATTTTTTTTTAATGAAGTCAATCATTTGGCTAAGATTGAATCTGTCAGAGAATTTTACTGCGGGAAACCCTCGTCCACTCCACCTCGCGAAGTGGTTGATGCCAGTTACGATTGTGGCTTAACCGTGGTTTTGGATGATCTCAATGGTCATGACGCTTATCAGGATGATCCGATTCACCATTTATTCATAAAAAATTGTGCCCATCTTTGGGAAAAAGTTCGAATTTACGACGCTGAGTAAATTGCTTACTTAGTGGAAAAAAATCAGGTAGATTTTTCAACTGATTGAGAAGCAAGAAAACGGACCAAGCCGTAAGCTAACACAACAGCCATTGGTCCGATGACAAAGCCTTGAGGACCGTAGGAGAGGATTCCCCCAATTATTCCTAAAAAAAGCAGAAAACTGAGCCACGCGCCTTGCTCGTGCAAACGTTTGCCCATACCTGCCCGAGCTCGACTGATCAGATAGTTTAGAAAAAGGCTGAGAACTGCTAAAAGTACAGCGGTTAAGGGCTTTCCTTGCCCCCAGACTAATGATGAAAGAGGGAGCCAAACCATTGCACTACCAACAACAGGAACCAAACCTACAAAAGCCCCGAGAAGGAATACGGGCAGGAAGAAAAAGCCTCCGACAAAATGAGCAACTAATGCAAGTGACAATCCGCGTATCAAAGAAGTCAGAACGGTGTCATTTAACAATCGAAAAGTAATTTTTCTATGCAGTTCAAACCAGGCTCGAATCTCCGCAGTATGAAATCCACCCATTTTAAGAGCTTTCTGTAAAAACTGTCTGCCATGAGCATAAAGGAAGGATAAGGCAATCAAGGCAAGGGCCAATTCCGCTACAAAACCACGGGTTCCCTTGAAGAGAAATTCCATGAAAGTACCGGAAAACTGACGGGTATCACCGACAAGATTGGAGACGAATTGAACCGCAATGGTTTCATCGATCGGAAGCTTCGGATAAATCGCCTGCATCTCTCTTACCCTGTTTGCCACACTTTCCAAAAGAAATGCCCGACCATCTCCTTCACCCAACGCGATAGACCACATCATATCAAGAACACCCCGCCGGGAATCCGAAGCTTCCCACAACAAGAGAAATATCGGAGATAGGATCACCATTAAGAGTAGCAAGGTTGATAAAACCGCACAAATTTCCGATCTTCTTTGGTCAGAGAAACTTGGAAAAATGGCTTTCCCCAACTTGTCGATCGGACGGAAAAAAATTGGATAGGTCAAGGCAGCCAATGATACGGCAAAGAGAATGAATTCGAACAACGGACTAAAGGTTCCGTAAAGAGGTATGAGCAGAAACAAAAGGGCTATAATCAGGAGTCCCCTTCTCTTCCACAAATGCCAAAAATCCTTTCTCTTCGTTGTCAGGAGATCTTCTTGATCACCTAAGGAATCGTTGTCACCCATAAGATGAATCGTTAATCATTCAAGTCGATCATAGCAAGATGCTTTCTTAAAAACCTGCCGGTAGAAGAATCAATTTCAGCAATTTCCTTAGGTGAGCCTTGAAATACCAGTTGTCCACCTTTATCACCACCAACCGGACCAATTTCAATTACATGATCCGCCAATCGAATCACATCCAAGTTGTGCTCGATAACAATAAGAGTGTGTCCAGCATCTCTCAGTCTGAACAATAAATCCATCAGTTTTTGAATGTCATTCCAATGAAGTCCGGTGGTTGGTTCATCTAGTAGATATAACACTTTTCCAAGTTGTCTTCGACTCAGTTCGAGTGAGAGTTTCAATCGCTGAGATTCTCCACCCGACAAGGTGTTGGCTGGTTGACCAAGTTTCAAATATCCCAGACCTACCGCATCCAGTGTTTCCAGCTTGGCTAGAATGGCAGGATGTTTGACAAATAGATCTTTTGCTTCAGAAACTGACATCTCCAAAATTTCGGCAATGTTGCGTCCACGATACCGAACCTCGAGAGTTTCCCGATTATAACGCATACCCTGACAGCTTTCGCATTCTACAAAAACATCAGCGAGGAATTGCATATCTAATTTGACCATTCCATCCCCCTTGCATCGCTCGCACCTACCACCCGGAAGATTGAAACTGAACCGGCCAGGCGAGTATCCCCGGACCCGACTCAATGAGCACTGGGAAAAAAGTTTTCGCAAAAGATCAAACAATTTCACGAAGGTAGCCGGATTGGATCTGGGACTCTTTCCGATCGGAGACTGATCCACTCGAACCACCTGATCGAATTGATCCAATCCTTCAATTCCTCCGTGAGCCCCAGGTAACTGCTTGGAACGGTGTAGCTCATATGCCGCTGACTTTGCCAGTACCTCATTAACCAGTGAACTCTTTCCCGAACCTGAAACCCCACATACCACACTTAAAAGACCTAGTGGGAAGGCGACATCAATGGATTGCAAGTTATTGGCAGTTGCTTTTCGGACCATTAAATTCGACTTTCCAGGTTTCTTATTCTTTGCATCTTTCTCAATCTTTTCCCGACCGGCAAGGAAGGGCCCTGAGTTACTGTTCTTAGAATTCATACACTGATCAAGGGTTCCCTGGAAAGTTAGGTTTCCACCATTCCCTCCCGGACCGGGTCCAATCTCAATCAGATGATCGCATGCCATTAAAGTATCCGCATCGTGCTCGACAACGATTACGGTGTTACCTTTGTCTCTCAAGCCCTCCAATACCTTCAAAAGTTTTCCATGGTCAGCGGGGTGCAAACCGACACTGGGTTCATCAAGTGCATAAGTAACACCAACCAAGCCCATTCCCAACTGAGTAGCCAATCGGGCCCGCTGTGCTTCCCCTCCGCTCAAGCTTCGGTAGGAGCGGTCCAGTGTTAAATATCCTAAACCAACCTGTTCAATAAAGCCCAATCTTTGCATTAACCCATGCAAAGCATCTTCCACCTGAATGCATTTTTCATCCTTAGCCGCTTTATTCTTCACAAATCGCCAAGCCTTCATTGTGGGAAGAGCCAAAAAACGATCAATCGAAAGACCGGCAACCTCAACAGTTCGAGCGTAGGAGGAAAGTCTTCCTCCTCTGCAGTCATCGCACTGAGTCCCATATTGACAGGTGAGTAATTTCGCCCGCAAGCTTTCGCTTGAAGTATTTCGCATTGTCTCCTTCAAATCATCGAAGACTCCAGGAAAAGTCTGCTTTCTGGCTTTTCCCCTACCAACTTGTAATTTTAATTCAAATTCGCGTTCCGAATCGCCAAAAAGTAAGAATTGCTTAATGTCTTGGGGCAATTCTTTCCAAGGTTTCTTTAAGTCGAAGGGATACTGTTCTGACAAAGCCTTGAGAATGTTCTTTCGTAAAGTGATCATTTTCCTCGAACCAAAACGCCATGGCTTGATCGCTCCTTTGGCCAAGCTAAGCGTGGGATCTTGAATGACTAAATCTTCGCGAAAACGAAGGACTTCGCCCAATCCCGAACAAGTTTCACAAGCTCCGTCCGGATGATTCCAAGAGAAGAAGCGAGGTGTGAGATTTGGGTAATTGGTTCCACAAGTTTCACATGAATAACTTTGTGAAAGCTTTATCTCATCAAATTCTTCCCCATTTTCAACCAGTGCCAAGGCACTTTCATTTCCTTCCTTGAATGCAAGTTCAAGCGAATCCGCCAGACGGCTTCTGGAGGATGAATCCAACCGTAATCGATCAATTACAATATCGACCGAAATTTCTCGACCTTTGGTTTTTTCAGGAATCACATTTCGATCATCCAATCTTTTAATTTCTCCATCTATGCGAATTCTTTGGAAACCTCTTCTTTCCAGACCGGGCAATTCCTCTCTCAAGACTGCAGCTTTTGCAGTCAAATATGGAGCAAGAAGCATCATTCGCTTGCCACTTCCTTCTTTGAGTAATTTTTCAATCGCATCATCTAAAGTCTTTTTTTCAACTTTTCCACCGTCCTTCGGGCAATAGGGCTGTCCTGCAGTTGCCCACAGCAGGCGTGCATAATCTGCAATCTCGGTAGCAGTAGCAACCGTACTTCTCGGACCAGCTGAACCAGCTGAAATCTGTTCAATCGAGAGAACAGGCGACAAGCCTTCTACATAATCCACCTCCGGACGCTTTACTTTTTCCAGGGCTTGCCGGGCTTTAGGGGACAAACTTTCCACATATTTCCGATGCCCTTCCGCAGCAAGAACATCAAAAACCAATGAAGATTTCCCAGAACCACTTACACCGGTCACACCAATCAGTTTTCCTCTGGGAAAAGAAACAGTTATCCCATTTAAATTGTTTTCCGAAGCCCCTTTTACAAGAATCTCTTCATAAAGATTTTTTGAATTAGAATTTCTTCTTGGCATTTTCAACCTCCAATGATGCCTAGCCTAGATCAAATGCCAAGAAAGGTTTATCCTTTTTCTTTGCCCACATGAACCAAAGATTATATTAGATTAGCGTATGAGTTTACCAATACTTTATGTTAAAAGCGGATGTCCTTGGTGTTCCGATGCATTGCAATATTTCGAAGCTAAAAGTGTGAAGCTCGACATTGTGGATGTTCGAACAAATCCGAATCGAATGGATGAATTAGTTCAGGTAAGCGGACAGTCCAAGACCCCGACCCTAAAGAATGAAGATTTTATTGTCGCAGACTTTGATATTTCTGAATTTGAAGAGGCACTCCAGAAAAATCCTGAAGAAGCTAAAAAGTTAGGTCTTTGATTGGAGACCCTCCCGATATTGGACTGAGATGATAGAAACCCAACCGATTACTTCAAAGCATCAATACGTCGGTTCAACTCGTTAAGCTTAGCCTCCAAAGAATCCAGAGAACTATTATCTGATTCTTGTGGGATATCCATATCCAGAATTCTTACACCGGAAGAGGTATCAATAACTTGGGCTGAATCGGTAACAAACGGAGTAATATTGCCGGAAGTCACAATCTTGGTGGCTTCTCTACCATTCCTACTGACGGTGTAGGTCTGTGGTGATTTTTCAAGAGGCAGGGTTTGGGTACCATCCGAGTTAAATCTTTTCACTTGGCGATAATTATCATGCTTTGCTTTTCGCCCAACCACTTGGGTCTTCGCTGTCTTAAAGACTAGGAAATTGTGCTCGACCGTATGAAAGTGGGGATCGAGGATGAAATGATCGGGTTGACCTTCAAGAGCGTCATAAACTGCCGATTGCATGGATTGCTTAACCACACTACCTCCCAGATCAGTTTCCTGATCACGGGCAGTGAAGGTGGCACGACCCGTATCTCCCCAACGGATAAAGCCAAGTAATTCGGCACGGGTACCTTCCCCTCGCACCTCCTCGCCAATTTGGATATCCGAGGTAACTTCAGGATAAGGAGTCAATGGACCGGTTCGGTTGGCCGTGCGGGTACAACCAATGGAAAAAATAAGGGCTACGAAAAGGGAAATCTGGAATGCTTGTTTCTTTTTCATTTTAGTTCAGTTCGTTCGATTAGAAGTTTCCTTTAGTGGAGAAGTAGAATTCCATTCCTTCTTCAATCACATCATGACCACCGACACCGGCAATACCAAAGCTGAAATTCCACGGAGCATTCGGCATTAGGATAAATTCAGTGCCATAGTCTACCCAGAGATTATCAGTCAACACATCTCCATTAGAATAATTAAATCGAATGAAAGGGAGCATCGTGAAATTCTCATGAAGATGATAATGTAATGCTATTGCACCCTTGAACAACCAGAAGGATTGGTCATTTATATCATTACTTGGAAAATAACGTCCAATGGACAAACGACCGGACCAATTCATTCCGTAAGCTCTGCTTGATTCTGCCATGGTTTCAAAGGAAACACTGGTCATCGATTCATCGAAAACTGGAAAATCACTGGAGGAATTGTGATGAGCCAAATTAATGCCCCAGGCTATGTATTCGTTTATCCGGTAATTGGGAAACAATTCGACACCGGCAAGAAAGCCGGAATCATCCACATGACCAATATCAAAGTGAGAGGCAGAAAGTGGTATTTTAACATCCAAATTTGGATTGTCCCCCAAACTTAAACCAATGGTAATGCCATAGACAGTGTTTTCAACAGTTTCATCATTGTAACTCGGTACAAAAAAGTTTTTGCCAAACTCTTGATTGGCATAATGAAAATCCAGGTAGAATGCCTTAATAAATCCATCGGTAACCGGAATATCAGATGGTCGGCGTAATTGTCTTAGTTCATCTGCCAAACTGGTAAATCCAAGATAATATCCAGAAGTAACATCTTTTCTATCACTTGCACCAAAATCATTTGGTACTTTATGGTCAGAAAATAAAGGGAATGCTGCAAAAAGAAAAACCGAACAAATTGTGAGATAGAACTTAGTAGATTTCATATTTAATTGTGTTTTATAAGCTAACAATTTGTTCATAATTTAATTCAGTCAACAAAGAAATTGATTGGTAACATGAGCAAAATTCATGAAATTCTCTTACAGAAAAATCTCATTCGTTCCAGACCCTTTTCAATCACTTCGTCGGAAGTTGCGTAACTTAGACGGACATATCCGTCGGCACCAAAGGCATGTCCGGAAACAACCGCGACTTTTTCCTCTTCCAAAAGACGGGCGGAGAATTCTTCCGAGCTAAGCCCGAAACTGGAAATATTTGGAAACAGATAAAACGCTCCTTGTGCACGAAGACATCGAACACCATTAATTTCTTGTAAACCCTCTAATAATTTTAGTCGGCGCCGGTCGAAATGGACCAACATTTCAGAAACAGCTGAGACGGACTGATCCCAATTCTTAATCGCAGCCAGAGCCCCATATTGGGCAAAGGTAGTTGCGTTGGAGGTAGTCTGGCTTTGTAGGGATGCAACCGCTTTTGCAATTATTGGATTAGCTACCAGTGTACCCAGCCTCCAACCGGTCATGGAAAAGGTCTTACTAAAACCGGAAACTGTAATGACCCGATTGGCTGCATCTTCCCCGAATGAGGCGGGACGATGATGCTCTACGCCATCGTAAAGCAGATATTCATAAATTTCATCGGACATCAGGAGAAAGTCCTTTTTGCAGGCAAGTTCGACAATCTCCTCCATCTCTTCCCTGCTGTAAAGGCAACCGGTAGGATTGGAAGGACTATTCAAGATCACCAGTTTGGTTTGAGGTGTAAGAGAGCCTTCAATTTGGTCAGCACTGACTTTGAAACCTTTATCGTCACCGGCAAAAATGAATTTTGGTGTGGCACCTGCCAACTTCGCCATTTCAGGATAACTTACCCAGTAAGGGGCAGGAATCAAAACCTCATCGCCTGGCCCACAAGTCGCTAAAATTGCCAAGTAACAAGAATATTTACCACCTGGGCTGACCACAACTTGGGCAGGATTGGTATCCTTCAGAACACCAAGTTCATTGTATTGCTCAGCCAGTGCAGCTCTTAAATCAGGCAGTCCTCCTGCCGGTGCGTACTTGGTTTTTCCATCAGCCAAGGCTTTTGCACCCGCTTCCTTGATAAATGAAGGTGTGTCGAAATCAGGTTCGCCCGCACCAAAGCCACATACATCCTCACCTGCTGCCTTTAATTCTTTTGCTTTTGCATCCACCGCCAAAGTAGGAGATGGAGAGACATTTTGAGCCCAAGGGGAAAGCATATTTTCCATATTCATCACTGCATAGTAATGGAAACAAATGAAGTTTGCATCAAGTACAATCCGAAGATTCGTTCCCAAAAATAGTTAAAAAATTGTAAAGGCCGAATCCGAAATAGGGAGAGGAAGTTGAAAGCTATTCTCACCAAAAAAGCGGGGACTTAAATCCAACTGCGTAGCCGCTCCAATGATCTCAAGCCTTGTATTTGATCGATCCGTCTGATTCGTGCAGTCCAATGACTTAACAATCCATTGCTCTCCAACTTTTTTATAACTTCTCAGGGTATTCGAACGGAGAAGTCGAGATGATTTGGTAAAAATTTCCGCACGAAGAGGGGCATAATAGGCATCATCAATAGCTAAAACAACTTTATCCCAATCAGGTTTCGATTTCCTTATCCATTCCGGTGATCTAAAATTAAATAAGTGAGAAGGTCTTCCCGCAACTTTTCCCGAATGAAGATATTCGCCATCCCAAAAAACAAAGGGCATTAAAAGATCGAAAAAAGTCTGATTGATGCCTGATATTATTGGTTGCAGAATCACTTCTTCACTCTCGAGAAGTGTTTGATTATCCTCTTTGGAAAACTTCCAGAGCTTGGGAACTCGAGGATTCTGAAGGAGAAATACCTCCGTAGCTTGTCCTCCTTCATTTTTGTAAATTTCGATGCGAAAGCTTCCGCTTTTCAAGCTGGGCCCGGAAATCGAACCATAGAATTGTTTTTCCTCACCTCTTCTAGGCATGTGACGAAACCTGATCTTGAAACAATACCCAGAGTGAAAGTCACCAGCGTAATTTGATTGGAGCAGTGAGGTTCGATACTGAACCAGTCTTTCCTCAGCTTGTGCTGGATTTAGTACTTGGGCAAAGCCTCGGGCGGGAAATGGCTTAGAATTGCAATGTAGAAAACTGAAAAAGTACAGCAAGCATACTAGTGATGCTTTGGATTGAAAAAACTTATACAGCTTACTCAGATGAGTTGGCTTCGGACTTTGAATTTTCAGTTGCTGTTGGAGTATCTGTCACTGTTGCTTTTGGGGCTTCGGGTGCAGGAGGAACTTCCACTACATCGGGAACAGGAAGTTGGGCTTCGAGAGGTTGTACCGGGTCGGGCACTAAAGCAGGGGTAGCTCCTGTACGGAGTAAATTGCCGGAATTATCGGCCTCCAACTGATAAAACGCATACAAAATGAAAGATAGAACAAAAAAGCCAAGGATTCCATATACCGTAAACTTGGATAGTTGTGCGGCAGAACCGGCACCGAGGACTTGATCTGCAGTTCCACCACCCAAAGCGGAACCCATACCACCTGAGGTACGCTGAATCAAAATCAACATTACCACTAAGAGGCACAGTAAAACTAGAATGGTTGTAAGAATAACAATCATGGTAAAAATTTAAGGGGAAATAATATACTGCCTAATTGGCTGTAAAAAGCAACTCGTTAAATAATGGAATTAAATCCCAAGAGAACGCAGTAAATTTTGCAAGTCAATCGAGTCTTCAAAGCCAAGAGTCAATTTCCCTCCTCCGCTTGGCATTCCTTTGATTCGAACGGAACGTCCGAGTTTGGATTCAGCCACTTTTGCCATTCCCGAAAAAGGATTCGAGGAACTATTTAACTTTGAAGCAGATGAAGCAGAAGGATTCAAAAACGCATGCACTTCCAATTCGCAATGTCGAACGGACCACCCTTCTGCGATCGCCCGTCTTCCCAAATTCAACTGGTCGTCCAAATTCTCCACCGCCAACAAGACTTTTGCATGCCCAGTGGACAACTTTCCTTCCGATAAAGAAATTCTTAATTCTTCATGCAATTTCAACAACCGCAGCAAATTAGTTACATGAGCCCTGCTCTTCCCCACCCTCTCCGCTACCTTTGCTTGAGTTAAATTGAAATCATTTACCAAGGAGTGGTATCCGAGGGCTTCTTCAATTGGATTCAAACCCTCGCGTTGAAGATTTTCAATCAAGGCGAGACTTGCGGATGATAAATCGGTGACAGTGAGGACTCTTGCTAAAATCTTATTCAACCCCAACTTTTGGTGTGCCCTCCAACGTCTTTCTCCTGCTACCAGTTCGAACGATTCTCCAGATTTTCGAACAACAACGGGTTGTAATAAACCCTCCGCCTTTATACTTGCTGCTAACTCATCTACAGCGGAAGAATCCATAGATTTTCTCGGTTGGAATGGATTGGCAACAATATCGGAGATGGCAATTTCTATTACTTTTTCACCAGATGAAGTTTCAGAATTGTCATTGCTTTCAACCGAAATACTCAATGATGGCTTACTGATCTCAGTATTTCCTGACAAACCACTCCCTTCTACTGGAACACCTGCATTCCCTCCCTGAGATAACAAACCTCCGAGACCACGACCGAGTCTGGATTTCCCTTTAGTCATTATTCCTGGGGGACAAACAGTTCCTTCCCAATAAATACCTTGGTGGGGTCAGCGATCTGATTGGCATCGATGATCCATTTGATCTTGGATTTGTACTTTTGGGCGATACTGCTAACGGTCTCTCCCTTTTCGACTTTATGAACAAATCCATTTTGTGGATAATCTGTAGAAAATTTTGGCACCGCTGAAGCACTTGGACCAGAAGAGGATACTTTAGCGAAATTCTGATTCATTTGATTTATTAGTTCCCTGAGCTTGGCGTCAAAACCACTCTGTAAACTGGCAACATTCTTCTCATTCGCCAACATTCTTGAATCTAGCTTATTGATTCTTGATTCAATCTGTAGGAGAAAACCTTGAGAATTACCATTTCGGGCACTCGCGTTTTTGGAAGCCTGCTCTAGACTAATCCTTAGTTGAGCGTTTTCCCTGCGTAAAAGTTCAACCTCAGTCCTTAGACCAGCAACTTCTCGAGCAATTAACTCCAAGTCTTGTTTCATATTGGCGATTTGAACATTGGCCAAAGAATCACTCAAAGCACCAAATTGAATGATACCAATTAAAACTAACTTATAGAACGAAAGTCTTAAACCCCCATTTTTTTCCAACCATTCCACATATATTACTTTGATCAATTCCCCACTTAGAATCAAGAAATCTTTTACTTAAAATTTGTTTTTAATAATTCTAAGACACAAGAGCTTCCGATTTTTGGAAATCTAAAATTGTTCCACCTCTGATTTCGTAACCATTAAGAAAATCTGCCGATGGAATCATTTTCCCACCAGGTTTCTGGAGAAGCTTCATTTCTAGACAATTGCTAGAGGTTCCCACAACTAATTTACCACCATCAAGAATCCTAATTTCTCCAGGGCTTAAAGCTTTCTCCAAATATGGCTGAGATTCCCCGACTTTGATTCGGTCTCCCAAATGTTCAAAAAAACATCCAGGCCAAGTCTGAAAAGCTCTTATCCGGCTGCTGAGCTCTTCCGCCGGTTGTGAAAAATCCAAAGCTCCATCGCTCTTCTTTAGCTTTCTACAATAAGTAACCCTGCTCTCGTCTTGATCCGTTTCACTAAAGTTTCCATTCGCTAAAACTGGAAGAGATCGAGTCATTAATGGCACGCATGCATTTGCCAATTTTAGTCGTAAATCAGATCCGGTGCATGTGGAAGAAATCTCAACCATTTCCGAATCAATAACGGGTCCAGAATCCATTTTGGGAACCACTCTCATTAAAGAAACCCCAGTTTCAGTCTCACCCATTGCGATGGCAGTTTCAATGGGAGATGCTCCACGATAAGCTGGTAGCAGTGATGCATGCAAATTGAAACACCCTTTTGGTGCTACATTAAGAAGTTCCGAATTAAGAATGTGCCCGTATGCCATGACGAGAAGGAATTCTATTTCCAATTCCTTAAACCATTGAACTTCCTCAGTACCAGGTTTTTGAGGATCTCTAATTTTTAATTCGTTCGTAATTGCCCATTGCTTAACGGGATTGGGGCGAAGTTTTCGACCTCTTCCCGCTGGACGGTCCGGTTGAGTTAATACTGCTTCCAGCGTAAAACTCTGATTTTGCTGTAAATTGGACAAAAATGGTAGAGCAATTTCATCGGATCCAAGAAATCCGATCTTACAAGGCTTAAAATTCATACTAAAGAATTCAATCTATTATCCGTACTTTCAGAATGAGGACAATAAATTAAGGGACAAAAAAAGCCGTCAAACGGCTTTTAAAATGCTTTGAAAGAGGGATTAAATTTTTTCTTCCTTGTACCGGGCTTCCTTTCCGGCAAGAGAAAATTTCAATGGGCAACCCGATAAGCCAAACCGTTGTTGGATACCTTTTTCCAGATAACGCCTGTATTGGTCGTTCAATTTTTCTTCACGATTGCAGAAAAGTTTAATCCGAAAAGGTCGAGTATCCACCTGAACCGCATAAAATACCTTGAACCGCTTTCCACCGACTTTCGCAGGAGGACGATGCTCCCACATTTGACCAATTAATTTATTCAGAGCAGAAGTCGAAATTTCCTTTTCCATACGAGCATCCAAATCACGAGCAACTCGAAGAAATTCTTCCATTGCATAACCGGTTTGAGCCGAAACAAAGGCAATCGGGGACTCAGGTAAAAAAAACAATTCTTTTCGGACCGATTTCAGATAATTTTTCCGAAAATCTGCTTCATCCTCATAACCAGGAATAGGATCTTTTCGAAAGCTTTCCAAAGCCAGATCCCATTTGTTGACCAGTATCGAAAGAGCTTTTCCGGAATCAAGAACGTGACCAGCTAATACCTTGTCTTGCTTGGTTACTCCTTCCTTTGCATCAAGCACTAAAAAAACAACATCCACCTCCTCAATTGCGTGCTTGGTGCGAACCGCTGAAAAATAATCCAATGACGAATCAATCCTTTTGCTTCTTTTTAACCCTGCAGTGTCGAAAAGACGGAAACACCAAGGATTTTTCTGACCCTGAGCTTGATAATCTAAATCCAATTCTACGGTTTCACGCGTAGTACCGGGAACATCACTGACAATCAATCGATCCAAATCTAAAAGTCTATTACACAGAGAGGACTTTCCTACATTGGGTCGACCAATGAAGGCAATCTTGGTCCGATTGGATTGATCTCCTTCTCGCAAAGGGGGAGATGGGGGTAATCTTAGAGAAACTTCCCGCTCCAAAATATGAATCCCGTGACCATGCTCTGCGGATACTCCAATTGTCTTATCAAAGCCAAGCTTGGCAAATTCAGGAAAAGAATAATTCTTTTCAGGCTCGTCCATTTTATTGACTACCAAGATAGGTTGCTTTCCCATCTTTCTGAATTTAGCTGAAAGCATTTCATCCAAGGGAAGTAAACCCTGGCGCCCATCAACAACAAAAAGCAGAAGGGTTGCAGCTCGAATTGCAAAATCCGCCTGTTGCTCGGTTGCATTCTGAATCTCGACCGAGGTCATTTCCGGCTGCATACCTATTCCTCCCGTATCCATTAAAACATGCCCCAGTGGAGAATCTGCAACCACCACATCCCGAGTTACTCCAGGACGATCGTGCACAATGGATATCCTACGACCTGCAAGACGATTAAACAAGCGACTTTTCCCAACATTGGGACGTCCAACAATAGCAACGCTGGGAATTTCCATTAAATAAAAATTTTAACGGTGCGCCAAATACGGATAACTATACGGCAGTTGCTGTAATCTCGTCTTGCGACAAGCAATTTAGAAAGCGTTCCATACGGTCCGCGGCTTTGACCAATTTTTCGAAGGAGGTGGAAAAACTTGCTCGAACATGCCCCTTACCATGGGCTCCAAAAGCAGTGCCAGGGACTACAGCTACTTCTTCTTCACGAAGTAAACGATGACAGAATTCAACTTCATCCAATCCGAAGTTCTTGACCGAAGGAAATGCATAGAAAGAGCCGCGGGGCAAGTGACATTCCATCCCCATTTCATTAAACCTACGAACCAAAAAATCTCGACGCTTTTGGTATTGCTCTTTCATTTTTAAAACTTCGTTTGTGCCATTCCTCAGAGCTTCCAATGCTGCTTCCTGACTGAGAATCGGAGCACACATCATACAATACTGATGGATTTTCATCATCGCATCTATTAACCAGTCCGGACCACATGCAAATCCTATTCGAAAGCCAGTCATAGCAAAACCTTTCGAAAAACCGTGTAGGAGAATAGTTCTTTCTCTCATTCCTGGAAGTTCGGCGATACTGACATGCTCACCTTCATATGTAAGTTCAGCATAAATCTCATCGCTTATGACAATCAAATCTTTCTCCACTGCGAATTTAGCAAGTCTTTCAAGTTTAGCTCGATCAGCGGTCCCACCTGTTGGATTGGTAGGAAAATTGAGCAAAAGAATCTTACATCCTGGTTGCCAAGCTTTCTCAAAGGCTTCGGGTTCCAACGAGAAAGACTGATCTGAATGAGTGCCTACCGGTATGGCTTCCCCATGAGCAAGAGAAACACTGGGAGCATAGGAAACATAACAAGGTTCATGGTAAAGAACTTTTTCACCAGGATTCAAGGTCGCTCGAAGGGCAATGTCAATTGCCTCTGAAACACCGACCGTGACCAAAACCTCAGATTGTGAATCATATTCAGGACCAAAGAAATCTGAGACATAGCTGGAAATTTCCTTCCGCAGGGAAAGAAGGCCACGATTGTCGGTGTAGGATGTCTTTCCTCTTTCCAAAGCGAAAATCGATGCCTCTCTAATCTTCCACGGAGTAACGAAATCCGGTTCTCCAATACCTAAAGATATCGCCTGTGGCATTTCCGAGACGATTGCAAAAAAATCACGGATTCCAGATCTTGGAAGATTCTGAACATGGTCAGCAATGTAATCCTTTGGATTCATCTTTCTTACGGGCTAACAGAAGGTTTTTCCGAATTCTCTCCTTCTTGGAGTAAATGATGACCATGCTCCTTATAGGAGCGAAGGAGAAAATGAGTGGCAGTCGAAAGAACCCCTTCGATCGTAGCCAGTCGTTCAGAAACAAAAGTTGCTACTGCATGAAGATTCTTTCCCTGAACGATAACCATCAAATCATAACCACCAGACATTAAGTGGCATGCTTCCACTTCCTCAAATCTCGAAATACGATGGGCCAAGCGGTCAAAGCCCCCTTCCCTCTCCGGACTGATTTTCACTTCGATAACTGCCCGAACCAGATTGCCATCCTTCTTAGTTGGATGTACCAATGGAACCCAACCAAGAAGCGTTCCTTCCGCACGCAAAGTCTCCAATTCCTTTGAGACTTCTTCTTCGGTAAGATTAAGAATTTTGGCGAGTTTGGATGAATCTGGATCCGCAGTTTCCTGAATTATATCGAGTAAATTACTCATAATGAAAAGGATGCATATTAATTACTAAATTGGTTCAGGTAAAGAAACAAAGCCTACTTTCCGAGATGTAAGATCAATCTGAAAATAGCGTTCAAACCAATCGAATGGGTAATCTCACCCTTTTGAACCAAGCCTTGCAATTCATCAATTGGATACAGTTCAGTAACAAGTTCTTCGTGCTGATCAAAAGAGAGATTACTTGTTTTTTCGACATTCCGAACCAAAACGAAATGACAATAGTTGGAAAGAATGGCCGCATTAGGTCGAGAACTCCCAATCAGTTCAGCGTCAGTGCCAACATAACCGGTCTCCTCCTTAAGTTCCCGTAGACCGGCAACGAGTGGATTTTCCTCTTTTTCAACTACACCACCAGGAGGCTCAAGTGAAAATTCTTCCGTTCCGTATCGGAATTGGCGGACCAGAACAAGTTCATTTTGCTTTGTTAGTGCTAGAACATTGACCCAGTCATTAGTATCCAAAACAAAAAATTCTCCCTGAACTCCATCTGACTCACGGCGGAAGGATCGTTTACGGACATCGAAAATTCGACAATCCGCATGCAAATCGTCCCTTAACATTTTCCATCGACTGGGCAGTTTCTTATCTTTCATCTAAAATTTCTTTTCTGATAAATTCGGAAAGATCAGGGTAAACCGGTACTTTTTTTTCTAACGCCTTTCTGCGTAAATCATTATCGATTGATTTTCCGGTTTCAACCAGTGCTCCTTTCATTCCTGCATTAAGTCCAGTTTGGGGATCGATCCACTTGTCGCCAACCACCCAGCAATCCTTCGGGTTCAAATTAAATTTGGCTATCATTTCAAATTCGAAGTTGGCTGATGGCTTTCGATTCCCTCCAATTTCTTCCGGACCTTCTGGTGCGATACAAATCTGAGAAAAAAAACCCTCGGTCAGATTTAATTCTCGAAACATCCTTTGATTACAGGCATGAACCTGAGACCAATCATAATATCCCCTCGCGATACCTGATTGATTGGTGTGGAGAAAAAGAAGGAAGCCAGCGTGAGACGCCTTTTTTAAAGACTCTCCGACTCCAGATATAACTTCAACTTTGTCCGGATCGGAAAGATAATGGCAATCTCGGATCAGAGTTCCATCCCGATCCAAAAACAGGGCCCTGTTTTTATCCATTACTATTGAATACGATTCAAAATTTCCTCCGGACTTGCAGTAGCAGTACCGACTTTTCCAACAACTACCCCAGCAGCCAAATTTGCGAATTCAGCAGCTGTTGAAAATGTTTCGCCACACAATAACGCAAGCGTCAAGGATGCGATGACTGTATCTCCAGCACCAGAAACATCGAAAACCTCTCTGGCAGCGGTGGGAATAGTCGTCTCAATCTTACCATCACTGGCCAAAAGCATACCCTCTGAACCGAGAGTAATCGCCAACATTTGAGGAGCAAAACGATTGAAAATTTGATCGACAACTTTTTCTTTTGGAAATGGCTCCCTCGTTTCCCTGGAGAGCCCAGCCATTTCCAGTGCCTCTAATCGGTTAGGCGTGAGTAAATCGGGCTTCGAGTATTCCAAAAGACGACTTGGTTTTGGATCTATGGACACAAAGTCTGCGTGATCTCTGACTAAAGTCAAAAGTTCATTGCTTACAAAACCCTTTCCATAGTCAGAAACGATCACTCCATCTGCCGCTTTTAACTTTTCGATCAATGAACTTCCGATTTTTTCCAGATTTGGCAAGTATCCGCTTGAATGGGCCTCTCTATCCACCCGACAAATTTGTTGATTGGAGGCAGTTACCCTAGTCTTGCTGATTGTTGGCATAGAAGAGAACCGAAACTTAGAATCCACTTGAATATTTTGGTCACTAAGGATTTGAAGAAGTTCTTCACCGCTCTCATCTTTACCAAACCATCCAATGGTTTCCACTGAAGCTCCAAGTGAGCTAAGGTTGAGCGATACATTTGCCGCACCACCTGCAACTGATCTTTCTTTTTCTACAGCAATAACTGGAACGGGAGCCTCGGGAGAAATTCTGCTTACTCTGCCAATAACATAACGATCCAACATTACATCACCAAGAACGAGAATATTTAGGCTCTTGATTTGCTCGAAAAGTTCTTTCATCTATTTGCTAACACGAAAAATGAATTCATTAAGAAATTTTCCCCTAGCCTGCTTGATAATTTTTATTATGCAAGGCTGCAAAGAAGAGAGTTACTCCGAAAAAAATGGTCCGAATCATATTTCACAGGGACAAACATATGATTTAAAATTGGCTGAAACGCTCTTGAAAGTCGAACTTGCTGCAACCCCAAAAGACAGAGAGCGAGGACTAATGTTCCGAAAGTCAATCGGTCCAAAAGAAGGCATGCTTTTTGTATTTAAAAATGGGACCAAACAAAGATTTTGGATGAAGAATACAAAAATACCATTAGACATCGGATATTTTTCTTCGAATGGATCCCTAAGTGAGATTCATAAAGCAAAACCTTATGACCTCTCAGGAGTACCATCCAGATCCCGTGATATTAAGTTTGTTTTGGAGTTGAATGCCGGAGCGTATAAGAAATTAGGAATTCGAATTGGAAGTCGTTTAGACTTAAAAACCATAGCTCAAATCTTAAACAGGAAAGGCTTGAACCCTCGAGATTTTAACTTATCTGAATAAATTCTAGCGATAACCATTTGGATATTTACTCTGCCATCGCCAAGCATCTTTCAACATGTCGATCAGGTCGTATTTTGATTCCCAACCGAGAATTTTTTTCGCATAGGATGGATCTGCCCAAGCTTCAGTCACATCCCCATCCCTACGACCGGTGAATTCATATGGGATCTGTATGTCTGTTGCTTGCTCAAAAGCTGCAACTACCTCCAGCACAGAAGATCCTTTCCCAGTACCTAAATTGCATACAAAACCGCACTTGGAAGCTTCCAAAATATCGAGTGCCTTAACATGAGCCTCTGCCAAGTCCATCACATGAAGGTAATCACGCACCGCTGTACCATCTGATGTCGGATAATCCTGACCAAAAATTTTAAGTTTTTCTAATTTGCCAGTCGCGACCTGACAAAGAAAAGGTACCAAATTATCGGGAATTCCATTCGGATCTTCACCAATTTCACCACTTAGATGAGCTCCAACAGGATTGAAATACCGTAAGATTCCAAAATTGAATTCTGGATCTGAAGCTGAGAAATCTTTGATGATGCCTTCCATCATATATTTTGTACGACCATAAGGACTGGAGACATTTCCCGTTGGAAAATCTTCCGAGATAGGAACCTTTTGAGGTTCTCCATAAACCGTGCAAGATGAACTGAAAATTAGTTCCCCCACAC
>JAYYRA010000023.1:0-69423 GCA_036127675.1 Verrucomicrobiota bacterium
GGATCGGTCACTTGTCCCGCTTCAGGATTGGAAACTACCGAAAAGGTGAAAGGACCACTTCCAATCAAATCTCGGTAGCGTCCAGGTACATCCGTTGCTTCAAAGGTTGGGTCTGTTGGAGGGGTATCAAAATTGGCAAAATCGTCGTAGTGCCCTGTGCCTGCTAAGAAGTTCAAATTTAATACATTCGGGGCTCCGTCTGTCTCATAGATCGTTACACTTGCAGAACCATCTTCAAAACGCTCATAGATGTAGTCTCCTAAATTCACCGAGTAGTCACCTTGCTCATCCGACTCCATTACCTGTCCACCTTCAAATGATAGAATGTCCACATCCTCTCCATCACCTGCTTCGATTTCCAAACGCAATACCCATCCGTCCAGGACTTCAGGTGCATATCCGTAACCGATTACAGACATTGACACAAAAATTAAAATTGAGGATAGATTTTTGAGCAAGATGGGCATTCTCATAATGATGTGGTGTAGTATTTGAGTCATACTCAAGAGCAAAACTCGATTAAATGATAGGGTTAAAACTTTTTCTATCGAAAGTAACGATTATGCAACAAAAATTTTAATGCTTTCTGGTTCAGGAATCTGGCAAAAGTTGGAGCGATTCTGGATTGTAAGAAACCGCCTGCGTAATAAACACCAGACTTTTTCCGAAAAATGACTTTGTAGATTTTTTTCGCTGCATACTGAGGCGATGGAGAATGAATAAGTTGTTTTTCAATTTGTATCCAGGCCCGCTTCATTTTTTCCGTCCAATTAATCTTTTTTTGCTTTGACTGAGCATTATTGAATTCGGAAGAGATGTCGCCCAAGCGAAAATCAAAAAAAATGGGGTGATTATCGTATTCCAGCATCATCGTTTGAGTGAAAGAAGATAAAGCGGCTTTCCCCGCGTTATAAAGTGGCATAAAAGGTAATGGATATAAGGTAGCTAAAGAACTAATATTTACTATTATTCCTTTATCTTGCTTTGCCATCAAAGGTGCAATTTCTCGACAAAATAAAACGGGGACGGTAAACAATAGATTAATTTGTCTTTCGATTTCCTCAATAGGGAATTCATCCCACCTATAGAAGGTACCAGATCCCGCGTTATTAATCAATAAATCAGGCACTCCATTTTCATCAATAAATTTTTTGATAAATTCTTGTACCTTTTCATTAGAAGAAAGATCAAATTGATACTGTCGGTGCCTAGAATCTAAATCTTTTGAAATACTTCTGGAAACTGAATGGATTTCGACATCTTCTCTTTGAAATTGATCAATCAATGCTCTACCAATTCCACGAGAGCCACCTGTTATTAAAATTTTCTTTAATTCCATTCCTTGATCAACCCTAATAAAAAATTTAGTCGCAGCGAAGCAAAAGATTGAAATGATTGAACTAATCAATGACAGAAAAAATTATTCTGATCACTCACGAGTATCCTCCTTCTAGAGGTGGAGCAGGAATATATTGCAGAGAAGTTGCGACCGCAGCAACCAAAGAAGGGTTTAATATAAATGTCTGGGCACCCTTTAAACCAGAATTTGATTCAGAGATAATAGGGAGCGAACTTTCATGGAAAGGGTCACAAAGTTGGATTTCATCCATTCGTCTTTTTTTTAAAATTAAGAAACATCTCTTCCAACAGGATAACCATCCAATCATCCATATTGGAGACTTAGGGGTTTGTAGGGCATTTACCCGGTTTGTTTTATTTATTCCATCCGGAACCAGAATTCTGATCACCATTCATGGATCAGAACTAAAAAAATGCTGTTCTAACCCGATAGAAAAAATTCTTTTTCGCCGGTTACTTCAAAAATCGGAAAGGATTCATGTTCTTTCAAAATTCAATCAGAATAAATGTATTGATTTTTTGCCTTCTTTATCATCAAAAATCAAGCGGATCGGTGGTGCACCATCTAGGGTGGTTGATGCAGCCAGAACCACTAAACCAATTAAAAAAGATTCAAAAGAACTTCGGGTCTTATGTGTTGGTAGGATTCACCCGAGAAAGGGTCAATGTTTGATTGTGAGAGCGGCCTGCAAACTGCCCAACTCGTATCAAGAGCGTTTGATCATCTCCTTCGTAGGCCCCGAAAAAAATCAAAAATATAAGGACCAGATTTCGGGATTTGGTAAGAATTTTCTTGGAGAAATTGAATTTAAGGGGGATCTGAATGAGCCAGATCTTGCACATTCCTACCGCAATGCAGACATCTTCTGCCTGACCCCCGAAAACACCAATAACAGCGTGGAAGGGTTCGGTATTGCATACTTGGAAGCTTCCGCTTTTTCCCTGCCAATTCTGGCTACACGAGTTGGGGGGGTCGAAGACGCGGTAATAGATCAACAGACTGGATTTCTTTCGGCTCCGGGAGATATCAATGAATTAAAAAATTATCTTCAACGATTGATGGAAGATAAAGAACTCAGAGAAAAGATGGGATCCGAAGGAAGGAAATGGAGCCAAAAACATAGCTGGCAAAAGCTTGTAAAAGAGTTGTATCAAAACTACTAAATGACATCGGCAAAGGCTGGTCGAAGTCGATTAAAAAACCAAGCCCCACAAAACAGGCATCCCAAACCAAATAACCAACAGTAAGCAATCATTATCCAGTCCGGTTCTCCACCCCATAGAAGAACTTGCCTGAGTGAATCAATAATTTGCAATAATGGATTCCACTTTAGAAATTCCCAAATTACCGGTGCGGTTGATTGGGCCTTAGAGGCTGAGTAAAATACCCCACTCGCATAAAGCAAAGCAAGTCCGAGAAAAGAAGCCAGTTGACTAAGATCTCGAATAAATACACCCAAAGCTGAAAGAAACCAACTCAATCCAAGGGCAATCAGGAAAGCTGGTATAACAATCAAAATTCCAAATAAAGCGGAAGTATCAATTCCATTTCCAAAACTAATAATTCCCAAAATACAAAGACCGAATCCGATAAGCATATCATAGGTTAATGCTCCAACGGTTGCCGCTGGTAAAATTTCCAAAGGGAAAACTACTTTTTTCACAAAATTTGGCTGTGCTACAATAATTCCTGGAGCGGATCCAATCACTCCGGAAACTAAGCTTAAGACACTAAGTCCTAAAAAGACTCCTAAAGCATAATCCAAGGTACTTTCACTCGGTGAATCGGTAAATCGGCCACCGAAAACAACCCCAAATGCAAAAACATAAAGGCTTAGCATTAACAAAGGATTCATAATCAGCCACAACGCCCCTAGAATGCTACCACGATGCCTGGACTTTATGTTCCTAACTAAAAACTGCCATAGTAATTCTCGTTTCTTGAAGAGATTTAATAAAGGGCTCATGATTTCGGTAAATTTTTAACTTAAAAAAATTAATTTGTGTTTGATATGATCTCCCATGATCCAATTCCGTAATCAAAAACTATCCATTCTTGGAAATCACTTTTATTCCGATCTAGTAATAACCAGCCACTTTTCTCATGGGAGTATAAAAACGGAAAAATATCAGATGCGGTCCACAACCATCCAATTTGACTCTGCCATACCCAAAGCGTACTTCCTTTTTGATTCGAATTAAAAAGCCAACCCAGATCCGAATGATAACACCAACCTTGCTCAAAAGGCAAAAAAGTCCCAAACCAAGCTAGATCTCTCCAATGCCCTCCAGAAAGGATTTTTGCCTCATTCCAGTTTGGAAGATACTGCTCGATCCAATCTTGATGACTAGCCAAACGAGTAAAGACCGTAACATCTCCATACATGGAATGATTTGTTCCATAAGATACCACTCCATTTACACACCACCTATCATTCAATCTGGACATTACAGGACCCCCACTATCACCGACAGCAGTACTGACTTCCAGAGGTAAGGGAGTTGGGTCACTGCTACCTGCTTCTAAGTAAGGCGCCATGGACTCGATGGAGGAATAATCGGGACCCAGAAGGTTGGCATCTTTTTCGGGAGAATCAAAATCAACTGCCAGAACTCCACCCCAATATTCGCTAGTTAAAGAAGAAATCGAAATCTCATCTATCACCCGATCCAATATATTTTCTCCAGCCAGACGCCGAGAATTATTCGAATTAAATATACCATCTTCACCATCGACCAAAATCCCATACCCTGCAATGGTAACCCTCTGACCTTTCGACACCTTTTGCCTGTCAGGCAATCCGATCGGATCTATCCCTTCAACATTTTCGGAGAGGAAAGCAAGGCAAAGATCAACCCCTAATCGATCCCCATCTCCATTTCCATTATTGATCCCCTGCTCTTGTCGAATGGTCCAAGCTGGATGTATAACAAATTGAGAAACCTGAAAGGATTCCGACGGGCTTGCATCTTCGAAGTCGGGGGTAATGATAAAATGCCAATTCTCATTCTCAGGGTCCGGATCTCCCAATGAGTTTTTTACCACATGAGCAGCAGTTACAATTAGATTGGGTGCAATCAAAGAGGCGGTTCCCATCATTCCGCTTTCAGACTTTAAAACTCCAACCGCACTCAGATCAGGAAATTGATCTGAAGCAAGATAATTGCCCGAATTCTCGCCATAGCTCAAATGCTCTTCCCAAGTTTGAGAAGTCAGTTTCCCGATTCTCCTGGAACCTTCTGCATTTGCCAGATTCAAAAGGAAACCAATGGCTGTACAAAACAACCATCTATTCATCTCTGGAAGGCTGAATATCTGGCGGTGGGCTTGGCGGCAAAATATTCGGCGGTGGCGGTGGCGGTGGTAAATCTTCGAGAGAAATCGTATTTGTGTTGGTTGAGCCAATGCTATCACCACCAGTCTCCAAGTTTACATCATTGATAGCTCCTGCGCTAGGTTTCGAATCGGAAAGAGCGGCGGAGGGTCCACTTGAAACCGAACCAATCGAGGGACTTCCGGTTGGTTCATTAGATAAGGACCGGGACCGGTTGGGGGATGAATTAGTCAGACTTGGAGAATCCAATCCACTACCAGGGAAAAATGGTGCAGGAAGAGTTCTCCTTGGAACCGCCCCAGAGTAGGATGATGAACTTTTGGAAGAAGAAACACTTGATGCGTTAGATGTTCCACCTCCATTGTTTCTTTGATTAACAAGCCAACTTGGCAAGGTTGGAGTCGTTTTGGGTCGAGGGGGCATAAATCTAGTTACCTGCTTTGCAGGATTAGCCGCCCGAGAAGGACTTGAGGTACCAGTAGACTCTATGGTTTTAGCATCAGACATTGAACCACTTGACTTTGAATCCATTAAGAATAAATCAAAAGATCTTCCATCGAAAGATAGAGTCAGTTTCTCACTCTTCTCATCAAACTGCTGAACCAAATAAGAATCAAAGCTTGATTCGGAGACTCCCAGCCATTCCGCATGGCCAGTTTTTTTGTTAAAAACACAAAAAAAGGGAACTCCTTTCAGAATGTAGTAACCACGAAACTCAACCTGTTTCTCAGCATCACTTTGCTTGACTGGCAACGGCTTGGCAGCCTTAGGTGGAGGAGGGATTTTTTGCTTTGAACCAGGTCGAAGAAAAGGGTTGGATGAAACGGCAGCAAACAATGGGCTAATCAAACCCACTAAAAAAATAATTGTCACTGATAGCTTCACAAAGGCAATATTTTACAACTTACTGAATTTAGCAAGATACAAGCCTCAGGGTTGGAAATAGGAGTAAAACCTAAAACCCGCAAATATCGCCGTAATCGAACCGATCACGCTAACAAATGCATAACCAATACATAATCCCCATTGTGAGGCTTTGATAAAACCAACCATTTCCATTCCAAAAGCTGAGAAGGTGGTAAATCCCCCACAAAGACCGATAATCCAAAAAGCTCTAAAAGATTCGGGGTTCATTGAATTATCCATCAACTTCACCAGAATTCCAATTAGAAACGCTCCGATCAAGTTGGCAACCAAAGTTGGCCAGGGAGAAAATCCGATCAAAAAAGCCGAAAGGATTCCACGAATTATTGAACCAATTGCACCGCCTGCGGCGATAAGTAGGAAATCATAAATTCCCATGAAAATGGAAAATCTACTTAGGACGAAGTTTCGTCGGAATCTTCAACATTTGATTCCTCTTCAGTTTCTTCGTCTGCTTCCTCAACTTCTTCCTCGGAATTGTAGCGCAATATTCTCTGATTTTTAGGAAGTGGTGAAAGGTTGACTATGATGAATCTTCCGTTGAGTTTTGGTTCATCATCCGCTTTTCCAACACCAGCCAGATCCTTAATCGCTTGCTTGACTAAGTTCATACCAAGATCGATGTGCTCCATTTCTCTACCCCGGAACATCAATGTGATCTTTAGTTTATTTCCCTGATGTAAAAACTTTTCCGATCGTCGAAGCTTTGTGACATAATCGTGCTCTTCAATTCGAGGTCGGAATTTTGCCTCCTTGATTCGCTTGGCAGTTTTTTCCTTATTTCTCTTGTTTTTGCTAAGTTCATACTTGTATTTTCCAAACTCCAGAATTCTACAAACTGGAGGGTTTGCTGAAGATGCAACCTCAACCAAGTCTAATCCTATTGATTTGGCGATCTTTAAGGCCTCCTCAGGTGGCATGACTCCTAGCATTTCACCATCCGAGCCAATAACTCTTACTTCACGTGCACGAATCTTATCGTTTTTTCTTATGAAGTTACGGTTATTGGGCCGTCTTTTATTTCCACTTGGTTTTTTTACCATGTGGTTAGTTTTGTAATCTGAAATGTATCAAGAGGCTCAATAAATTAAAATCCTTTAAAATCATTATAATCCTAAGCCTTGCAAGCTTTAATTTTGGAAGCATCAATTACAGATTGAAACTTTCACCGCAACTACAGCTTGCCTTGGCATTAGGATTTGAAAATTTAAAACCACCAGCAACTAACTTATTTGAATAATCCAAGGTAGTACCCCGGAGATATAATGTAGTCTTAGAATCCACCAATACCTGCACGCCCCCGGAATCAACCAAAATGTCGCCTTCCTTTCCTTTATCCACAAATTTCATCTTGTAAGACAATCCATTGCAACCCCCACCAGTGATTCGAATACGCAAAAACTCTCCCTGATCTTCCCTTAATTTCAGTTCATTTATTTTGGTAGCTGCTTCCAAGGTAACCCGAATAAGTTTCTCATTACCAATCCGATACGGCTTAGGTTCATTTGAATCAGTCGTCATTCTTCTTCTTCCGTCTCCAGAATAATTTCTGTCTTGGAAATCTTACGACTTCGAGAAAAGTTTCGATCACCCGTCAGAAAGAACTCAACAAATCGTATCCCGATCTCAGTTTCCGGAGGTTTTTTAGAATCCAGAAGATCACTAGCTCTGGCTTTAAGATTTCCGGGTACATTCAAAAAATCTCGATACAACTTCTTCAGTTCGGATATTTCCTTCCTTGATACACCCCTTCTCCTTAAACCGATCAGATTAAGCCCAGTGGCAAGATTTCGTCCAACAACGGTTATTTGCGGGGGCACATCTGCTGAAATTTCCGCCATTCCACCTATCATTGCTCCATCCCCTACCCTAATAAATTGATGCAGTGCCGCTCCACCTCCGACAAAAACATTAGACCCAATTGAAACATGACCACCAAGTAGAGCACCATTCGCAAGAACTACAGATTTACCAATATTACAATCATGAGCCACATGAGAATTACCCATCAAAAAACACTCATCTGCAATATGGGTGGCTACCGTTTCATGAATGGACCGGTGAATCGTCACTCCTTCACCGATTCGAACTGAATCTCCGATGTGAACGAAAGATTTCACTTTCGGATCGAACGACAAATGTTGTGGTAATCCCCCAACAACCGAGAAGTGACCCAGATTACAAGCCCGTCCAACTCTCGCACTGCCTTTTACAATGGCATGTGCTTCGATTCTAGTATCTCTTCCAACGACAGCCCCTTTCTCAACAATTGCATATGGGCCAATCATGACTCCTTCATCCAAATTGGATTCACTTTCTACGATTGCAGTTGGGTCAATATCTACGGTCATTTCTTAATTCTCGAACATATCAAGCTGTGGCTCCTTTACCAGATCATATGCTTTTAACAATCTGAGCAAATGAAACACATCCTGATTTAGAAAAGTAGAAGCAGGCATCGTTTGGCGAAGTAAATTTTCAATCACTGACCTAAGAGTCAGAAGTCCATCGACACCAACTGATTTTAGGGATTCGCTAAGAACTTTTGCTTTCGCTTCATTTCGCGGAAAACTGGGAACGACAAGTAGTCGCAGGAAATTCCCCATCCCGCTCTCAATCAGAGATGCACTTGGTTGAAATCCGATCGGTAATCTTTCCAATATCGATTCGGCCTTAAAAAACTTGATTAAACGAGCGTCACTATCCAAACAATCGAACGAAAAAGAACTACTTTCCCATCCTATAAATGAAACCAAAGCCGATCGAACACTCGACAAGTCTCCCGTAAAGATTCGAAAACTCAAATCATCTGCATTCGCAGAAGTCATTGGATTAAAGATAGCAAGGGTCGGAAGTCCCAAAAGTTTTTTTTTGCCACCCGAAGATATCGAGTCACCAGCTTGCCGAACTAAAAATCCATTACTTTCGAAATAAGCCTCCACGACCTCTCTTTCGATACTCATAAAAATATCGTCATTTGGCTCCCACGCTTCGCCAAACTTTTTCCACCTCTTGCAAATCCTCTAATTCCTTCACGAAAGCATTTCCGATTTCATTCATGAGAACAAACCGTAATTTTCCGCGATGTACCTTCTTGTCCGATTTCATTTTTTCCATCAGATCCGGCAAGAGCAAAGTTTTGCTAAGTTCAACTGGTAAATGATAGGATTTCAATAGATTTATTAATTCGGAATCTGGATCATTGCTACACAATCCAATGCTCTTTGAAAGACGAAGTGCACAAACAAGTCCAATACTGACTGCTTCTCCATGAAGGTATTGTCCGTATCCTGCGATGGCCTCAATCGCATGGGCAAATGTATGTCCAAGATTCAAAAGTGCCCTTCCTCCAAGCCCATCTGCATTCTCTTTTTCATCCGTCTGTACAACGGATGCTTTTTCGGAACAACACATAAGAATCAATTCGAGCAATTCTGGGCTATTTGCGCTCAGTGGGGTACGAAGTTTCAAAATACGATCATAAAGGATGCGGTTTCCAATCATACCATATTTGATTACCTCAGCCATACCTGCAGAAAATTCACGATCCGGTAAAGTTGACAATACCTTTAAATCCGTAAAAACTCCTTTGGGTTGATGGAAAGCTCCTACTAAATTTTTACCAGAAACCAGATTAATCCCAGTTTTTCCACCCACCGAACTATCAACCATCGAAAGTAAAGTGGTAGGAATTTGGTAAAGAGAGATCCCTCGCAGGTAGGATGCCGCAGCAAACCCACCCAAATCGCCAATAACCCCCCCTCCGACTGCAAATAAAGAACCGGTACGGTCTAAATTATGGGAAGCAAGAAAATCCCAAGCTTGAATAAGTGCATCGGCTGATTTGGTGCTTTCTCCAGAGGGTAACTCCAGAAATTCGATAGAATTTAAGAATCTTCTCAAGAAATTTGGATTTGCTGCAAGCAAGCCCTGATCGACAATCGCAACTGACTTAATCCCTTTTCTTAAAAACTCTGAAGTTTTATTATAAAGAAATTCATCCAGATCGGTCCGAATTTCTATCGGATAACTTCTATCTCCCAGATGAACCTCAAGTCGATCATTTGAATCTTCAATCATAAAAATATCGATGTGCTATGACAAGGGTTGGCAAATGGATTCTTCAGATTCTAAAGGTAAAATTGAATCCAAGTAGTACTGAATGGAAAAAGGTTCAAGATCTTCGGGAGATTCACCTAACCCAAGAAAATAGATGGGGAGTTTAAGTTCCCGAAAAATCGAAACCAAAACCCCTCCTTTAGATGAGCCATCCAGTTTGGTCACTACTAAACCAGTAAGGCCGAATTTTTCGTTAAAAACTTTGGCTTGTTGCAAACCATTTACCCCGGTTGAACCATCCAAGACTAACCATGAATGATGAGGTGCTTTTTCGTCTTTTTTCGAAAGCACCCTCTTCATTTTGAAAAGCTCATCCATTAAATTTTCCTTAACATGCAACCTACCGGCAGTGTCTAAAATAGCGTAATCACAGGAACGAGCTAACGCCGCTGAATAAGTGTCAAAAGCAACCGCCGCTGAGTCCGCCCCATGATGTCCATAGACACAATCTATGCTCAATCGATCTGACCATGTCCTAAGTTGTTCAGTTGCGGCAGCTCTAAAAGTATCACATGCTCCAAGCAGAACTTTATTCCCCTCATTTTTCATCAGGTAGGCTAATTTTGCACAAGTAGTGGTTTTGCCGGAGCCGTTGACTCCAATAAGACACAAAACTTCAAGGCCCGCTTCACTTGGAAATTTAAGTTTACCTTCGGCACCTTCTAAAATTCGTCCAAGAATGTCACGAGCTACTTTAGCGACATCTCTTCCATTGAAATTTTTATCTTTTCGATATGCATCCTCAATTTCGGAAATAACCTCCTCAGTTGTATCAACCCCAAAATCTGAAGTGTAAAGGGCTTCTTCAATAATAGCCAAGTCGTCCGGGTTTAATTTTTCCCGACCGATTACCTTCGAGAGAGTATTCTGTAAAACTCCGGCACCTTTTCTAAAGCCCTTTTTGAAATTTGTAAAAACTCCCATCTTTGAGATCTTTAAAACAATCCTTTTCTTTACTACTAAACTTTACTTTGGCTGTATGAGCAATGTACAACAAGTGTAATTAAGCATTTGCTCGGTGCAACAATCCTTTGCTCTAAAGGACTGCAATGTGAGAATTACCAACCGGTCGCTTAATTCCCAAGTGTCAGTAACGAATCCCCCCATGTCGTCCAAAGGAATTTCATCAAGGGATGGAAAGGGTGCCTTTTTTCTTAATTGACCATAACTTTTTGATATTTTTTCCCTTAGCTCCTTCCATTCAGGTCGAACGACATCATCGTAAAAGAAATCCTGCCAACCTCTTTGCCCTTCTATCAAGCAAAGTTTCAGTTTGTCATCCACTATTTTGCAAACCAACTGATATCGCTTTTCTCCCCACTTGATCGTGCAACGAACAAGCCCTTTTTCTCTTTCTTCATAAATTTGGAGAAAGCCACCAGCCCTTAATTTGCTCATTACTATCTCTCGAGAATCTCCTTTTTTGAGATCCGCATAAATAAATGGTTCTCCTTCTTTTGTAGGTTCCGGAGACTCTTTTCCGGACAAAGAAAGAACACTAAGAGTACAGATTAGAATAAAGATTTGCTGTAGACTATGCATTGAATAAAATACCGATTATTAGAGTGCGTATAGGATTCGCTCTAGTGATAGAATAGCATAGCAACTTACCAAGATCGGATCCCTTTCCCACCATCTACCATTTTGGTTGATCCAATATCCGTCTGGATTTTGTTTGTTTAGCAACTCTAAAGACAATTCCTTTCTCCAATCTCTACTGACACCATTTACATCCCTAATATCTTTCAATCCGGAAAGAGAAAGGGCTTTTGCCATCGTATGATAATAATAATACAATCCTTGAGGTCCCATTCCCGGATTCTCCTTCACGGTATAATTGTCATTTAACCAACTACGAACCGCCATAACCCTTTCATCATTTTTGTCCATCTCCGCGTAAATAAAGCTTAATAATCCTGCATAACTCATGCTTCCATATGAGCGCAGGGCAACTTGACCACCATCAGTTTTCCGCTCTCCTGCCATACTGTTACCAGGAAAATAAACGAAGCCACCTTTATCGTCCTCGTGATCGCTGACCCAAGATTCCGGATTACTGGACTTGAGATTCTGACACTTTGATACGAAGGAAATTGCCGCATCCCAGTCCAATTCCAACTTATCTTCATCCTTCGATTTAAATGACTTTTTAGCGTAGAATAAAGCTTCCATGGCAAGGTGAGTATTCGAAAGATCCGAGTGAGCCCAAGTAGAACCGTAACCAATTCCTCCATCAAATGTAGTGTCAACTTTACCTTTATTATCAAAATCCGATTGTTGGTTTATCAGGAATCTACGAGCCTTTTCTATAATCGGCTCAAACTCCGCTTGCTTCGCCTGCATTAAAGCCATCATACAGATGGAGGTGTTGTAGGACGCTAGGCCTTTTCCATAGATTCCTCCATCGGATTGCACCTTTGATAAAATGAATGAGAATCCATCTGCAAGTACTTTGTTCCCTTTAATCTGAAAATCAGAATTGGGAGCACCAAGATTCGCCCTCAGTGCCAGTCCAGTCAGTGCAGGATAGTTGGAGTCACCCCAATGACCACTTGTCCGATTTTGTTCACGATTCAACCAATTGATACCCTTTTCTATCGCTCTCTCTATTTCTAACTTGATAGACAAATTTTCGGCTTTCTTACCGAAGAGTGAGAAACAGATCAGAAAGTTGATCAAACCAAAGAAACTTAATAATTTGCGTATGTTCATGTAAATAGTGAGTAGTATGATCAATCGATTTTATTCTGGCAAAAGCAAATGGCAGGTAACCATTGACTCCAGGGGAGGCATGGTTGATTTTTTTGCTAACCACAACTCATCATTGTCACTGTTTGATTCGATGCTATTAATGATCGCATCTGGATCCATATAGACACCAAGAATGGAGCCGGTATGCTCAGCCATAAAAGTTTTTTCAATCATTCTGGAACCGGTGAACAAGAAGATTTTCGCTTCCGGTTTGTTATTTATATCGTTTTGATTGAAATAAAAATCTCTTATGTTTCTTGAGAAAGAAGATCCATTTGCATCCCATGTAACTTCTATTTCCAGTATATGCTTGGATAAATCCCTCACGGTGAAATTACTGTCATTATGATTGGTAAAATAATTTTCAAACGCTTTGGCCTTCGAAAGTAGAAGAGAGGCATGTAAGATTTGAGGTCGAATCGTAGTTCGAAACAAAGATTCGTGAATTTTTCCATTTTCATGAACAATTGCATATTCAATCAGTCCACTTTCCTGATTACAAATCATGGGGAATTTCACTTTCCGATTCTTTTGGTCAATAATAACCCCGTCAAAATCATAAAGGCCATCCTCAAGCTTTTTCACTTCAGGCCAATTTTGCTCAGCTTCTGCATGCTTCTCCAACGAAATAATAACGGAAATTGCTGCTGTAAGAATCCATCTGCAATAGTTGATTATCATTAGCTTTAAAGTTCTGTGTATTTTAATCTCTCGGCAAGAATATGTAAATTATTGAATTGCATGGCTTGACCAAGAGCGGAATTGAGTTGTAGGATAACCTAAATTTCGTTTATTTTTATTAGATTATGGATCAAGCAGAAATACCACCCGAATCGATTTTAGAAGAAACTGACTTGCCCCCCGACATGACCGTGGCACCTCCCGTTGAAGGTGCGTTTGGCAAGTATCTTCGTGAATACAGACTCCTAAATAGTTTACTGGTTTCTCTTTTCATCTTGGTAGGTGCATTCGCAGCACTATGGAATATCGTAGTTTATGTCGCAGCAGCTGGCGAAGGAAACTCTGATTTTTCAGATGCAGGTGCCGCACCAGCCGAACAACAGCAGGAAAAGCAAAAAGTAGTCAAATTAATGCAGCGGCAACAAAAATCCCAGCCGAACACCCAGCAGCAATTTAGAACCACGGCGGTTTCAGACATTTCCTTGCCCGATTTAAATGAGTTGGATGTGAAGGACTTGGCTCCCGTTGTTGAAGCGGCCGCTCCCACAATGGCTGAAGTTGGATCGAACAACGACCAAATGAAAAAAGCCATGGCTGGAATTGGTTTATCCTTACCTAAAGTAATGCAACAACGTTGTGATCCCAAAAAGCGTATGTCCCGTCTAAGATCTGGCGGAGGTAAGGAAATGACCGAAGATGCAATCATTAAAGGTCTTAATTGGCTGAAGAATAATCAAGACAGCGATGGAGGATGGGGAGACAAAGACAAAACTCCTGAAGGAAACAAGCCTCGCTACGGTACCTCTTCTCATAAGCAAGCAATGACATCCATGGCCCTCCTAGCCTTTCTTGGACATTGCGAATTGCAGGATTCACCTCAATATGGACCTACCGTTCAGAAAGCGATCGATTTCCTCACCAGTGCATCTCCTGACGAAATGACAGGGACGGCTAATAATGGTGCATACGCTCATGGCATCCGCACTTATGCTCTGTGCGAGGCATACACGATGACCAAAATTCCCAAACTCAAGGAATACGCAAAACGTGCCGCTATTTTTACAATTAAAGGACAAAATGAGAATGGTGGATGGGCTTACGGATTTGGCAAAGGCCCGGTAGCTCATACTGACCTTTCAGTTACAGGGTGGTGCATTCAGGGTCTTAAAGCTGCAGCCCTTACTGGCATTCCAATCGATGGCCTAGATGAGTCGATGGACAAGGCAATTGAGTATGTTAAGAGGTGCCAAGACGAGACCGGAAGATTTCGTTATAAAATGGATTCCCATGGTGGCCAATCCGGAGGTGGTTCGCTAACTGGAACAGGAATTTTGTCCTTGCAGATTTGGAAGAATGCAAAATCCCCCGAGGCCAAGAAGGGATTGGAATGGATCGAAAAGAATATTACAGAGAACAAATCCAAACAGGAATGGAAAAATGTAAATGTCTACGCTTGGTATTACCATGCACAAGCTTGCTTTCAGGCAACTGGTGCTGGACAATCTAATTTCTGGAGATCTTGGAATCGTGATTTCCAAAGGATTGTAACAGATGCACAATCTGAAGATGGTCACTGGAAACATGGTTATCATTTTCATGGCGATACAGATATCTATCGAACTACAATGGCAATCCTGATGCTTGAAGTCTACTACCGCTATATGCCCTCTACAAAAGTCTAATTTGCAACAAACATATTCTCTGAATGAAAATAAATCTATTTTTGTCCGCTCTGTTTGCAGTAGTGGTTTCGGTCACCTCAGGTGCTGAAATTGTAATTACTGGAAATGACACCATGCAATTTGACCTGAAAGCGTTTGAAGTAAAAGCCGGGGAAAAAGTATCTTTAACTCTAAAAAATACTGGAAAACTCCCTAAGATTGCCATGGGTCACAATCTAGTTCTTCTAAAAAAAGGAGTTTCTGCAATTGCATTTGGGCAAAAGGCTATGGGTGCAGGAGCAAACGCGACCAATCCCCTACCCGATTCTGTAAAAGAGGATGTAATTGCCAGCACCAAACTTCTCGGTCCGGGAGAATCAGACACGGTAAGTTTTACCGCCCCTGCTGATCCGGGAAACTATGAATATGTTTGTACATTCCCGGGGCATTTCGCAATGATGCGGGGTACCATGACGGTTAAATAACTTCTTTTTTCCCCTGATCCGGTCAAAGAGCTAAAATTATGCCCTCTTGACATTTTTCGTTATTAGTTAGAACTACAACTCTATGTCATCTATAGAGCAGCAGGGAAAATATCTTCAGGAAGCGGAGGCGAAAGGGTTAGGTTCACGGCTTTGGGCTTATTCAAAATTGTCCGGACCCGGATGGTTGCAATCTGCCATCACTCTGGGTGGAGGCTCCCTAGCTTCCAGCCTTTTCCTTGGGGTTTTAGCAGGGTATAGCCTTTTATGGTTACAGCCAGTCGCAATTCTTTTGGGTATTATCATGTTGAGCTCGGTTACCCATGTTACCCTATCCACTGGTCAAAGTCCTTTTGTTTCCATAAATAAAGAAATCAATCCGGTGCTGGGTTGGGGATGGGCAATTGCAACCATAATGGCAAATGTCGTTTGGTGTCTTCCACAATTTTCTCTCGGAACAGCAGCGATAACTCAAAACCTTTTACCGACCCTTGACACAACTCTAGGAAAAACAATTGCTTGCCTGCTTATCCTGACCATTGCAATTGCTGTAGTCTGGGCTTATGACAGAGGTAGCAAAGGAGTCAAAATCTTTGACTGGATATTAAAGATCATGGTTGGCTTAGTAGTGGTTTCTTTTTTTGGTGTGGTTATCAAACTAGGTGGAAGTGGTCAGTTGGATTGGCCAAGTATTCTTCGTGGATTCGTTCCAAATCTTTCCATGCTTCATGAACCAGCAGAGGTTTATGAAGTATTTCTATCAAATGCTGGAGATTTTCGAAATTTTTGGGAAGCCAGAATTATAGGAATGCAAAGAGATGTAATGATATCAGCTGCAGCCACTGCAGTGGGTATAAATATGACCTTTTTCATGCCTTTTGTTTTGCTTCGTCGCAAATGGGGAAGATCCCACAGGGGCTTAGCTAAATTTGATCTTTGGACGGCTTTATTGATTCCCTATGTTATCGCCACAACTTGCGTAGTAATTGCAGCTGGTTCACGGTTTAACGGAAAACCAGAGTCTGCCTACTCAAATTATGAGGAAAAAATTCTCCACGAAAACCTGCAAGGTCAATACTCAAACTTAATTACCGAAAGGGCAAAGGAAGAACTTGGATTTGAAAATTTCAATCAACTTGCACCAATACAGCAAGATAAAATACTAGCTGAACTTCCAGAAGCGGATAAGCAGCTTGCGGCAATGTTGGTCAAACGAGATTCATATAACCTTGCGGATTCTTTGGAGGGACTCTTTGGGAACAAAGCTTTTTCTCATTATATTTTTGGTTTAGGCGTCTTAGGCATGGCAATCTCAACCATCATTATTTTGATGACCATCAACGGTCATGCAGTTTGTGAAATAATGGGCAAACCCCACAAAGGTCCGACTTTCATAGTAGGAGCGTTGATTGCGGGAATCGGAGTAATTGGTCCTTTTGTTTGGAGCGATACCTTATTTTGGCTTGCGGTACCGACTTCTATTCTTGGCTTCACTTTGATACCGGTTGCCTATCTGAGCTTTTTTCTTCTGATCAATAACAAGTCAATCCTTGGAAGGGAACGTCCCACTGGAGCCAAACGCATAATTGGCAATGCTTTCATGCTCTTGGCCCTTTTGGTGATGGGTAGCTCCGCATTTTATGTTGCTTGGAATAAAAGCTGGGGCGGATTTCCAGTCGGTCAATTGGTACTAATTACTTTCGGAATTATGCTTTTAATTGGGCATTTTTCCTTAAGAAATAAAAAGTTAGCCAATAAAATTGAGGGATTGGAAATGAGATTGAATCGAATGAAAGAACAAATCTCCAATCCCAACAAAGACTAAAGAGAACTAATCTGCGGATTAAATCTTACTCAGTAAGTAGAGGAACCCACTTTCTTTTTTCTCCTTGAGAAGAAAGAACCGAGTTTAAAACCCATGCCTCTCCAGTGGTCGTGTCATACTTGACCAGACGTTTGTAAAGGTAGGGCTTTTCATCCTGAGAATAGTACTCAGCACTAATAATTTGAAATTTCCCAGATTTAGAGCCCATTGAAGCAAAGCTAGGTGGAGGAGGTATATTCATTGGTAGCTTTGGTGGAGAAGAGCTGGGACTTTTTCCAACTTGAGCGAATCCAGCAATCGCCAAGATCATAAGCGAAAAGAATCCAAATTTTCGAATCATTGTTTTTGCAATCATACCCAGACCATTAAAGAAAATATTGGTCAAATCCAGAAAATTCAATCAGAACGAATAAGGTTTGGCTGCGAGAGAAACGATCCAGACCAAATGAAAATTGCCAAAAAAAAAGCCGACGACTTTGCCCGAATCGTCGGCTTCTTAGTTTTTTAGGTAATCGTACCTAATGACATATTGTTTAATAATTAAAGGTTATTTTGCAAATAAAAAAAACACTAATCTTTCAAAATATCACATTAAACACTTAAATTTTAGTTTTCCTCTTCCTGTATGAAAACAAGTGTTTGAAACCAACGGTCTTCTTTGTGTGAAAAAGAAATTCCCCCTAAACACTGCCAACGGCCGGATGAGCGAAATAGGAAACCGTCAGTGTCCTTGTATTCATGTTGGATTAAATCATTTACTTCTTCAACAATTTCTTTCGTGGTCTTACGCTTTAAAACCTTGTATTTACGCTGTACTCTCATCATCAAGATAGGTTCAAATCAACAATAATTAAACACCCGTAACAAAATTCTTGCAATCGTACCACCTCAATAATGCCAGCATCCAGACCTAAAGAAGAATCATCTAATGATCAATATCCGTCAGAAGAAAATGTATTAACTGACGATGAAGTAATTCAAGTCGAGGAACTTCAGAATGTTTTCCTGAAAATTAAGGTAGAATTAGCAAAAGTCATCGTAGGGCAAGAAGAAGCTATTGAAAAATTATTTTTATGCCTTCTATCAAAAGGACATGGTTTGCTTATGGGAGTTCCCGGTTTGGCCAAGACCCTGTTAGTGAATTCATTGGCAAATACGAGTTCACTGACTTTTGGACGGATACAATTTACCCCAGACTTAATGCCTTCCGATGTCACGGGAACCGAAATCCTTCAAAATAGTAAAGATGGACAAAACCGAGAATTCGTTTTCATAAAAGGTCCAATCTTCGCAAATGTCATTTTAGCAGACGAAATAAATCGAACCCCGCCTAAGACTCAATCCGCTTTGCTCGAGGCAATGCAAGAAATGCGTGTTACCGTGGCGGGTAAAAACCATAACATATCCGAACCCTTCTTTGTATTAGCCACTCAAAACCCTATTGAGCAGGAAGGCACTTACGCTCTTCCGGAAGCTCAACTCGATCGGTTTATGTTTATCATACGAATGGATTATCCAAATCGGGAAGATGAAATCTCGATCGCGAAAAGAACCACAATAGGGAATTTGCCCAAGATTGAAAAGTTGATGAGTGGAAAAAAGCTAAAAGAATTCCAATCACTAGTTGAAAAAATTCCTGTTCCCAATCATGTTTATGAACTTGCGGTTGACTTGGTTCGTAAGACCAGACCGAATTCAAAAGAAGCCCCAATTTGGATTAAAGAATGGGTCCAATGGGGCGCAGGACCAAGGGCAGTACAGTTCCTTATTAAAGGAGCAAAAGCCCATGCGGTTATAAATGGGAACTTCATCGTGACAGAAGCTGAAATAGAGTCGGTCGCCGAATCCGTATTGTACCATAGGATCATAACGAACTTTCATGCTCGTTCAGAAGGTATTACAAGTGCGGAAGTTATAAAAAGACTCATTGATGAAATAAAAAACAACGACCAATAATTCTATGGGCAAAAGCTCCTTGAAGTCATTGGATCTAATCGACCACCAGGCAGTGGCGAAATTCTCAGGTAATCCGATCGTCAGTTACCTTACGAAGGAGGGAAGCATAAGCGGCCATCATCGCAGCAATCATAAAGGTTCGAGCATCGAGTTTTCAGAATACCGGGAATATTCAGTTGGTGAGGATCTAAGGAAACTCGATTGGAGAGTAATGGCCAGAACGGATCGACTTTTTTTGAAAGAATTCGAGGCTGAAACCAATCTAAGATGCTACCTTTGTCTTGATTGTAGCAAGTCCATGAGATTTGGAGAAATTTGTTCGAAATTTGAATTTGGGAAAAGAATTCTTTCAACCTTATGCTACCTTTTTTTAAAGCAGGGAGACGCGGTTGGGTTGAATTTGCTATCCGGAAAGAAAAATATCGAAATAAAAGCTAAGAGAAACCCCGATCAACTGAAGTTCATTCTTGAAAGGATTTACAAAGCTAAAGCGAACGGGGATCAGGAACTCATACCTAGCCTTCACCGGGTTGCGGAATCGGTTGAAAGGCGTGCATTGTTCATTGTTGTCTCTGATTTCTTGGATGACTCAGATGAAATTACCCGAGCCATCCATCATCTCAGAGATCGTAATCACGAGGTAATTCTTTTCCACCTGCTTGATCCCCAAGAGGTAGATTTCAACTTTAAACGCCCAACGAGATTTATCGATATTGAAACTGGAAGTTCGATTCTTACTCATCCAAGTGACATTCGAGAACAATACTTAATTGAATTGGAAAATCACAAAAACGAGCTTATCGAAGGATGCTTGGAAAGTAATTGTTCCTACAATGATTTGATCACAAATATTTCTGTTAGCACCGCCCTTCAATCCTTCCTCCAAAATCAAACTCCGAAAAGGAACAAATGAGTTTCCTACAACCACTTGCTCTTTTTGGTGGATTACTGGCACTGGTACCAATACTTATCCATTTAATCAATCTGGCTAGACACCAAAGGCAGGATTGGGCTGCAATGCGTTTCTTGTTTAAAGCCAAAGAGAAAGCAACAAAGTCAACTAAGCTCAAGCACTGGCTCATTCTTCTTCTCCGGACTCTTGTTTTAATTTGCTTAACTCTGCTGATCGCTCGGCCTGTAGATCATAGCGGTAATTTTTGGATTTCCTTACTCGGAGAGCAACCGGTTACCACTATTTGCATATTGGACAGAAGTGCTAGCATGGAAAGGTTCGCCAAAAATTCTTCCCTAAGCCTTCGAGAAGAAGCTCTAAAGATCATTTTTTCAAAATACAACAAAGTGAAAGAAGGGAAATTGGTTGTTTTTGACACAACTGGCTCTCTCCCTTTGATTCTAGATGGGGGGTTAACAAGGGACTGGAAATACTTTTCGAATGTTTTCGGGTCGACTGACACCGATGCTAATTTGCCTGCTATTCTCGGAAATGTTTTTGAATGGCTTACTCTGGAATCCATAAGTAATGCGAAGATTCTTATTTTTTCCGATCTACAATCCTCTAATTGGAAACTCGCCGAAAATGCTCAGTTGTTAAATGATTTTGCCGACAAACTTAGTGAAAAAAAAGGTGCGTGGCGGTTGGAATTTGTTGGACTGGAACCTGCTGTCGTTTCAAACCGATCCATCTCCATTCGATACAAGAATAAGGCTTTTCCCGGCTCAGGACCAAATTTATGGATCGAAACAACTCCGGAAAGCCCTGAAATTCTTTCTTTGACCGTTGGTGCGAAAAAGAAAAGTTTCGTCCTTGATTTAAACCTTACCGGTTCTCGTACCATTATTGATCCAAAGTCACTTTTAGAACGAGACGATCAACCAGATTGGGCAAGCTTTCAGTTGCCAGAGGATTCAAGTCCTTTCGACAACAAGTCCTATTATGTCTTAAACAGAATTAATTGGTTAAACCTGGCAGTTACCTCCTCAAATCAAAGAGTAAAAGAGATTCTTCTGGCAGCAACTTCCCACCCGGAAAGAGAAAAAACCACCATTATCTCCGAAGCCAAGATTGACCAGTTCGACTTAAGTAAATTCGACCTTTGGATTCTTCATGCAAATCCTGCAATTCTTGCTCAACCTTTGATCAAAAGCTTTATTCACGAAGGGGGTACGATGCTTTTCTTTCCAAGCCCTTATGAAGAAGGTGCACCCGAAAAAGAAAAACATTCTGGCGAACCATCTGTTTTTTCAGTTCAACAATGGAATCAGAACCAAGGAATCCTTGCGAATTCTTCGAGTGGGCAACGGATCCCCTTTGAATTTCTTAAGATAAGAAAAAGGTGGTTACCCAAAATGGGAGAACCATTGGCATTTTATGGAGATGGCAAACCATTTCTTGCCGCTGAGCAACTCGGAGACGGACTGTCCTACTACTTTTCCACGCTGCCCCTTCCAGCATGGTCAAACTTGGAAGAAGGATTTGTTCTCATACCAATCATTCAAAGAATCTTAAGTTCAATTCAAGCAACATCCTTAGGAAATAATCTTTATTGTGGAAGTGCGGAAGCGAAAGGTTTGGATGATGCCAAATCCCTAGTTCTTTCAAAAAACCAAACTCCTTTTTTGAACGCAGGAATCTATACCTCGAATCAAAATCTTTTTGCCCTCAATCGCCCCCCTCATGAATCGGATTTCTCAAAGGTATCACTAAAAGCAATTCAAAACTCAATCCCAGGGCCGTACACGAATTCATTCAATCAAAAAGATGCTAGACCAAACTCCGAATACTGGAAGTTTTTTCTTCTTCTTGGGATGATCCTACTTGTTGCAGAATCTTTTTTTGCCTTACCAAATCCTTCCAGAAGATGGTTTTGAAATGAATTTAAACTTTGAGAACTGGTACTTTGATACTCAGCCATCTAACTGGCTTATCTCCGGTTTATGCCTTGTTCTTTGTTTATTTTTCTCTTTTGGGACATGGAAAAAAACTGGAGAGAAAACGATAGTCGGGTTTTGGGAAACTTTCAGAATTATGATCGTTGCCCTCTTTTGCCTCACTCTTTTTGACCCGCATCGGATTGAAACAATTCAAAGCGAATGGAAACCCGAGTTACTATTTCTGGTCGACGAGTCAAAAAGTATGGAATCCTTGGATGTGAAATCTGAGCAAAATAAGTTACAATCAAGGCTGGAATTTGCCCGCTCCGTAATCGCACATCCTGAAGTTTCAAAACTGGAGTTGAATGCAACCGTAATTCGAAAGTTTTTTTCCTCTGAGAAAGGAAAAAGTCAAACCAACATCTCCGCTCCAATAAAAGATTCAATCAATGAATTGAAAAACTTAAAGGCAATGGTGATCCTGTCCGACGGAGACGAAAATTCGGGTTTGTCAGTTAAAAATCTAGGAGCTGATTTAAGAAATTCATCGATCCCTGCATTTTCCATCTTCACGGGATCGGAACAGGCACTACCAGACTTGGAATTAGAAAAAGTTTGGGCTCCATCCTTCACTCTAAAGGATGAAA
This sequence comes from Verrucomicrobiota bacterium, assembly GCA_036127675.1. Taxonomy (GTDB): domain Bacteria; phylum Verrucomicrobiota; class Verrucomicrobiia; order Opitutales; family Seribacteraceae; genus Seribacter. The sequence goes on from JAYYRA010000023.1 coordinate 22,573, forward strand.
ATCTTATCGTAGGTTGGAGAATTAAAAATTCATTTTTAGAAACTAAATCTTCAAATTTAATTTTAAAAGTGAAGGATGAAATCGTCAAACGAGTACCTGTAGAGATTGAAGGTTTGAGCGAAAAATCCGGCAATATTAGCTGGCTATCCCCATCTGTTGGTAATTTTAAACTTGAACTGCAGATTGAGGAAATTGAAGGTGAAGCTTACTCTAACAACAATATGGCGAGATTCGATCTGGTTGTGAAAGAAGAAATTCTAAAAGTTTTACTAATTGAATCTTATCCAAGATGGGAATACCGGTTTTTGAAAAATGCTCTTCGCAGGGATCCCGGAGTTGAAGTTAAAAGTTTGCTATTTCATCCTGAAATTTCAAATGCAAATGGAAACGACTATATTAATCAATTCCCAAGAGAAAAAAAAGATCTGATTCAATATGATGTAGTGGTTGTTGGTGATGTAGGGATTGGCAATCAAGAAATAACCGAAGAAAACTGTTTGGATTTATCTGACTTGATTATGAACCATGCTGGGGGAATCGTTTTTCTACCGGGCCGAAGAGGAAATCAAATCAGTCTAGAACAATCACCATTATCCAAGCTGGTTCCCATAATCTATGATAATGAATATCCCAGGGGATTAGGCACTTCAAACCCGGCCCAGTTTGAACTCACGAATAGAGGAAAGAAGCATTGGCTAACCCGTTTGAGAGGTAGTGGAGAACCGGATCGGAATTTTTGGAATATGCTACCCGGCTTTCACTGGTCTGCAGTGGTCAAAGAAAGCAAGCCTGGCTCTGAGGTTTTGGCGACTCACTCCAACTTTTCCTCGAAATGGGGAAAAATGCCCCTTCTCGTCATACGCCACTTTGCTGCCGGGAAAGCCCTTTTTTTAGGAACTGACTCGGCATGGCGTTGGCGAAAAGGAGTGGAAGATCGCTACCATTACAGATTTTGGAGTCAAGTCATTCGCTGGATGGGTCATGGAAGAAATCAAGCAAGCGAAAACGGGATTCGTTTATTAATGGATCCCGAGAAACCAGAAGTTGGGGACCAGGTATTTTTGCGCAGTATCGTGCTAGACAGGGCTGGCTTCCCCTTGGAAAAAGGTAATTTACTTGGTTCAATCACGCACTCCGACGGTTCGAATCAAAAAGTGACTTTTTCGTCTGATCTCGAAAGCGATGGGATTTTTCTTTCGTCCTTTGTCGCTAGGGAGCCGGGAGAAGTCTCGATTCAGATCAATGAACTTACTGAAAATCGTCAAATGGAAGCCATCCTTTCGGTAAGTAACAAAACTCTGGAAAAAAAGGGGAAACCAATCGTAATGAATGGTTTATCCTCACTGGCCCAGTCAACCGATGGAAAAGCGGTTCATTATTCCGAGTGGAAGAAAATCATACCTCAATTACAGACCATAATCGAACCTAGAGAGACCACTAGGATTCTCCGGCTAAGAGCCAGTTTTGGATGGGGGATTTTTCTTTTTGTATTATTAGCAGTTTACTGGACTGGTAGAAAATTCTTAGGATTGGTTTAATTCAAGGTTTCACTCGATAAATTACATCCAAACTGGAACGCTAAATGTCCGATTTTACACTTCGATTTTCAATTCGATCCTTTCTTTCCTCCGTCGGAAAAAAAGCCGGGGTAATGGTCGGAACTAATTCCTTGTTTTGGGCTGTAATTTCACTCCTTTTCTCTTGGTTAACCACATTTGTTTGTGACCGGGTTTGGGATACTTCGAGCTTTCTTCGAACAATCATCCTATTGATCGGCTTGATTGGTGCCTTAGGATCGACTTTATATTTTCTTTGGTTTTGTAAATATCGGATAGGATCTTATCTCTGGTTGGCCAGAAAAGTTCGGGAAACCTACCGCCCCATCGGGCAAAAGCTAATGGGAATAATCGATTTACTAAATTCACATGATATCAATGTCGAACCCCACTATTCTGGAAAATTATTAGAAGCTGCACAGTTCAAGATCGAGAAAGATTTGAAGCTGGTCGATAGCAGGAAAATCTTTTCTTGGAAGTCACTTCAAAAAACCCTGATTGTCTTCGCATGTGTCCTTCTATTGGCAACAGTCCCATGCTTCCTAATACCGGAAATGCTAAGCAATTCCATCGCTCGTTGGATAACTCCATGGGAATCAGTTCCAAGAATGACTTTGGTTAAAATGGATTCGAGTACGAATCCCATTTTTATTCCAGCCAATGAAGTTCATGTAATTCGGTTTCCAATTTCAACCAGTTCCCGGTTAAAACCGAAATACGCCAAAATTTCATCGTCGCAGAAACCCAAGATACTTCAAACAACTCGGGCCAATGCCAACTTTTTCGAGTTTTCTCTCCCCCCAATACAAACTCCACACTCCATCAATCTCACTTGTGGTGATTTCCATTCGGAAATTAAACTCGAGCCAATTGAAAGACCAAATGTATTACATTGCAAAGCACTCGTTTCATGGCCTAGTTACACTAAAATCCCAAAAACTGAGGAAAATCTTACTCAAGGACAAAACCTTCAAATCATTAGGGGTACCAGGTTAAAAATCAAAGGATCTGCAAATCGAGTCCTCTCCAGTTTAATCTTTCAAAAAGCCAATCATCGGGAATTTCAGGACTTAAATTCCAATTCTTTTACCATTGACGATATTTTCATCAAAGAATCAGAGGTAATGAAAATAAGAATTCAGGATTCGTACGGTTTTTCTCAAAAGGATGCCTTTTGGTTCGGGTTAAAAATGGTTGAAGACCTTAGCCCAACAGCCATCTTCCCACCACCCTTGGACCTTTCCGACGTTCTCGAATTCGAGACCCGAATGATTGAAATGAGAGTTCGAGATGATCTTGGATTGAAATCATATGAGCTAATCCTCGAAGTCCGAAGAGAAGATCAAAACCTTTTCGAGCAAACGATTGCCAAATATGAATTTGAAGAATTTAACAGAAAAGAAAGCGTAATTTCTTTCCCGTTTTTACCTGAACAATTCGGATTGGAAGATGGAGATTCTGTTTCTTTTAAAATCGTCGCTAAAGATCGTTTCCCGGAGCGGAAACCAACCATATCGAATGAATTGAAATTGCAAATTGTTGGTTCCGAAAAACATGCTCAGATAATGACGGAACGACTGGAAAATTTGATGGGAGAAGTTGCAGGTATTGCAAGAGACCAAGAAACTCTGCAAAGCCAAACCGAAAATCAATCAGAAAAACTAATCATTCAGCGAAATCCAGTCTTAAATCAGGAAGAAGCAAAGCAGCTGAAAATGCTTCTAGACCAACAGATATCTATATCAGATCGATTGTCTTCCGCATCTGGAAGAGGTTTAAAGCTTTTAGCGAGAGCTTCAAAAAATCCATTATTTGAAGCGTCTAGACTACAAGCTTTTGGCAACGCTTTCAAAGCAATGAATGAAATTGCAGAAAATCAATTACATGATGCACAACAAGAAATGCTTTTAGAAGATAACTCGTATCGAGACCAGGTAATTGAACGCTTTATCAAAGCCTCTGAATTCCAACTTGATGCACTCGCAAGATTGAAACGATTACTCGATGCATTTTCGAAGGAGTTAGAAAAACTGGAAGCTCAAAGCCTAGCCCAAAGACTTAGAAAAATAGAGGGTGTCGAAAAGAAGATTTCAATGGAAATCTATAATATAATTCCTAAGACCCTGGGGAAATCTAACTCACTCTTATCATCCCATCATCAAGCAAGAATCAAAATTTTAAAATCCAATCAGGAAGAGGCCAGAAAAGAAGCCCAAGAAACTCAAGATGAAATTAGTAGGTTTTTCGAAAGAACTGGGGTTTTTGAATACCAGAAAGTAAGCTCTATGATGAAGGAATTTCGTACCAATGAAGGTATGCAAGTTACTGCTGAAAAAATTAAAGATAACATCAGCTTACAAGCACTTGCAGATTTAGCAGTCTGGGAAGGTAAATTTTCGGCTTGGGCAAAAATTCTCGAAAATCAATTCAACGAATCTGATCAGTTCGGAGGAGAAGGTGAATCTTCTCAAAAAAATAAGGACCAAGAAATTCTACAGCTTTTAAAAATTAAGGAGGAGCAAAAGAATATTTTGCAAAGGACTCGATTTTTTGAGGAGCAAAAGTTCAAAAATAATCCCCTCGAATGGCAGCGTTCGCTCGGTGACCGCCAGGAAAGGTTGGCTATTGACTTGACCGATACACAAATTTCTCTGGCAAAGGAGGCACTCAACCCATTATTCGATGAGGCTCATACTGCAATGTCCCAAGCCTACAGTCTTCTAAGTCGTCAATTTACTGACTCAAGAACTCAAATGGAACAGAGCAAAGCTAAAGATTTGGTTAGTGATCTGATTAACCTATTGGTCGAAGGAAGAAAATCGGAATCCGATCAAAATGCAAAAGATGAAATGAGTATGATCGACTTCTTATTGATGAAGAACCGCTCTGGAGAACAGCAAAGTTCAGAAGGAAAGAGCCCCTCGACAGGAAAAAAAGGGGGAGGATTTAATAAAAAGGGAGGAGAGGGAAAAGAACTGAAACCGTTCAAAGGTGAAAATCTGGAAGCCGCTATGCCGGAAAGAAAAACAAATTCAGGACCAGTCATCACGCCCTCGATACCTCCGGAATTTCAAGAGGCAATGGAAAGATATATTAACCGAATCCAATGAGAATTTTTTTTCAATTTGTTACATTCCTTTGGCCTTGGTTTTTTTTAACTATCCTTTCGGCTGAAAAAATCCATGACGGAACCGATGATAGTTTAGTGCAAGAGATTGACTCAAGTTACTTTAAAGGACTGGAATATCTAGCTTCTTCACAGGGTGATAAGGGGATGTGGAATGAGTCTTCTTATGGGAATCAGCCAGGTGTCTTAGGCATGGCAATTTTAGCCTTTATATCAAGAGGAGATGACCCAGAATTCGGTCCCTATGCCGATGCAGTAAAAAAAGCCTTGAATGCATTGCTTTCACAACAGGACGAAAAGACCGGATTTATTGGCAAAACCATGTATAACCACGGGTTTGCATGTCTTGCATTAGCCGAGCTTTATGGGATGCTTAATGACGACCGTATCGGTTTGTCTTTGAAAAAGGCCGTTTCACTGATCGTCGCAGCTGCCAAGTCCAATCCGAAAAACGCATGGCGGTATTATCCCGACAGCAAAGATTTCGACACCACTGTCTCTGGCACTCAAATAGTCGCATTATTTGCTGCAAGAAATGCAGGTCTGTCGGTTCCGAATGAAACTATTGAAAAAGCCTTGGAAGTTATGATCAGTTGCCAAGACTCAAGAGGTGGCTTTGGTTACTCAACTTCTTCAGGTGCCAACTTACCCAGAACTTCCATTGGATCTCTCGTCTTGTCACTTGCACAAAAAACTGACACGGAATCTTATTCGAAATCCTTGGAATATCTCCAACGTAATGCAAAATATGGAGATCAAGGACATAAGTTTTACAGTCTTTACTACACGGCTCAAGCCATGTTTCGAGCTAACCCAGAGATGTGGTCCCAATGGAACGAGAGGAATGTCAAAGTCTTGCTTGAAACCCAGCAGGGAGACGGTTCATGGAGAGGTAATCACGGAACGGTTTTCTCAACTTGTTCAGCCCTTCTTTCAATGGCCCTGAATTATCGTTACCTACCGATATACGAAAGATGAATTTAGGATATTTAACCTCCATCCTCCTGCTGTTCCATTTTTCTTACAGCCAATACGTTTCGGCAAGTGAAGAAACTATGAATCTGGAAAGACTTTCTTTTACTGATGACTCCTACTTACTAGGAAACTTCCTCGAATTAACAAAAGATCAAAAGCTTTATTGGAAACATCCGTCATCCGGCAAGCCTTTGGAATTTGATTTCAATGCGGTTGAATCCATCACCCTTAATCGACCCTCGTTTGAAAAAGAACAAATCGAATCCCAAGATCAAAAAATGGAGATTCATCTATCAAATGGAGATTACATAATCGGTGCCATGCAATCCATGGATTACGAAAATTTGTTTTTCTCCTCCGGATTTCGTAAAAACTTGAAACTTCAATTCGATTCCTTATCCCACCTCTATTTTTTGCCGGGGACCCATCAGGTTTTATTTGATGCATTCACCGATTATAAGTCTTGGAAGAAAAGTAACAGTAAGTCCTGGAGGGAAGAGCAAGGAGATTTACTTTCAATTTTCTCTGGAAGCACAGGGACCACATTACCCAAAATCGATGCTTTAAACATCCGATTTAGAGCTGAATGGGAAAGATCCTTCTATCTCGCAATCAGGTTTTTCTCGGACTCGGATGGAGGAAATTACGGAGATGTGGGCTATCACCTTTCCTTTTCAAATAATCGAATAAATTTACAATCGAATAAAAATCTTTCAGGTCGAACGATCAGAGAAACACTTGGATCCCAACTGGTGGATGATCTTTCCGGAGTAAAATCTGCTCAATTCGAAATTTTTGCACATCGGTTAAAGAAACAATTTGTCATCAAAATAAATGGAAAGGAGTGTGCCCGATGGCATGATCCGAATAAAGAATACATTCCAAAAGAAAATGGTATTCTACTAATAAACCAAGGAGGAAATTCGATTATTCGCTTAAAGGAAATTTCACTTACTGGGTGGGAAGGTGAATTCATGCCTCACCCTGTTAATTCAGAAAATTCATCCCATGCATCTATAATTTTCAAAAATGGTGATTCTTCTAGAATCATGGAATTTAACTCAACTGAAGAGCATATTAATTTCAACTCTCCGTTCGGAAATTTCTCTGCTCCTTTAGATCGGGTACAAAGATTGAATTTCAAAGAGTCACACTTTGAATCCGTTGAGCATTTTAAATCAGGAACCCACCCAGTGGTTGAACCCGTTGAAGTTCTTCTCAAAAAAGCAAAGGGAAAGATTAAGCTTGAGTTAAATGAAATCAAAAATGGATTCCTTCATGGAAGGCATCCTTCAATGGGTGATCTTAAGATTCCTCTTGAAGTCATCAGGAAAATAGAAGGAGGAATCAGTCTGAAAAAAACAAAAGAATTTTTGAATCTTCTTAATCAGGCCCAAAATGCCCTAGAAGAAAACAAGCCTCAAAAGGCATTATCCATTCTTCAACGAATCAAAGAAAGGCGACCTTGCTGGAAATGGAGGCGAATGGTCATGCTATGCAAAAACCTCATATCGGAGGAAATCTTAAGTTTCGATCCTTATCCGGATCAAGGTCTGGCTAAAATAAAATGGATCGATGAAAAAGATCAATTTCTTGGACTTTCAAAGAACGGAATCATGAGTAAATTTAAAGGTCAAAAGGAAATTTTCCATTTGAATCTGGGTTACAGTAATTGGAGTTCAATCTACAGAAAAAGAAATGAAGGAATACGAATGATTTCCATCACCCGCCCGTTTTGGTTGGGCAAGAATGAAGTCACATATGGAGAATTTGAACGCTTAATGGGCAAGCAATCTGAAGATAAAAACTCATTGGAACTACCGGTTTCAGTTAGTTGGCAGGACGCAGTCGAATTTTGCACACAACTGAATCAAAGATTTCCTCCTCCTTCTGGATATCTCTGGCGCTTGCCGACGGAGGCAGAGTGGGAGTACGCCTGCAAAGCCGGTTCTGATCAACCGGATTATCTCTCTAGTGATGCATCAATTGAATCAAAGGACCAAAAATATCACGACCATTTAAATTCAATTGCTTGGTATCAAAAAAATTCAGGTGGGGAAGTTCAGAAGATAGGTAAAAAAAAGAAAAATGCATGGGGATTATATGACATGATTGGGAACTTGCCAGAATGGTGCATGGATTCGGTCAGTCCTTACAAACTGAGCTTCTTGATTGATCGAAAACCAGGTATCTCGGACCCTTTATCAAGTACTGGATCTTGGCGAGCGGTTAGAGGTGGATCTTATCAATCTAAATTCGATCAATGCAGACCCTCATTTCGGGATGCCAAAGCAATCGACAGTCCATCTAGCTTTTCAGGTTTCCGGGTTGCTTTAGCTCCTAAACTGAAGAGAGAGATAAACCATTCGGAATATTCAAAAGAAGAACTTGAAAGAAAAATTTCCGATTCAAATATCTCATTAGGTGCAATTGATTCAGGGACATTCATTATGGGTTCACCAGATCAGGAATATGCCCCTGGAATATCGATGGATAAACTTGGTGAAAATATTTACTTTTCTAATCATGAAGGACAAATCCTAGAATACGATCTAACTGAAAATCGTTCCAAAGTATTATTCGAGACCAACTCGAGTGCCTCGAAACTTTTAATATCTAAAGATGGAAAGTTTCTTGTTGCTGGCTCTAAATGTGGTGAATGCACCTTTTATAATTTAAAAAGTAACCAAATTCAGGAAGTTTTTAATGATCATAGCGGTCCTATTCTTTCGTTTTCTCTGGACCAGAGAACTAACTTCTTCGCTAGTTGCGGATTAGATGGAACCGTCGTTCTACGAGACATTCAAAACGGAAAAATCAAATGGAAACTTTTAGCCAAAGACTACCCTGATTTTATAGACCACTTAGAGTTTTCCGGTAACTCCCAATATCTTTTAACTTCTGGTCATTACAGTTCAGTTCTTCTTTTAAAAGTAGAAAATGGTGAAGTTAGCAAAATCGCAGACCCCGAAAACCTACTCGCAATAAAGGCTCATTGGAGTATTAATGGCCGATTCATATATATTTTGCATCCTGGAGGAGCTATTTCTCAAGTTATTGCAAGTAGCGAACAGCCATATCGAAAATTGAATTTTCCAATTGGTGATGCAAAAGATTTTGAAATTTCGAAATGCGGAAAATTGATTCTGCTAATTTCTGAAAATGGAAAGTGTCAGGTTAGAAGTCTTCCTGTGGATGACTCTATAATGATGATTCACCCGAATCAGAAAATTGAAAAAAGCCCAGATTTTTCCTTTAAAGCTAAGAGCGATAAAGAAAATCCATCCGCTCAAAACCTTTCTCAATTCATCTCAAAATATGTTAATACTGAAAAAGAAGGTTCAACGGGTGGAATCGCTCATTCCTCAGATGGCAAATGGACTGCTACAACTTTGGATGGATCCCTAAAAATCTGGAGTCAGAGCACGGGCAAATTTTTTGAAAAATTGAATGACAGCTTAATCTCTTCTTTTTCCAGTTGTGCATTTTCTAGGGATGCTGCCTTTCTTTCCGCAAAGTTAAAAACTGGCCATGTTATAATTTACCCATCCGAAAAAATGGATCGTTTCGATTTTCACAAGATTAAGAATAATTACCCCAATTGGTTCAAACCGACTGATCAGTAAGTAAATTTTTTCATTCTCAAGAAATGGGAAGTCAGTTTTTCATTGATGCCTTGTATATGGATTGTTAAGTCTAAAAAAGGATTCCATTTATCTTACCTTGTCCACTTACAAACATCTTAATCGTTTATTGCTAGTATTCTGCTGTGCACCCTTTTTTGTGTCCTGTGGAGGAGGAACAGTTACAACTCTGCCAGAGGCACCACCACCCTACCCTAACTTCCCTGTTCCATACCAACCATCTTCTACTGGAAGCACTCTCGAATCGGCCTCCAACAGCTTCCCTAATTCTGAAACTTCAACTTCTGAAAATTTTAGTACTGCTAATCCATCAAATTCTTGGCGAGATGCTCCCAGTGCCTTGACCCCATCACCCAATTACGCACGCTTCACCGTTCATGCAAAATCAAACCTTTGGCTCCTCATTCAGGATCCAAGTGGTAATGAATTGGACTGGTTAAAATTACAAGCAGGTGAAAAGGTACCGATCAGTCATATCGGAGCATTAACCCTTACTTGTTCATCAGGGAAGGAGATCGATATTTTCAATAAGGCTGGAAAGAAAATGGATTTACCAGGATTGGATAAACCTGGCATATCGATCATTCGGTTGAATTAAAACTTCCTTCCGGACTTTCCCGGAATCCTTGATTTTGCTCCTTTAGTAACTCTGGTGGCAAATCTTCCAATTGAAAATTCACATAGGCACATCTACCTTGTAAAAATTTGAAGGAAACTAAGGACCAAGTGAAGACTTTTTCAGACGATTCATCGAATACCGCTCTTCGATAATCCCATAAATATCCATTGCCACCGTCTAAACTTTTCCCCTCAGGCGGTCCCATTAATCGCTCGATCTCCTGCCGGTTTCGACCGACGGCGAGAGACTCCAAATTATTTTTTCGAACCAATGGTTTCTCTTTTGAGGATTCTATATTCTGAAAGAGAGAGTTTCCTTTTCCCTGAGTATTAAGAAGACCTATTTTTTGGGACTTTTGACAAGAAACAACGACGCAAAGCAGGATCATTGAGATTACAAAGGGAATTTTTTTGTTAGGTTTCACAATGAAATAATAAATGGCGGAGAGAACGGGATTCGAACCCGTGGAGGAACGATTAGCTCCTCACCGGTTTAGCAAACCAGCGCATTCGACCACTCTGCCATCTCTCCTAGAGTGAAGTTTCTATATTTAGTCAGGTAATCGGGCAAACAAAAAGATCTCTTCTTTAGAAACTAGCGGGAACCCAGTACACCCTTCAGCTTTTCCAAATTTGCTTCTGCCAGTTTGTCTCCTAGTTGTGCTGCGATCTCAAACCAATCTAGGGCTTGCTTCGGATTTTTCTCTACTCCTTTACCTTGCATGAACATCATACCAAGATAGCGTGCTGCTTCACCATCTCCTTTGTCGGAAGCTTCCAGAAATAACGAATAGGCAAGCTGCAGATCAATTGACCTACCCTTACCCCAATAAGCATTTTTCGCCTCATTGGTAATCTCCTTTGCTGTGGAATTTGACGAAGGGATTAACGGCATTTGAGATTCTTCAGGTTTGGTATTCATTCCCTCTTGAACATTCGCAGTTTTTGGAATCAACGGAGCATATACCGATGGAAGTCTCTCTTGTGAGGGTGGTGGTGGTGGTGGAAGTTCAGGGGCAGGGAGAACAAGTACATCACCCGTCCCCTCAGTTACTTCTATAGGGGGAGAAGGAACCTTATTATCTGAATCTTTCTCAGCCAGACGAAGATTTTCGTACTCCTGAATCTTGAGTAGTGCTTTTTCCTCCTCTTGGACGGACGCAAGTCTAGCATAGCGGAAAGCTAAATCGAGTTTGGCAGGTCCAGATACCCCATAGGCGTAAAAATCCGCCACCAATAATTGAGAAAGAGATTTACCCTTATCCGCTGCAGCCTGAAAATGTACAAATGCCATTTGGTTATCCGCTTCTACTCCGATTCCCTTAAAATAACAACGCCCCAAATAATGATGAGCATCCGGCAAGTTTCTTTTTGCAGCATTGCTAAGAAGCTCAATTCCCATCTTTAAATTCTTTTCAATGCCCAGCCCCGGATCAGCAATGGTATGCAATTTAAACAAGGCAAGTTGAACAGAGGCTGGATCATATCCTTTCTGGGAGGCTATTTCATAATAAGCTGCAGCCATCTTTAAGTCCGGTACTAATTCGGGTCGAACTTCGTCAGAGGTAAAGATTTCCGCCAATGCATATGCTGCAAGGGGGTCCCCTTTTGAAGCGGCCCGAATCATTTCACCATCGGGATCCTGAAATGCCTTAAGATAATGTGCTCTAACTTTCTGGGAATCTGGACCATACGGTACGAAACGAGCTAAAAATCCCATTGCAAAATGTCCTAGCCAATGATCTTTTTCAGCAGACATTTCCGCAAATTTTAAGGCATCGGAAATGGAAATGTCCCTTCCCTTTTCCCCATGGGCATGAACTAAGGCTAGGTATCCTATTGCGTAAGAATCTCCAAGCTGGACTTCTTTTTCCAATTCAGAATAGTCCGCAGCAACCCATTTATCCCCTTCATTTCCGATAAGAACTTGAAAAAAGGCAAAAACAGAGAGAATGTGTAGGGATTGACGAATCATTTTACGATTATCTAACTTTTATCTTAAGAAGAGTAACTGGCAAGTATGCTTTGCTTTTCAAGTTTTGAAAGTTTTAAGATTGTGATAAGACAGATTAAAAATTCATGAGTGATCCATTTCAACCTTCTTCTACCATACAAAACCCTGGCAGAGATCTCATTAGGCAATTTGTGATTTATGCGGAAAACAAGGTTGGTTGGTTAAATGACTTCATCATGTTATTAAAATCTGATGGAATTCACATTCTGGCGATTTCGGTGCTGGATACCAGTGACTCCTCAGTCATTCGCCTGGTTCCAAACTATCCCAAGGATCTGGCCAGACTTTTGAAGTCTCAGTCCATCTCCTTTACTGAAAGAAGCATTATTGCGGCAGAGATAGTAAACGAAGACTCCATAAATCAAATTACCCATTCCTTACTGAGTGCTGAGATAAACATTCATTATGTCTATCCTTTTCTTCACCAACCAAATGGCAGACCGGTTCTGGCAATTGCAACCGAAGATGTACAAACCGGGGAAGAAGCTTTAAAAGCCCATCAATTAAATGTACTGTCTTTAGAAGACTTTAACCGCTAGTACAAAAGGTATTGATTATTTTGGATACGAAAGTCTCTGGCTGCCTCATTCCAAGAATCTATGAATTCATCCGGTGATATTGACGCTCCCTGACTGGTCAAGGCATTCCACCAAGCAGAAGATCCCACATGCTTATTGAAAAGTTTTCCTTCCGCTTCGCTGGCAGAATTGAAAGGACTTGGAGATTCCCAAAGAGCACTCAAACGCATCATATGAAATGCCAGTGCAGTTGGATTCCATTGATTCCAGTCTTTAAGAACAATGTAGACACCATCAATGGTTTGACCTTTCGCATCCTTTAAGGATTTAATTTGGAAAGAGATTCCTGAAAAGCCTATGTCATCCAATGCGGATTTTAATTCTTCTGCACTTTTCCCCTCAAAAGTAAGAAAGCGAAACGGGTGTTCGGTTCCAATCCCATGACGAAACTTCCCAAGCTGAGCACCCAATCCAGTCATTGGATAACCGGCTACAGAGTCAAGGGTTGGAATGTTTGGAGAGGTTGGAAACCAAGAAAGTCCAGTTTCCGGCCAGGTCATCCCTCTTCGCCAATTTTTCATAGGAACAATGGTAAGTCTCCCCCTTTTACGATAGACCTCATCAATCTTTAAAACTCCCGGGGTCTTCTTTGACCATAGAGCCAATTCCCCAATCGTCATTCCATGAACAAAAGGCATCGGGAATGCACCGACATAGCTCATCCATTCCTCATCAATCATGGGACCGGCAATTTTGTTCCCTCCAAGTGGATTGGGACGGTCAAGGATGATCACCTCTACTTCATTTTGGAAGCATGCTTCCATGGCATACCTCATACAACTCACATAGGTGTAGCACCTTACCCCCACATCTTGAAGATCGATCACCAAAGCATCAATTTTCGAAAGCATGTTGTCTGTCGGTCTCCTAAATTTTCCGTAAAGTGAAAACACCGGCAGACCAGTCCGATGATCAATTTTATCCTCTACTGGGACAGAAGCTTTTTCATCCCCGTAAATTCCATGCTCAGGTCCAAAAAGAGCCACCAAACTTACTTTGGGACTATCCCGAAAAACTTCCACTGTACTAACTCCTGAACTATTTCTACCCGCTGGATGGGTAAGCAGACCAACTCTTTTTCCATTTAAAATTGAGAATTCAATTTCCTGCAAATAGTCGATTCCTAAAGAAATCTTACTGCTTGCTTCCAAGTTTTTCTTTGGCCCGATAAACAAGCAACAGACAAGGAAAGGGAATGAGAACTGGGAAACTAAGGATGAAAAAGGCAAAGAAAAAAGGGTGGCTGAGTTTCTAGTAATCATTCTGAATCTTGTACAAGTTGCAGGAAATCTTGTAAAGAAAGACCGAAAGAACACCCAGAAAAATACCAATTACTGAGCCACCAACCATCATTGGAGGAAATGTGTCCAGAAGTGCCAGTAAATCCGCATAGGAAAAATTGCTCCATTCGTAATCCGGACGCAGAAGCCTGTTCTCTTTGTAGGAAATTCCGAGAAGTCTGAAAATTTCCATTCCAATCTTATAATCGGCAAAGTAAATTGGGCCCATGGTAAAAGGGTTGGATATCCACTGAAGAGCAACAATTACCGGCAAATTCGCCCTTATGATCAGTGCAATCAAAAATACAACAATCATTTGAATTGATACAATGGGTAGCATGGCAACCCACATTCCGATAAACAAAGCCCAGATCATCTCCCGACTACGAAAGGACCAGAGATAAGAACGTTGATAAGCAATATTCGAGAACCATTTTAAAACCGGATAGCGATGAATATTGGACCTGCGCGGAAGTGGCCTCATTATTTTTTTTAGCCTGCGGATCCGTCTGTACTTTTTTTCGTTGTCCGTACTCATGGCAAAATCAATCAAATAGTACTTCCTTTATTTTTCCTGTTAGGAATTCTTCCGCTCTGGCGAGATTTTGCTCAAGATCAAGATTAGGATTTCCAAACTGATGAATTTCCACATCAGGAAATCGTTGCTGACAAATTTTTTTCGCTTCTGGTTCGACTGACCCTGCAAAAACATAGGCTTTCTTTCCATAATCAGATGCAGTACGAATCAGTTCAAATGGTCCCTTCCCTTCCAGTGAAGTGCGATCAAATCTTCCTTCACCCGTTATAACCAGATCGGAATCGATAATCTTATTTTCCATCTGGAACCAATTGCTAATTAAATCAAAGCCGCCAACCATTGAAACATCGTAAACCAATGACAATCCATAGCCAATTCCTCCAGCAGCTCCGCTACCTTCCAACGAGGCTGCTTTTTCCGCATTTGGAAACAATTCACTTAGTTTTAGTACCATCTTATTCATCTGATCTTCCAGACTATGTCTGTCTTCCAGACTCAGACCCTTTTGCCCCCCGAATTGATAGGTTGCTCCGTTGGGTCCTAACAAGGGATTCTTGACATCACATGCTATTTTTATAGGAGGAAGTGAAACCATCTTATTTCGCGATAAACGGGCAAGTAAATTCCAGTTTTCCGGTGAAGGAAATTTCAAGACTTTCCCAGAATTAGAAAACATTTCCATCCCTAAACGATTTAGGGCTCCAATCCCCATATCATTAGTGGAACTCCCTCCAATTCCCAACAAAATTGAATCTAGGTTAAGTGTGGAAAGGTGCTTAAAAACCTCTCCTATCCCGGCTGTACTTGTCTTCCATGCATTCCTCTCACTTATTGATAAATCTGACAATCCAACCACTTTCGCCATCTCGACAATTGCAATCCTACCTTTCTCCGGTAGTTGGAGTAGCTCCTTAACTGAATCCGGAAGCTTTTCCAATTCACACAAGCCGATTCCTATCTCTTTGGTTCGACCGATAGAGTCTGAGGCAAGAATTAAACTGAGCTTTCCTTCTGCTTTTTCGGTTAGGATTTCACTAAAACCCTCTCCTCCATCGGTCAAGGGCATCATTTCAACTGAGTTACTTCTTTCTGCTTGCTCAAGAATTTTTTTTACAATCAGACACAGTTCTTTTGCCGCAAGTGAGTCCTTGCACTTATCAAATGCAGCAAGGATTTTAGCCATAAGTAATTTCCGCTATCTCACTTCTTCACCAGTGGATTCATCTATCACTTTGAAATTCTCCACATGATAGGTATCCGCTGCTTCAAAAGAAAGGCTAAGGTTGAAATTCTGCTGAATTCTCTCAATGAGCTTGGAATCCGGCCCTCGCAAACGACGAAGGTTGCTGGGATGAAGAAAAACCTTTAGATTCAATTCTCTCAAACTTGGATCCTTCACTTTCGACTTGGAAATTGCATTACTGATCTTTCTTTGAATTTCGATACTTACCGCTCGAGGAGACTTCACAATCCCTCTACCGTTGCAATAAGGACAAGTATCATAAACTCCACTGGAATTACTCTCATCATGTCTTTGACGAGTGATCTGCATGATCCCAAGTTGCGAAATGGGTAAAATGTTGTGCTTGGCCTTGTCGTCAGCCATGGCGGATTTCATCCTCGTGTGAACTTTCCTTTGATCACCCTTGTTTTTCATATCGATGAAATCAACGATGACTAACCCTCCAAGATTTCGGAGTCTCATCTGCCGGGCAACTTCCATAGCAGCCTCAATGTTCGCTTGAAGGATAAAGTTCTTTCCGTCTTTTCGATCCCCCTTATGACTACCGGTATTCACATCAATCGATACCAGAGCTTCGGTCTCCTCCATAACGATTTCTCCACCTGAAGGCAGAAGAACCCGGCGCATAAAAGTTTGCTCGATTTGTCTCTCGACATTAAATCGTTCAAAAATTGGTATTTCCTCGTCGAAGTGAGAAACTTTTGACTTT
The DNA here is from genome assembly GCA_036127675.1 of Verrucomicrobiota bacterium. Lineage (GTDB taxonomy): Bacteria > Verrucomicrobiota > Verrucomicrobiia > Opitutales > Seribacteraceae > Seribacter. Next base: position 38,855 of record JAYYRA010000023.1, read on the forward strand.
GATTTAGGTGAGATCAGGTCAATTGTTTCAAGTAAGCGGTCGTAATCCTCCTTCTTATCCACTTGAACCCGATCAACATCATCGGTTAAGAAATCCCGGGCAGTTAAACCAATCAGATCAGGTTCCTCATAAAGAAAAGCCGGACTATCTTGAGATTTAATTTTAGCTTCTATCTCATCCCATTGTTTTTTGAGTAGATTTAAGTCTCGGTCAAAAAATCGCTCAGGCTTGTTTTGTCCAGCAGTTCGAATGATAACCCCCATTCCCTCTCTTAAAGAAAGATTTGCAATAATTCTCTTCAATCGAGCTCGTTCGCCTTTATCTTCGATTTTTCTGGAAATCCCGCATTGTCCGGCATAAGGCATCAAAACCAAAAATCTTCCGGGTAATGAAAGGTTTGTGGTAGTGCGTGGTCCTTTGCTTCCAATTTGAGCTTTGGTGATTTGTACAACAATCTCAGATCCGATCGGAAACGCTTTGGGAATATCCTTGATTGACTTAACTTCATTCTTAGCTGCCGACTTTTTCTTATTTTGTCGAACAATCTCAATCGAAGGATCGTTATTTGCCCCGGGAAGCATGTCCCAATAATGAAGAAATGCATTTTTGTCCTGACCAATATCAACGAAAGCAGCCTTCAATCCAGGCTCAAGGTTCTGAACTTTGCCTTTGAAGATTGCACCCACCATACGATCTTCTCCTAATCTTTCCACATCGAAACCCTGGAGGATTCCGTTCTCGATTCGGGCCACTCTTCTTTCTAGAGCCTCGGTATTGATGATCAGTTCTTTATAATCCTTGTTTGCCTCTCTTCGAAAGAAAGTAAGGATTCGCTCAAAGATCGGCCGGTTTCTCGCTCTTTCCAAGGCTCCGTCACGGAGCTCTTTTTTGTCGATTAAAATGGGATCAGGCTCAACGGGCGGAGCATTCAGATCATTTTTCGATGATGAATTATTGGCTTTTCTCTTTGAAGAATGATTTCTTCGGTTTTTTGAATAATGGGATCTACGCTTGGTATTTCTGGCCATGGTATGTGGTTGTAGCGAAACCGCCAATCCAGACCTTGGGAAAAAGATATCTATTTGGTTCAAACCAAATCATCTAAATTCCTTTCGGTAACGATAGACGCTCTGTACCACTCCCATCATCAAGAAACATGTGACAAGGAAGGAACCACCGTAGCTAAGAAAAGGCAGCGGTAAACCGGTAATTGGAGTGATTCCAATGGTCATCCCAACATTGACGAACATATGTGTCATCAACAAAACGGAAACACCGACCGCAATCATCGCTCCAAATCTATCGGCTGATTTGGCAGCAATCTTCAGGCATCCGAAGATAATCAATCCAAACGCAAGCATCGCAAGCAAGCTTCCAAACAGTCCGGATTCTTCCGCGAGGACTGCAAAAATGAAATCATTATGGGCGACCGCTGTAGGCAAATATCCCAGCTTAGCTTGCATTCCATTTCCCAACCCCTTGCCGTGAATCCCACCAGTGGAAACAGCAATTAAGGCTTGTATTCGGTTCCAATTAGCTCCTACGCCGTGTGGATCCTCTACTTCAGGGGCGATGAAAGTAAGAATGCGTTTACGTTGATAATCTTTGAGTGGTACGAGAGACGTGTCTTCATAAGCCACAACAGCTTCAGAAGCACGCGGATTCTCAGATTTATATTGATAGTAACGAAAGACGTCCCACCCTAACACACCAATCAAAACCACAAATGCAACAAATGTGGCAATGAAAAACTTGGTGGGTATGCGGGCGACGTACAAGAGTGAAAAAGCGATTGGTGGGAAGACGAGTGTCGATCCTAAATCAGGTTGCAGAAAAATCAAGAACATAGGAAGTCCGAAACAAAAGCCGACCTTAGCAATTCCACGCAGAGATTCTTGCATGCCACCTATTTTTGAGCGGGCTAGAATGCTTGCTCCCATGATCATGGTCGTCCACTTTGTTATCTCTGAAGGTTGAACCTTGAAAAAACCGAAGTCAATCCATCGACTGGCTCCGTAAAGTACCGGACCACCAAAGACCAACAATAAAGCAATGATGGCAAGTGCGTACAAAATATGTGCATAGCGCATCCAGAAATGATAATCGATTAAAGAAAAAAGCAGATAAATCCCAAAGCCAAGAATACACCAGATGACCTGCATCTTCCATTGCTCCCCACCAGTATAAGCTTGAGCAGAACGAATGAAAAGCACACTCATGCAACTCAGACCAAGCAGACAAATTGGAGTCAGCCAATCCCACCGATTTTCTTCGGTCAGGAGATCAGAAGGAGATCGGCTTTTTTCTTTTCGTAATTGCAAAGTAATTCGTTATTAAGCCTGAGTCAGGTATCACAACCCAGCAATGCTTCCACGATTTGTTCCCACTCTTCATTTTGGTCCTCTTTCCTCTTTACTGGCTTTCCAGCTCGATTATACCAATATGCAGCATTACCAAGATCTCCCTCAACTCGATGTAAATAAGCATGAATCCAAGAACCATCTGTAGTCATCATCTCTTGTGCAATATCATGTGATTTTTCCCAATTTCCCTTTTTTTCCCACCACAATGCTTTAAGACCATTTGATATGTCATTTGGAGGTTCTTTTTCTGTTTCAATTGATTGGATGAATGCTTCTAGTTTCATATTTAAGTTGAAAAGCTTTAGACTCTTTTCCATCGGGTTCCAAGGGAAACAGAAAATTGAAATTTTCGACGATGTTCCCGAATAATGAAAGGAAGTTCTTTGGTTTTTTCCAAAATGAAATGGGGAGAAAGCAATCTTTGAAGATTTTCCTCCGAATTACCCGAGCCAATCCAATTTTCAACTGGAGTAAATTCCTCCAACCAAGTAAACGGAGTAGCCAAAAGCAATTGTCCTCCGGGATGAATTAAAGAAGGTAGTCTATCCAGTAATTGACTCGGTTCCTGGAGTCGACAAACAAGATTTGCCGCATGAACTAAATCAAAGGTTCCGAGATCATCCGGTAATTTACAAGCGTCTCCCGTCTGAAACTCTATTTTTCCGGCAGTGGGCTCAACCTCAGCTTGACCTTTGTTGTAGCAATTTCCTTCCACAAGAAAATCAAAACTCATAGAGCCTTTTTCCTTGAGATGATTTGCCGCACCTATAAAGGAACTTGAAAAATCAATACCAAGTACGAAACCGCATATTTTCGCCAATTCAAATGAAGATCCACCTACCGCACACCCAAGGTCCAAAGCACGGGATTCTTGAGATAACCTGCTATCATCAATCAGCTCAGTAACTGTTCTTTTGGGGAAATTTAAACCGCATCGCGGTCCGAATTCCCATGGCATCAAATCTTCTTCTCTTCCGTAATGAAAAAGAAGATACTCGCCTAACAATTTAGAATTTTCATACGGGTTCATTTCCCGTCAGAATCAGGTTGTTCGAGAGAGGCAATTTGACCGAAGGATTCCTTCAGTTTTGGATATAGACTTTTGTAAATGGCGTAGCTATTACGATAAGCATTTGCCTCTACGCTCGGGGTGATCTTTTCGGTAGTTCGAATCCATGCTTCAGATCCATCTTCCACAGATGCAAAATCACCGGATCCAACTGCGGCCAAAAGGGCGGCTCCATAAGCAGCACCCTCTCTGGCATTAACCATAGTGCAAGGTAGTGCAAAAATATCCGCCAACATCTGCTTCCATAAATCTGATTTAGTCCCTCCACCTGAAAGTTGAACTTCAGAAGGATTAATTCCCAGACTTTTCATTAATTGAAGAGAATCATTCAGACCGAAAGATACCCCTTCCAAAACGGAGCGAGAAAGATGTTCTTTCTTATGAATTAGGCTTAGTCCGATAAAGCAACCCTTGGCGTGCGGGTCTGGATAAGGTGTTCTTTCACCGGATAAATAGGGAAGAAAAAATAAGCCATTCGAACCAGGAGTAACCGTCTCAGCACCTTTGGTCAATTGTTCATAAGCATCTATCCCTTCTTCCTCTTCAATTTTCGACTCAAAATCTCCAAGGGTATTTTTATACCACTGAAATGAACCGGCAGCAGATAACATGACTCCCATCAAGTGCCACTTACCAGGCACCGCATGACAGAAGGCGTGCAATTTTCCATCAGGCTCAACGCGATATTCATCGCTCTGTGCGAAAACCACCCCGCTTGTACCTAAGGTGACCGAAAGCTTACCTTCCCGCACAATTGCACTACCTACCGCTTGAGCGGCACAATCTCCACCTCCTGCTGCAATTGGTGTGCCTTCTAATAAACCCGTGGCTTCGCTGCCTGAAGAAGAGATCGAAGATGACAAGACCGTTGATTCCGTTACCTCAGGCAACCAATCTTTGTTCCAGCCAAGAGAGTCTAGAATTTCATCCGACCATTTTCTTTTTCCAACGTCTAGCATTGAGGTTCCAGAAGCATCAGAAACATCACTAAAAAATTCACCGGATAACTTGTAACGAATAAAATCCTTGGGCAGAAGAACTTTGGAAATTTGACTAAAAATTTCGGGTTCGTTTTTTTCAACCCATCTGATTTTAGGAGCAGTAAATCCAGCAAGCACTGGGTTACCTGTAATTTCCAGGACTTTTGTTGGGCCAACCAAATTGCTTATCTCTTCGCACTCCGCATGGGACCTTTGATCATTCCACATGATGCAGGGTCGCAGAACCTGTCCCTCCGCATCCAGTAAAACCAGACCGTGCATTTGACCAGTCAATCCGACTGCTTTTATACTTTTCGGATCAACCCCCTCCAACAAATTTTGTATCGCTTGTTGAGTAGCAGTCCACCAAACTTCAGGATCCGTTTCTGCCCAAAGAGCTTTAGGTGTTTGAAAAGGATACTCAGGAGAACTTACTTTTAAAACTTCTCCGTTAGATGAGACTAATAGAGCTTTTACCGAAGAGGTTCCGACATCTATCCCGATTATATTCTCCATATCTTTACACTTCACGGGTTCGAAGATACTTTTTCCGTGCTAGGAAAATTTGAGGACAACTTTAACTGAACCTTACCGGTTGCAGCCCACTGGGTACCTCTGCGTAAGACATCTTGAAAACCTACGCACTTCATCGAATAGTCCGCGTGACCCATGGGCGTATGAAAAACCCTGCCCTGCCCAAAAGCAATCGTCATAATCATCGGTTCATGTCTCTTACTTTTCTCACTGTAAGCGGTCGCCAGAACCTCTATGTTCTTTGCAGGCCCACGCAGAGAATCATAAAGCTCATCTTTGGCATGCAACCATTTTGAGGGCATTCCCTCTGTAATCGGATGATTCTCGTTCCGTAACTCAACTAAAAATTCAGACTGGGGTCCATGGCTTCCTCCACGACCCGGCCTCGGGTCACGGATAAGCTTTCCCTTTTCATCGAAATACAGATAAGGACCGGACTTTTCCGACCTGCCACCCCAGCCTCCAAGTCCAATCATTTCATTGTATTCCTTCCATCCGGAAAAGGCGTTATCAGCAGCATGAACAACCACGAATGCTCCGCCACCACCCACATAATCAACTAGATTTTTTTGGACCGAATCAGGCCACATTTCTCCATTGTAATTTGAAAGAGTAACATCAAATTTTTTGAATCGAGGATTCCATGATTCCCAATCCTGTTTGGGAGATTTTTTTGGCGGAGAGGTGGAAAGTGTAACTTTGCATAATCCATCTCTTTCAAGTGCTTCAACTAAAACTGGGGTGGTTGCCTGCCAATTGTGATTATTTTGACCATCCAACAAGAGAACCCTCAGTGGTTTACCAAAAAGCTGAGAAAATAAAAGTAAACATAACGAAAAGAGGAAAGGTAGATAAAATTTCATCCTTTTAGTTCATTCTCTCTTTCAGTCATTCGTCAATTTCATTTTCCCATTCAAACCAATGATAAACCATATATCCAAAGCAAGATCAGATGATTTCCTTAATCAGATGCCCGAAGACTTCGGTAAGTCTCATGTCACGCCCGCCAAATCGGAAAGTGCTTTGGGTATGCTCAATACCAAGTAGATAAAGCATGGTAGCGTGCAAGTCGTGAATTTCATATTTATTTTCAACGGCTTTGTAACCAAATTCATCCGTGGCACCAACTGAAACACCGGGTTTTATTCCGCCACCGGCAAACCAAGTCGTGAAACCAAATGGGTTGTGATCGCGCCCATCCGAACCCTGAGCAAAGGGGGTTCTACCAAATTCTCCGCTCCAAACAACCAAAGTTTCATCGAGAAGACCAAGCTTTCTTAGGTCACGAATTAAACCGGCAATTGGTTGGTCCACTGACTTGCAATTCTTCCCATGACCATCAACTAATTTGCCATGCTGGTCCCAACGGTCTCCATTCCCGCCCGGGCAGGTCAATTCGATAAAACGAACTCCTCTTTCCACCAACCTTCGAGCTAATAGACATTGCATACCAAAGGTTCGGGTATTCTTGAAATCTGAGTGCATACCATAGGACTTTTTCACCGTCTCGGACTCTCCGCTTAAATCCATTAATTCGGGTACGGAAGTTTGCATCTGATAAGCGGTCTCATAATTTTGAATTGCGGCCTCAACCTGTGGATCATACTCCATTTCCTCGAGTGTGGAATGGTCCAATTCAGCCAGAAGAGACAATTTATTCTTTTGCAAGTCCGCTGACTTCTCCTTTGGTTTAATGTTTGCTACCGGTTCCTGTTGGGGCAAAAAGATCGACCCTTGATAAGAAGCAGGCAAAAAACCTGAACCGAAACAGTCCAATCCACCCGGAGGTATCAAGCCACCGTTCAATACAACGAATCCGGGTAAGTTTTGATTTTCAGTTCCCAGACCATATCCAAACCATGCTCCCATGCTTGGTCTTCCCTGAAATCCACTACCGGTGTGCAAAAAATAATTTGCGGAAGTATGTTCCGAAAAATTCGAGGTCATAGATTTGACCATCGAAATCTCATCGATCACATCGTCCTGTGCAATGTGAGGAAACAAATCAGAAACCCAGTGACCGCACTGACCACGCTGTTTAAAATCCCAAGGACTTTTAAGAATTTTACCAATGTTATCAAATTGGGTCGGTGCCAACTTGCCAATTACTTCCTTGGGATTTCTTCCGTTATATTTTTCCAATGCTGGCTTGTAGTCAAAAATGTCAACATGAGAAGGTCCGCCATCCATGTAGAGAAAAATAACATTCTTTGCCCGAGGCGTAAAATGAGGTCTTTTCGGTGCTAGTGGTGAGGCATTGACCTCGTTGGCTAGTGCGGAAAACGCCAACCCTCCGAAGCCCATAGCACAGGACTGCAGCATCGAACGACGAGAAAGAGGTTTGTTAAATTGATTACAATGCATGATTAAAGTCTAGTTGAGAAAAAGAAAGTTTTTCGAATTGATTAGGACATGAGCGAGATCAGCCCAAACCTGCTCTCCCATTTCTCCATGGGCTTTGGTTTGAGTTTCTAAAAAAGCAAGAAGTTGATTCTCCGAGTTTTGGGAAGGAGGTTTACCTGTGATCATCTGATGCAGGCTATGAATTGTCTCCTTTTTCGTTTTATTGTTTTGATGCAGATTTCTACCCATCTTCCGACATTGTTCTAATACAAATGGATCATTCAAAAGAGCCAACGACTGGGCAGGCACATTGGAAACAGATCTTCTTCCTTTTGTACCGAAAGGGGCAGGCTGATCGAATGCCAACATAAAAGGAGAAAGAAAATTACGATAGACGGACCCATAAATACTTCGACGCCCCGCCCCGTCGAGCGGGCCATTCTTTTTCCCTCCTCTGCCAGTCATGAAAGCGGTTTTGTAAATTGGTATGGAAGGTCCAAATAATTTTCTGTCCAGCCGGCCCGAGAAGGCCAAAATTGAATCCCTGATTGCTTCAGCCTGCATTCTGCGAATCGGCATCTTGTGAAGCAAAATATTTTGCGGATCAGTTAATTTGATTTTTTCTTCTGTATTTTTTGGATTCGAAGTACTTGATTGTCCATAGGTTTGGCTAAGTACAATCTGCCGGATCAAGTGCTTAACGGACCAATTATTTTCACGAAAATTCGTGGCTAACCAATCCAACAATTCGGGATGACTCGGTTCCTGACCCATGGGACCAAAATCATCCGGAGTTGGGACGATTCCCCGGCCAAAAAACTGCAGCCAAATTCGATTAACCATTACTCTTGCAACTAAGGGATTATCTTTGGAAACTAATTGATTTGCTAGTTCTAGCCTATCACCTGCCCTACCACCTAATGCTGAAAGGTTTCTACTTTTAACGGGATCACCAAGAGAATGAGGGTTCCCCCTGACATATACATTCCCAGGATAAGAAGAACCTTTACCCATCGCCAAAACATACCGCTCCGGCGGAGTTTTGGAATCATGCGTTTTAGCCTGACTCAAGATTTCATCAATCAACTTTTGATTTCCCAATGGAACAAGCCCTTCACTGTACAGGTAATTCAAAAAAGAATATTCATCTGAGGTTAACTCATCCGCACTAATCCTACTGATAGACTTTTGAACAAAGTCATCCAGAAATTCCGGAAGATTGTTCCCATTAAGATCATTAGTACTCAGCAAAAAGGAAAATCTCGAATCTGGAATTTTCCCCATTCCAGAATTTGCAAAACGAATTTGATCAATTTCGAGGTATGCTTCTTTACCTCGGTCGACAAATTCCAAGTAGGCCCAGTGGCCTTTGAATTTTTTAGGTGATAAAGTAAACCATTTATAATCTTCATATGATTCCGCTTCCTTAATTACAGTACCCCCAAAAAGTAAGCCTGAATGTTTTCCCATATGATAATTATCAATCACTACTCGCATGAAAATCTTACTTGCTTTCGCCTTAACAAGAATTTGATCGTGTTCGATTTTGAAATGCGGTGAACGCAAATTTCCAATTCTTTTATCGCCCAAGATATTAGAAGAAAGCACATTTGGATTCGGAAAAAGAGTGGCTTCATCAAACGAAATCAATTGATTGCCTCTCGGCTTAAAAGCCTCACCTGAGACCTTCCAACCATCGGGGATTTTTGCGGATGTGAAATTGGCGAAGAGCTGACTTTTTTGAATAAAATTACTCTCGGCATTAACCAAACCGGCATGAGTTTTTTTTGCCCCGATTATTCTTTGAGAAAAGGATTGCAAATTATTTTGTTTACTTAAGTGAATGCACCATGACGAAAGAGTTTTCGGATTAAATTTCCCGGCTTTGGCAAAACTTTCAATCAATGAAAAAGGTGGTACAGGTTTGCTAGGTTGATGAGTTTTTGGGGTTTTAGAAAATTCAAATTGATCCGCATGAATATGCCCCCACTTTCCTGATGCTTTATCTACCAATCGTATTTCGACTTCTTTATTTACATAATCTTCCAAATCCCAGCTTACTTGGAAAAGTTGATCACTGTTTTTGCCTCGGGAAGTAATGACTGGTTGACCATTTGACCAAAGCTCAACCCCTACTTCATTAAATGCACCTCCACCAACTAGAAAATTCAGGAAACGTTGCTCCACCTTGAATTTTGGAGAAACAAGCAAACCTTTTGATTTCTTTGGGTCTTTATTGAAAGAGGAAGCCCATGCAACGCCTGAATACCCAAGAACTGAGTGCGAATCTTTGGCGCCTTTACTTACAGTTTTAGAAAAAGCATTACCTACAGGTTTCCAATTACCAAAACCATTCTCAAAATCAGCTAAGGTCGTCCCGATTTCGTAGGAATCATTAATCTCTCCACTATAATCTGAACTGATTAGGCTTAGAGCAGTCTTCCAATATTTACTTGGGGAAGATTCAGTCATCTCAATCTTTTGACTGGTAGATAGAGAAGAAAATGCGGAGCGACATAATTGCTGAATTTCATCAGCGATTTTCTTCCTTCCACCTTCTACATCCAATGGATATTCCTGTCTGGTACTACCCTGCATATAAGCAGCTAGAGAATAATAATCTTTCTCTGATATCGCATCAAATTTGTGATCGTGACACCTTGCACAACCGATGGTTAACCCGAGAAAGGTTTTCCCAAAAACATCCAGTTGATTTTCCATTCGATCGGCATTGTCCACCTTGGGATCAGTAGGTGCGTGTACCGCCTCGTGAAAATACCAGAATCCCGTGCCAATAATAGATTCATTAAACTTGGATTCGGGATGCAATCTGGGTTTCTCGATTAGGTCTCCAGCAACATGCTCAATTAGAAATTGGTCATAAGGAACATCTTGATTAAAGGCTCTTATGAGATAATCACGATACTCGTGAGGATGCTCCAATGGATAATCAAATTCATGACCACATGTTTCAGCATACCTTACTAGATCCATCCAATGTCTTGCCCACTTTTCTCCGTAATGAGGGGAATCAAGCAAACGATCTACCACCACTTCGAAAGAATTGTCGGAATGATCCGAAAGAAAATTTTCAATATCCGCCAAGCTGGGTGGAAGTCCGGTTAGATCATAGCTTACTCTTCGTAACCAAGTTCTTCTGTCCGTTGATTCAGAAGGTAACAATCCAGAATAATCAAGTTTTTCTCTAACCAATTGATCAATCGGATGAAGGTTGGAAGATTCAGAGGTAGCCATGCTCGGAGATTTGATCGGTTGCCAGCACCAGTGCTCTTTCGTTCTTTTCTCAATATTAAATACAGATCTCTTCTTGTTGGATGACAATTCGGGAACAGGCTCATCGGGCCACACCGCTCCGTTTTTGATCCAAGTTTCAATATTGGCGATCTGCGAGTCTTGTAACTTTCCTTTGGGTGGCATCGAAAAATCCGATTCGACATAACTGATTGCATCGACAATTAGGGACTCTTCTGGATTTCCTCGCACTAATGCTGGTCCCGTATCGCCACCTTCCAAAATCAGGTCGATATGGTCAAGTCGCAGGCCACCCTTGATCTTGTCCGCTCTTGCGCTATGACACTCATAACATTTTTCCGCCAGTACAGGTCTAATTTTTGTCTCGAAAAAGGCATTTTCGGAACCCTGCATGTAGCTCAAAAATCCTGACATGCAGATAAGTATGATCCAGACTTTTCTGTTTTGGACTCTCAAATCGGTTAATCTTTCAATTTACTCTTGGATAACAAAGGTTTGGAAGGTTTAAGCATATACTTTTTTGTGAAAATGAAATGGGTGCTATGGAAGAGGAAATATACTACTTATAAGCTATAATTTTATTATGAACATTCTAGCAAATAATATCCTCGAACCAAAATTTTGTGAATATAAATCGTTGACTATAGTATATCTATTTCTGACTTCTATTAACCATATACATGGAAATAAAAGAGGTACATTTTTCCAAACAAGTAACCCAGGCCCGGCAAATCTTTTTGGGGATTTCGGAAAAGGATTCTTCGGATGACTTTCGGGTTATCAGTGTCGGATGTGAGAGATGCCTTCCCGAATACTTGATCGAAAGGGCTTCCTTTCCCCAATATGCGGAAATTCATCAAAACTTAGGTTTCACTACCTTCGACTTTGTTGTAGAGGGCAATGGAACCCTAACTTTGAATCAGAAGAAATATGACTTGTTGCCTGGTTCTCTCTATTTTTATTCGAAAAACATTCCGCATCGAATCGTTACCCATCAAGACAAATTGATGCTAAAATATTTTCTGGTTTGTGCCCATCATCCTTCCAAAAAACCATTTGGTGAACTTTCATCTTCGGCTGCTGGATTCACTCAGATTCAAGCGATGGATGAAATTATCGATTTATTTGAGCTCATCCTCAGCAATGCCAACATCGAACCTCATAAGTCTTCAGCTATTTGCGACTCTCTGGCAAAGCCCTTGATTATAAAAATTATCGAAAATGCCGGTAAGGCTAATCATTCCGAATCCCGAGCCTGGCAAACATACAAACGAATTCTTCAGTACATTAGAAAAAACTATTATCAGATCAAGAGCATCGAGCACCTTGCAAACCAGGTGAATCTTGACTCTGCATATCTTTCGAGAGTTTTCAAAAGATTTCATAGGGAACCACCTTACAAGTTTCTTATCAGATTGAAAATGAGTCATGCCGCATCCCTATTATTGAATTCTGGAGATTTGGTGAAACATGTTGCATATGAACTCGGATTTGAAAACCCGTTCCACTTTTCCAGGACTTTTAAATCCATTTATGGAGTTTCTCCTGAAAATTTCGTTCGAGAAAGGAACGGTTCCAATTTAATCAAACCAATCGAAAAAACATGAATCAAAATCAAATCATTATAGAGTACTGCACTGGTTGCCGATGGCTTCTCCGTTCTGCCTGGTTTGCCCAAGAACTACTCACCACCTTTGAAGAAGAATTATTCGAGGTATGCCTAAGACCAAAAACCGATCAAGCCGGACATTTTCAGATTTTCTGCAACAATCAGCTTCTTTGGTGTCGAAAAAAAGACCTCGGGTTTCCCGACATCAAGGAGCTCAAAAAAAAGCTACGCGACAAAATCTCTCCAAAAAGACAACTTGGGCATCTGGACAGATAGTTTGATGAGAATATTCCCGTTGTGGAATTTGAGCGGCAAATTACTTCGCCAACTGTTTTTGATTCATTTTTTTCTTTAGGAATTCATCCCCGATGACTCCTAATAGAATGACCATCCCGAGAATACCAAACTCCAAATGAGTGGAAATTCCGATCATATTGATGGAATTGTAAATCAGCCGGATAACAGCTGCAGCGATCACAACACCGAGAATGGATCCTTCCCCTCCACGCAGGCTACAACCTCCGAGTACCGCAGCAGCAATGGCGTAAAGTTCATAGAACTCACCGGTCTGTGCAGGTTGAACCGAATCTAATTCGAAAGCAAACAAAAGGCCGGCAACCCCGGCTAAAAAGGAGCAGAGCACATATGCGATGATCTTCATCTTGTCGGTATCAATTCCACTGTACCTGGCTCCTTCTTCATTATTCCCCAATGCATAAAGGTAACGACCCCAAATGGTTTTGCGGAGAAAAACCGCGGCAGCTACTCCCAAAATCAACAAGAATAAAAAAGGGGTCGGAAGGTTGAATGATTCTCCAATAGGAATCTTGCCACTAAAGATGAAGTCCAGAGATTTGATTTGATCCAGATTTTCGTAGCCTTTGTCACCTTCAAGAGGAACTGGGCCTAATGATTGGTTATCGGTCAACCAACGGCCTAGACTCCGATATATCAAAAGTCCGCAAAGTGTTACCACAAAGGGCTGAATTTTTGCCTTGGTGATCAGAAGTCCGTGAATCAGACCAATAAAAAGGGACATCACTAGAGTAATTCCGATACAAGTCCACGGTTCCAACCCCTGAACCTTTAGAAGAAAAGCTAAAACCACCGCTACTAATCCGACTACCGACCCAAGGGAAAGATCAATTCCGCCCGTTATGATTACCATGGCAACCCCAATGCTCATCACTGCGTACAAACTCGACCACTTGATCAGGTTTTGAATATTATACGCATTCAAGAATTTCGGATTAATGATTGCAGTGATGATAAAGATCACCACCAATAGGGCAAAAATCCCAACAACATTTTTTTTCATAATATTTGTTTTTTCAGGCTGCTTTGTCAGCACCGGTTGCTAAATTCATAATTGATTCTTCGGAGAGCTCCTCTTTGGACAACTCACCGGACAATCTACCCTCATGCATCACATAGGCCCGGTCCGCCATTCCCAGAACTTCTTCCATTTCACTTGAAACGAAAAGGATCGCCATTCCTTCTCCGGCCAATTTTTCCATCAAATGATAAATTTCTCTTTTTGCCCCGATATCAATTCCACGGGTTGGTTCATCCAGCATTAATAACTTTGGATTCATCGCTAACCATTTTCCCAAAACGATCTTTTGCTGATTTCCTCCGGAAAGAAATCTAGCAACTTGGTCGAGGCTGGGAGTTTTGATCTGCATCTTTTCAACTGCTTCTTGGGCAATCTTCTCTTCCGCTTTGAAGTCCAGCATCCCGGAAGACTTACGATCTCGGTTCAAACTGGGCAAAGAAGAATTTTCCCGAACGGACATAGGAAGAACCAGTCCATGAAGTTTCCTGTCCTCAGGAGCAAGAGCGAGACCCGATGATATTGCCTCCGCAGGTGATTTAGGTGAAAAGGTGCTTCCCTCCATTTCCATCACCCCTCCGAGTGCCGGAGTGATTCCAAAAATAGTTTGTAGAAGTTCCGTTCTTCCCGCTCCGACTAATCCGGCAACCCCGACAATCTCTCCCTCTTTGACCTCGATGGAGATGGAATGTTCCGGATAGGTTGGAGAAATAATTTCGTTGGTTCGTAAAACCACTTTTCCCGGTTGATGCATTTTCCTGTCATAAAATTCATTTAGATCTCGGCCCACCATTAGACGGACCATTGCATTATGATTAATTTCCTCTCTTTCCAGATCACCTGCATTTTCTCCATCCCGGAAAACCGTTACTCGATCCGCCAATTCTTTCACCTCACCCAACCTATGTGAAATATAAATTACGCTGATTCCCTCTTCTCTGAGTCCTTTAACCACTTCGAACAAGGTCTCTGTCTCCTTTTGGGATAAGCTACTGGTGGGTTCGTCCATAATCAAAACTCTAGCATCAGAAGATAAGGCTTTGGCAATCTCCACCAGTTGTTGCTTACCAATGGGCAAAGTTCCGGTAATTGTATCCACCGGAAGGTCGAGTCCGACTCGCTTGAGGTACTTTTCAGCTTCCCTCTGTAAATTTCCTTCTTGAATGAAACCTTTTGAATTTGGCTCTCGCCCTAAGTAGATATTTGCTGCCAAGTCCAAGTTGGATGCCAAATTCAATTCCTGATGAATCAGTGCTATTCCCCGGTTCATTGCTTCCCGCACATTTTGAAAGGAAACCAAATTTCCCTCGACAAAATATTCCCCTGAATCAGAGGGCTGAACCCCGGCAAGAATTTTCATCAAAGTACTTTTGCCCGCACCATTCTCACCTATCAGGGCAAGAACCTCTCCTCTTTTCAAATGCAGGGAAACACCCTTAAGAGCGTGTACTCCGGGGAAGCTCTTATGAAGATCACGAACTTCGATGAAATTGGCTTCGTCGGCCATTATTTCGACTTACCTAAAGCGGCCATCTCCTTTTTCTTCGCCCAGAACTCATCGATATTTTCCTTGGTAACAGCGGCAAAGGATTTTTCCACGAATTTAGACTCTGGCATACGGCCTTCATAAATATCCTTCAACATCTTGATCGACTCATATCCATACTCCCAAGGCAACTGACTGATGGTCCCGTATGCATTACCATCTGAAATCGCCTGAAGAAGGGCGTCCTGTTCATCGAATCCGCAAATTTTAATCGATCCAACTTTGTCCGCTTCCTTGATCGCATCAATACAGGCAGGAGGATTATAAGCAAACAAACCAACCATACATTGCAAATCCTTATATTTGGTGATCGCGTCTTCTGCATTGCTCTTTGCTTTTGCCTTATCAAAATTATCAGTACGGGTATCCAGAATGACATATTTGGAACCTTCAGCACTCAAATTCTTGGAATCGACCGGATCGTACTTTACTTGATCCAATTCTTGAGCCGAACGATTCAATAACTCGTCAATCACTCCCTGTCTTCGCTGCCGAGCATTGAGTTGCTCCAGTCTTCCCACGAAGAGCATAACTTCTCCCCCATCGGGGATTGCATCCTTGACCAACTTACCCAGTGCTCTTCCTGCTTTGTAGTTGTTTGCACCAATATAAACTAAACGATTACTCATCGGAGCATCCGCATCCTGGGTAATCAATATGGTGTTTTCCGCAACTTCGTTTAAAAAAGGCGTTTGATTTTCAGCATCAATTGGACTGACAGCCACCCCGTCCACTCCGTTAGCCAAGAGCGTTTCCATCATTCTCTTTTGATCCACCACTCCTTTGGGGGGCATTAATACCTCACACTTTATTCCGAATTCTTTTTCGGCGATCCGCACTCCCGCAGCACAAAGATCCCAAAACGGATCGACTCCGTTTGTTACATACGCAAAGCGAGTCGAAGAATCGATCGTTTTGGTGGCGTTCTCATCTCCCACTTCTGGTTGCACCGAACAACTGGAAAAAACCAGGGTAAAAAGACCTAGTAGGCAGGCTATTTTTTGAATTGAATGTTTCATATAATTTGAAGGATTTGATTTTAAAAGACTACCAGGGCGTACGTCCACCATTCACGCACAAAGTTTGACCGGTTATGAAAGACGCTTCATCCGAAGCGAAATATCTGACCGCATTTCCAACATCTTCCGGGACCCCCCATCGAGCAAGTGGAATAGTGGCAAGATAAGCATCCTTATCTTCCTGGGAATCATTCTGATGCCGGTCCGTCGGAATCCATCCGGGGGCTACCGTATTAACCGTAATGTTAAAGGGTGCCAATTCGGTCGCCATACTCCTGCTCCATCCAATTTGTCCGCCTTTCGCAGCTACATAACCACTAAAATTGGGAATTGAGCTGTGAAATACCTCGCTGGTCACATTAATAATTCTTCCACCACCTCTGTTCTTCATTCCCGGCAAAACCGCCCGGGCAAGATGAAAAGGGCTCATCACAAAAAACTGGTACATTTTTCGATAAAAGTCCTCTTCATATTCTTCAATCGGTTTTTGAGGTTGGTCTGGAGTCGCATTGGGAACTACAATATCCAAGGATCCAAATTTTTCTTCCACCGACTCTACCATTGACCTGACTTGCTCCGGGTCGGAGGCATCGGCACGAACCATCATCGCGTGACAACCGCTTTGTTGAATTTCCTTTAAAGCATTTTCCGCCTTTTCCCGATGATTCAGATAATTCAATGCAACCTTTGCTCCGGCTTTGCCAAGGGCATGAGCAATTCCGAAACCCAGACCTTGTGTACTTCCTGTAATCAAGGCAACTTTTCCACTCAGGGAAAACTCATTTGTTGAAGCCATTAGATGTTTTGTTGATTGGGCTGAATTGAAAAGTTTATATTTCAATTCCATTTGATATATCAATTTTAATGCGATGCAAGAAACTTAAGTCCAAGAAAAATCAGTCGATTCGCAAGCTTGATTTCGGGATTGCACGAAGAATGAATAGGAGCTTGAGTAACTAATGTTTTGAAGATTTGTTTTTTACCCTCTCTATTTCTGGTCATATGCCTTTGCGGCTTCTCCCGAATGAACGGAATGGAATCCATCAACCATGCCGATTTCAAGACTTCTCAAGTTTTGATTGTCGATAAAAACGGTCAATCTCAGATTTTCACAAAATCCTACAGTCAGGATTTGGGAAACCAGCGTTTTTTTTGGACAGGTAGAAACACCGATAAACAAGAACTTACCCTTTCATTTACCCGAGTCGGAAAGGAAATTTTCGGGTCTCTGAAAGAAATAATCGGTATTCCGGAAAAGTTTCGCTACCGGCAGGGAAGAATGACTTGGTTAAATCCCAATCCCACTCGTCATCTTCCCTGCGGAGGATGCATTTCAGGGCATGGAAGGGATCATTTTGACCCCCGACCGGGGAGAAGAAAAAAGAATTGGAGAAATGGTGACGGGAACTTGGTCGATTTAATGGTTGCCTATACCACTTCTGCGAAAAGCTCGGAGGGATTTAGTTCGGATAGTGAAGTGGAAGCTTATGTGCAAAATGCCATTTCTGAATCCAACCTTTGCTTTCTAAACAGTAAGGTGAATGCTGCCATTCGACTGGTTCATCTCGTCGAAGTTGATTATACCGAGACCCAGGACCCGTCTACCGATTTGGATCGATCGACCAATCCGTCGGATGGCTATCTGGATCAACTGCATACCATTCGGGATCAATATGGTGCCGACCTGGTCACACTGCTGGTTTCCCAAGGGGACGGAACGCTGGGTGGAATTGCCAATTCCATGTCCTATCCATCCCTTGATTTTGAAGATCGTGGATTTAATGTTGTGGTCATGGATCAGATTGGAGCTCCGAGTTACAGTTTGCTCCATGAAATTGGGCACAACATGGGCTGTACCCACAACCGGGAAGATGCAATGAATCGGGGCATTCCTGACACGGATCCTTCCAATAATTCAATTTTTAAGGCATTTAACTACGGTAAGAGATGGATCGTTGATGGTCAGGGTTATCGAACGATAATGGCGTATGACACCGAGGACTCCTCCACTTACAACAACCGAATTCCATATTTCTCCAATCCATTGATTCAATACCAGGGAGTGACCACGGGGAATTTAAATTCCGAAGATAATGCTCAGGTACTAAGCGTCACCACTCCCTATGTGGCCAATTTCCGTAAATCGCTCGTTCAGGGAATCATTCCATCGATTCATGCATTGAACATTCCGGAGGGAAATACGAGTTCTCTAACCATTCGTTTGGCCTCTCAGCCTTCATCCAACATATCAATTTCGATATCCTTAGACTCAAGCGGAGATGGTGACTTTTCTCTTCCAAATTCCGAACCACTCTCCTTCTCTTCTGAAAATTGGAATCTTCCGCAAACCCTACAAGTCAGCTCCGGGTCAGATTCGGATAGTGATTCGGGAACCGGAGTGCTTTATCTATCCTCAAGCGGAATCCCAACAGCAAGTGTTCAACTGAATGAGATTGATACCGGTACTGATACCCCAAGTCATCGTTTAGTCTCCGGCATCATCCAAAACTCCCTGGGTATTGGAATTTCCAATGTAAGCTTAAGTCTTTCCTCCACTTCCCAGACTATCCAAACCGATGAAAACGGAAGTTTTACTACCACCGTTTCCTCTGACTGGACCGGTTCGATTACTCCAAGCAAATCCGCACATCAATTCACTCCAGAATCTATCAGTATCGAATCTGGCGAAGCGAATACGCTCGGTCTCTCCTTTATTGGCAACCGAAGTGAGATTATTTATGTTGATTCCTCCGCTTCGGGTACGGGGGATGGGTCCAACTGGACAAATGCCTATACGGATCTATCGAAAGCCTTGGATTCGACCCATCCATTCTCTGAGGTTTGGGTCGCTCAGGGAACCTATAAACCCGGGGTTTTTCGCAGCGATTTTTTCCTTCTACCTCCCGATGTTTCAGTTTATGGAGGATTTTTGGGTTCCGAGCAAAATCGTAACGAAAGAGACTCATCTTCCAATCCAACGATTCTATCCGGTAACATAGGTGATATCAACGACGGTTCAGATAACAGCTTTCATGTTGTTGTACCCTCAGATGCTTCTCTGCTGGACGGGTTCTTCGTTCAAGATGGAAACGCCACTGAAAATTATTCCGATTCCAGGGGTAAAGGAGCCGGCCTCTATGCCAGTGGAGTGAGTTTCACAGTTCAAAACTGCACTTTTCAGGGGAACCGGGCCAGACAGTCTGGCGGAGCGGTTTACCTAATGGATTCCAATGCGACTTTTTCAAATTGTTCCTTCTCCAACAATCTTGGAATGGGACTGGGAGACGGATTCGGATATGCCGGAGCTATCTATTCGAATAATTCCATCTTTTCTCTAACATCCTGTTCCTTTGATGCCAATAAGGCGGATTTGGACGGTGGAGCGATTTTTGCGGAATATTCCGAAATCAATGCAACTTTATCCGTCTTTTCGAATAATCAAAATGCCCATAACAATGGCGGGGGGGCTTGGGCACTAAAATTTTGTACCCTTCAGGAAAGCAATGGTACCTACTCCAATCAGTACACCGCATCGGGTGGTGGAGCGATCGACGCGGCGGACTCCAACTTGACCGTTACCAACTCCGTCTTCAGTTCCAATCAAGCGGATTACTTTGGTGGTGCGATCAAAATGGTGGACTGTAACGGTACCATTAAAGGTTCTTCCTTCAATGGGAATTCCGCTGATTCAAACGGAGGAGCCGTTTATCTCGACTCAACCCCTATCTTGCTGGAAAACAATGCTTTCACTAATAACCAGTCAACCTACTCCGGAGGTGGGGTTTATGCCAAGGATGCCAACTTTACTCTGGTCGGAAACACCTATGAAGAAAACTCCGCTCAAACCACGGGTGGGGCCGTTTCAGTGGACGATTCGATTTGGAATGAGAGTTCCGGAATCTATTTGTCCAACACTGGAGTATACGACGGGGGTGGACTGCATTTGGAAAACTCATCCGGTCAACTTTCGGATTGCAACTTTACCTCCAATTCCAACACCAGCTATAATGGAGGAGGTGCCCTTTCTATCGACAGTTCATCCCCTTCAATCAGTGGTTGTAATTTTAACCAAAACTTCTCCGTTTCTCGATATGGCGGAGCGATTTACATGAATTCAGCTTCCACTCCTTCAATTGATAACTGTACCTTTACCGAAAATTATGCCACTGGATCTGGCAGTTATGGAGGGGCAATTTATTTTTGGGGCAACACAAATGTTCAAGTATCGAATTCTCTTTTCCTTAAGAATTTTTCCACCGACGGAGGTGCTTTCACTTCCATGGGAGCCACCAATCTTTCTTTTCTTCAGTGTCGATTTATTGGAAATGAAGCCAACACCACTTCTTCCTCCGAAGGCGGGGTTGGTTTGTTGGCCAGCGGAGCCGACCAGACGAAATTCATTAACTGCTTGTTATCCGATAATCATGCAAATTATCGGAACGGAGTGGTAAAACCACTCGGAAATACCAGATTCGTAAACTGCACCGTCGTTCGGAATTCAGCTGTCGAACATGGTGGAATAAGTATTCTCTTTAGCGACCAATCTATAGAATTTGAGAATTGTATCCTCTGGCAAAACTCTGCGGATTCCACTGGCGACGATCTTTTTAACTATCAGGGTACTGCATCCACCAATTATTGCATTGTTGATCCCTTGAAATCCAGTGGTACCATTTCCGGCAGCGAAAACAACAATTCCGATCCGCTATTCAACAACAGTAATGGAGCGGATGGAATTTCCGGTAGTGCAGATGATGACTTTAGCCTGCAAGCGGCTTCGCCAGCGATCGATCAGGCCAATCCGGACGCATTGAATTATTCAACCACCGATATTTCTGGAAAAAGTAGATACGGTTCGGGTCCAGATATTGGGGCATATGAATACCGAATTAATTCCGCACCGATCATTTCTGAGGGAGCCAGCCTTTCCCTATCGGTTGATGAAGACGAAACTTTATCCCATACTCTATCAGCGAGCGATACGGATGCAGACAACTTGACCTGGTCCATTTCATCAAACCCTGAAAATGGAACCGCTTTGATTGATGCCCCATCCGGTGCCCTCTCCTATCAACCGGATCCAAACTGGTATGGAACGGACTCTTTCTCTGTTTCCATAACTGACGGTATCATTAGTTCATCGATAGACATTTCAGTAACCGTTTCTTCCGTAGATGATCTCCCTGTTTTAGACTCTCCTCTGTCCGATCAATCCATGAATGAAGACCAGAGCAACTTGAGTCTCGATCTATCCGGCGTTTTCAATGATGTCGATACCATCGACAGTTTTGCATATTCGGTTACATCCTCCAACGCTTCTCTGGTTACAGTCTCCGTATCAGGTACTGACCTTATCTTGTCCCTGCTCTCCAATCAATTCGGCAACGCAACGATTTCCATACAAGCAACCTCGGGAAATCAAAGTATTTCCGACTCCTTCAACTTGGTGGTTCAGGCAGTCAATGATGCACCAGCCTTGAGCGACTTACCCACGGACGGAAGGATCGAGATTCCTGAGTCTTCCACTTATCTGTACGACTTCAACGCGACCGACGAGGACGGGGACAACCTTTCCTTTTCGATCTCCGGTACCGACGCTTCCTATTTGGAAATCAATTCCACTTCTGGCACTCTCCGATTTCAGGAGGAGCCCGATTTTGAGAACCCCTGGGATGCCGATCAGAACAACACCTATGAAATAGAAATCCTGGTTAGCGATTCCGAGGCGAGTTCCCAAACTTTCTCCCTAATGATTATCGTCTCCGATCTGGATGAAAACGCGTGGACCACTGTCGAGGATCTTGGAAACCAGTGGAAATCCGCCTCTTGGTTTGGCACCTACTTCGATACCTCCGGTAATTGGATTTTTCATCTGGAACACGGTTGGCTTTATCGAAGCGGGAATTCGATGAGCTCAACCTGGTTCTTCGACACTAACTTGAATTGGATTTGGACGAATTCCGAATTGTACCCCTACTTCTACCGCTCCGAAACCAATGACTGGATATTTTATCAGTCCGATGATTCAGAAAGTCGTCTTTTCTACGACTATCTTTCCGAGAGTTGGATCACCCTCTCAAAGAATTAAATCCAGGATTTAGGGAAATGATTTTGGCCCGTCTTCTTGCCTGCCCCGTCCTTTTTTTTCTGGGCCTCAATTTTATCCCCTCTGTCTTCGGAAAGCCGAAACTAACCCTTCTAATTGCGGAGAGAGAATATCAAACCGAAACGACTTTACCGGGATTTGCGGATCAGTTTCTTTCCAAAGATTTCATTATTGAGTATTCAACCGCCCCAAAGGAGGGGACGGACAGACACCATCTTCTAAATCCTCAAGCGATAGAACGGGCGGAACTCCTTTTCATAAGCGTTAGAAGAAGGGCTTTTTCGAACTCGACAATGGATTCGATTCGCCGACACCTTTCCTCAGGAAAACCCGTCATCGGGATTCGAACTGCATCCCATGCATTTGAACTGCGTAAAGAGTCTCCCCTCAAAGGCCACCAGCAATGGCCGGAATGGGATCAGTCAGTGATCGGAGGAAATTATCAGGGACATCATGGAAAAGGGAAAGTTTGCCTGGTAAATAATCTATCGAGTTCTTCAAATCATCCGATCTTAAAAAAGGTCAACCTGCCAATCCGCACTCCAGCCTCCCTTTATCGAAATTCTCCCCTGCCAAAAGCTTCCACCCCGGTTTTAATTGGAACCATACCAAATCATTCCCCCGAACCGGTTGCCTGGACTCATATCACCCCTGCCGGTTCCAGAATATTCTATACTTCATTGGGTCATCCTCAGGATTTTGAGAATCCGAATTTCAATCAATTGCTACGCAATGCAATCAACTGGTGCCTGGAAAGGAATTGATCGAGTGCTATCCAGCATACGGGAACGCTTCCACTCCAGAAACTCCCAATCCATCCACCACCCATACCTTACCCGCATTCTCCTCCACCAGAGTCTTATGTACCCCGGTGGTCACGAATAACCGATCCAAATTTAATCCACCAAATGCACACGCTGTGGTTTCCACGCAGGGGAGTTCCACCTTTCGCAGAAGTTCTCCACTTTCCGGATTAATTCGTATCACCATTCCTCCGTGGCACATTGCAACCCAAAGCATACCTTCGTTATCGATCGTCATGCCATCCGGGGATCCCTCTAAATTTTCCCGGCCGGTATGAAAAATAGATTTCGGTTCACCAATTTCTCCGGATTCGGATTGAAAGGGATAAGCCAAAACTTCCTGGGTCGGGGTATCAATGTAATACATCAGGGTGGCATCCGCATTCCAACAGATTCCATTTGAATTGGTTACCCGATTCACTTTCAAACTAAGATTTCCTAACTTATCCAGCATATAAAGATTCGCATCACCCGCTTTTTTTACCGTGCTAATGGTTCCGGCCCAAAATCGACCGGATGGATCGCATTTCCCATCATTGAATCGATTATCTGGTCTTTTTTCCGCTTCCGGGTCGGCCAAATTTTTTCTCTCTCCGGTTTCTGGATCAAAGTGGTAAATTCCGGAATCCCCCGCACAAATAAAACCTCCGGATTCTCGCGGAACGACCGTACCGATCCGCTCTCCCATTTCCCATACTTGTTCCACTTCGGTTTCCGGATTCAATCGAATCAGAGAATGGCCTTCAATATCGACATAGATTAGATCATCCTTCCAGAAAATCGGGCCCTCTCCCCACTTGCAAACTCTTGAACCGACCGTGGAAATAGAAATGGTTTCACTCATCCCTTCTTATTGGTCGCTTTGCTGACTGCTTGCAACCAATTCCTTGCGATTAATTCATGACCCTGCGGCAAAGGATGTACCCCATCCCAAATCCAGTGGCTTGGGGAGACTTGTTCCGCAACTTGGTCAAAAATCTTTTGGGTATCAATATGGACTGCATTAAAATCCTTAGCCAACCGGGTGACAATTTTTCCAAGTTTTTCGATTTCCCCGCGCCAGTGCTTCCATACATCAAGAGGTTGAAGTCGGGTCATTCTTAAAACGAAGGGATTCATTAGGACCATTTTCAGATCCGGATTTCTCTCCCTACTGGCATTTAAAATATGTCGGTAATCTTCTTCCCATTTTTCCAAATTCACCGGTTGACCACGGCTTTGACTCACATCATTTACTCCCACTAAAATACTTAACCAGTCCGGGTTCATTTCAATCGCATCTTTTTGCCAGCGTTTCCGTAAGTCACCCACCTTGTTGCCACTCACGCCACGATTAAAGAAATCCAGTTTTGCACCCGGCATATCGACTCCAAGGCGGGAAGCAATCAGAAAGACATAACTGTGGCCAAGATAATGATTCCGGTCCTTTTGATTTCTTCCCCATTGCATATCGGTAATGGAATCTCCCTGAAACAAAAGCTTTGTACCCTGATCAAATTTGGGAAGGGTATAATTATATCCATTGCCGAGGAGAGTTTCCTTACTTTGTTCTTGGGCAAGCCCGGATTTTCCCATTGTCAAAATGCCGGATGCAATGCCTCCCCGAAGCAGAAACCCTCTTCGTTTCATTATTGTTTTTTTAATTTCTTCTTCCATGACTTCTGAAAGAATTTCATCGCCAATTCTTCAATCGATTGATCATTGGGCAAAGTTTTCAGACCAGTACCCTCCACCCCATAAGCTACGCATTCCACTCCCAGTTCTTTACATCTTTCCCGCACCATTATCGCAAAATCCGGGTGATGAATTTTGTCCCGCTTACCAGATCGATTATAAACCATTACCGGAGGTCCGTCGGCCCGGAAAAGTGGAATCAGTAAAGGAGTTCCTTTTGGTTGCTGAATGGGGAAAATCGAACGGATTCCAAGCTCCTTTGCATGACCCAGATAGCAGGTGATCAATGCACCTGCCGAATTTCCCATGACTGAAATTCGCTCGGGATCAAAATTATATTTCGAAGCCTGCTTTTTCAGAAATTCAATCGATTCCGAACAATGCTCAAGAATCTTACTGTAGTTCCCATCGACCTGTTGAACGAACGGATAGTTCACACTGGCAAAGGATATTCCCTTGGATAAATTATCCCGCAGGATTCGATTCCACTTAAAGGATCGCTTGTCCCCAACTCGAAAACCACCACCGTGAAAATTAACCACTAAAGGAGTGGGCTTTTTGGAGTCCGCCAACCAAAGATCCAGTTCACTTCGTTCAAATTTCTTACTGTATCGAAGATCGGAAACCGTTGGTTCCCTCGTTTGAGCGGAACAATTCAGTAGATAACCACAAAGAATTGGAAGAATCAGATGGAAAGTTTTTTTCATTATCAAAAGGATAGATTCACACCAAATTTCTCATTTTTTCAACTTTTGATTCACTCCGACCCCTTTTGCCCATTCTTCCCACACCTGTTGCAATTTCTTTGCCCGTCCAGAATGGATAGATGCCAAATCTCGGGTTTCCGTCCGATCTTTACTTAAATCATACAATTGCCAGGGCTTATTGCTTTGTTGCACCAGCTTCCATTGATTCTGACGAATCACCTGCCACGATCCGTACTGAAAAAACAATGGCTCCGAACGTTTTAATTTCTTACCGGAAAACGAGGGTTTGAGACTGATTCCATCCAGTTTTGGCAACCCGTTCGGATAGTTTACCTTCCCCCCGGCAAGCTCCATGAAGGTCGGGACAAAATCAATCAAGTGACAAGGCTCCCGGGAAATCGAATTCTTAGGCAAACCGATTCCCGATGGCCAATGGGCAATCATCGGGGTACAGATTCCACCCTCCATTCCCTGAACTTTCCATTTTCTAAATGGGCTGTTTACCGCATTTGCCCATGACGGTCCGATCGCCTCAAAGGATCCAACACTGCCCCACTCTGCTTCCGGATTTTTTTGTCCTCTCTTGGGTCTTTCGTGACTGGCCCCATTATCCACCAGAAAAAGAATCAAAGTATTTTTTAACTTTTCTAGTTCTTCCAACTTTTGGACCACACGCCCAATGTTCTGATCCATCCGGTCAACCATCGCAGCATGAATTTCCATCCGCAGGGCTTCATCCCCTCTTTCCTTTTCCGGCAAACTGTTCCAATTCTCATGTTCCGGCTCACTTAATGATGAGGTTTTTTCATCAAACAAGCCGATTTCCAGTTGTTTTTGGTATCTTGCTTTTCGAATCGCTTCGTAGCCCATATCGTAAATGCCCTTATACTTGGCAATATCCTCCGGATGAGCATGGAGGGGCCAGTGGGGGGCGGTGTAAGAGAGAAAAAGAAAAAAAGGATCTTCTTTTCCCTCCACCTCATCCAACCACTTAAGGCTCCAATCGGTAAAGGTATCCGTGGCAAAGAATTCCTTCCCCGGATTGTAGGGCTTGATAACCTCGTCATCAAAAGCCCAGGAGTAAACCGATCGCCAACCAGGGGCGTCCTCCCCTTCCCTTGCCTGGTCTCCCGGATTCCAAAAATTAATCGCACCACCCAGAAAGCCCGAAAAATGATCGAACCCACGATCATAGGGATTGAATCCTGCATGATGCTTGCCCGACCACCAGGTTCGATAACCTGCCGGCCGAAGGACCTCTCCAATCAAAGCGGTGTTCTGGAAATTCCGATCGCTTCGATGGTGATACAATCCGGTCAGTAAACTGATCCGGGTAGTCCAACATTTGGAGGTGTTATAAGCTTGGGTGTATCGAATTCCATTCTCCGCCAGTCGATCCAAATTCGGAGTCTGGATCTCTCCCCCGTAACATCCAAGATCGGAGTAGCCCATATCATCGGCCATAATCAGCACAATATTGGGCCGTTCCGACCCGTAACAAAATACTTGAGCGAGCAAACAAAGAGAAATAATTGGTGATCTCATTCTTATCCCTTTTCCTCTCCAATCCCCAGAGACCGTAACTTTTTCAGTAATTCCTTTGCTTTGGCTGGAAATTTCTTGGCAATATTTTTCTTCTCCGTCGGATCCTCTCCCAGGTCATAAAGTTCCAGGTACAAGGGCTCCGCATTCACATCCCGATAATCCAGCCATGCAACCAATCGATAACGGTCCGTCCGGATGGTGTAACCCATCAAATGATTCTCAAACAACTCACGATCCCACCGCTTTCCCAATTGCATTTTAATTTTTTCTTCCACCTCTTCAATCAATGGACCAAAAAAGGTTTCCCGCATTCCGGTAGACAGGGGATTCGCCGCCCATTCCCGCAGGGCAGGATTGGGAAATTGGCTGACCGCAAACTGTTTAACCTTGGCATTCGGATCCTTTAGCAGAGGTACCAAGCTTTTTCCTGCCAGGTGTGTGGGTGCCGGTAGACCCGCCAAGTCAGAAAGAGTTGGATACAAATCCACCAGTTCAACCAATGCATCGGTTGACTTCCCTCTGACCTTCATTTCAGGAGTCCAAAAGATTAGGGGCACACGGGTGGCAATTTCATAATTGGTCGCCTTTCCCCAGATTCCCATTTCCCCCAAGTGCCAGCCATGATCTCCCCAGACCACAATGATGGTGTCGTCCCGAATTCCCAGCTCTTCCAAAGTGCTTAGCATCAGCCCGATCTGGGCATCGACATAACTGACACAGGCAAAATATCCATGCAATAGATCGGTTGCCAACTCCTTCCCGATCGGACCGGTCTTGGGAATACCATGCCGGGTACGCAATTCAAAGGATGCATGTAAACCCATAGTTGCCCCACCTCTCGGTTCCTCCACTTTGACTGAGGTGCGGATCTCTTTACGATCGTATAAATCCCAGTATTTTTTGGGAGCCACAAAATTTAAATGGGGCTTCATGAAACCCAGTCCGAGAAAAAGCGGTTGCTCCGGTTTCTTCTTCAAGTGATCCTTCAAAGTGGTAATTGCCAATTGAGTACTAAACCCGTCCACAAAGTAATGATCCGGTACCTCCGCTGCTTCATATGCAGGTCCATGAATCAACCCCCTCGATCCTTCTGTTCCATACTTCTCGGTCATTTGGATCCGGTTTTCCCGAAGCAGATCCAAATTCTTTTGAAGACCATAAGGCTTGGGTCGTTCCTTGAAGGATAATTTATTCCAGGCCGCCCCGCGACTCCAGGAGTGCTGATCATCGGTCATTCGCCCATGATAAATCTTTCCACAATACACCGCCTCATATCCATTTTTGATAAAGTGCTGGGGCAAAGTGATGATGTCCGGATTCAAGTCCCGAAAATACGCGGTGTTTTCAATCACCCCAATTTGATCTGGTCGTGCCCCCGTCATTAGGCTCGCCCTGGAAGGACTGCAAATTGATTGCTGACAATAGGCCCGTTCGAACAAACGCCCCTCTTTGGCCAGTCGATCCATATGGGGGGACTTCGCAATCGTGGATCCATAACATCCCAGTTCCGGCCTCAAATCATCAATCGCGATAAAAAGGACATGGGGCTTTTTTCCCCATGTACTGCAAAGGAAGGAAACGACGAATAAAACGGGTAGGAAATTTTTCACCTCCCTACAAAAGATATCGTATTGCTGGAGAGCAAGCGACAAGATGATGAGATTCGGAAATTTTATTCTATCCGGAAAATCAACCCTTCCCTCTCAATCGTTTGACAAATCAAGAGGATCGCTGTGGGACCTTAGCTTGTGAAATAATCTATTTGAATTCGGATTGAATCATATGAACCCATTTCTTGATTCTTTCTTCCGATAAAGAACTCTGATTGTCATAGTCGAGTGCCAAACCAAGAAACTTACCATCTTCCAACGCAATCGATTCATCAAACTCATAACCTTCTGTTGGCCATTTACCCACAAGATTTCCACCTTTTTCAATAAATTCTCTCGCAAGAATACCGACTGCATCCAAATAATTACAACTGTATCCAAATTGATCACCTGAACCAAAAAATGCCCCGGTTACACCGGTGAAAGAAATTTTCTTAAAATCTTCAAACAACATATCCCAATCGTCCTGAAGTTCACCAACATTCCAAGTTGGGCATCCTATCAGCACGTTTTTAAATTCTGGAAGCGAATCAATTCCATCCCTTACATCAAATGATTCGACTTGATGATGAAATGATTCGAATTCATTTTTTACGATTTCACTGGCAAGGGCAGTCATTTGACTACTACTGCCCCAAAACATTCCAATCTTGGCCATCTGATTTATAAAGAATGTTTCTACCACTCACTTGGTTCCAGAGAACCAAGAATTTTGAAACTACCTTTTCCCTTTGGTTCCAAGACATAACAAATTCCCTGCGGATCCGGATAAATTCCGGTAGCCGCCTCGAAAGGATCATCATGAGCAACAATTACAGTGTTTTTTCCCTTTTCTGGTTTAGTGGAGAGAAAGGGTAAAACTCGTTTTTTCATTTTTGCCATGTGTTCATCGGAAAATTCAGCGAAAGGCAAAAAATTCAGATCTGAATTTTTTTCATATTCTCCAAATGCCAGCCAAGCGGTCTGCCATGCACGAAAATAATCGCTACTAATCACTTTTCCTACCGGTATGTTATGAAATCTAACTGCATTCCCAAGATGAACTGCTTCATGCCATCCCTTTTCGCTAAGGACCCGTTGAGTGGAGCCATCATTCACATCAGCTTTCACCTGATCGGCATAATCTTTTTCAGTGGAGGCATGGCGAAAATACATTACCAGTCCACCCTTTTGCATTTTTTCGATCAGTGCTTCTTTTGGCATCATGCTTTTAGAAGCTTCAGTTTCCGCATTCACAAAGACTGAAAATAAGGTTGAAATCACTATAACTTGAGTAAATTTAAATTTCATAGAGCAAGCTTATTGAGATTGAGTCTCAATCTCAAGAAGAAATTTTATTTTATCCGGAAAATCAACCCTTCCCTCTCAATCGTTTGACAAATCAAGAGGATCGTACAATCATGCGGAGCATGAATTCCTTGAGGCTTACCCTGCTTATCCCCTTACTCTTTTGTTTTTCCTGGGGATTGGCGAATTCCATTCCCTACACCGGAAAAATCTCCATTCGTGGAGTAAACTACCATGGCGATGCCCAGTTCCGATTTTCCCTGCACGATGGAAATGGCACCACCCATTGGGAAAATGGACAATCCGGGGAGACCATTAAGGTATCGGTTCACAATGGTCGTTATGAGGTGTTTCTGGGTGGACAAGGGATGAATTCCTTACCAGCCGAATTATTTCTCAATTATGAAAAGCTCTATTTAAAAGTGGAAGTTGATATGGAAACTGGAGAAGGTCTTCGTCATCTTGCACCTGATCAATTGATTACGGTGACTCCTCGTGCATTAGTGGCGGATATAGCGAAAGTGGCTCAGGTTGCTGAAAAGGTGAGCAATGGAGCAATTACCCGTGACATGCTCAATCCTGATATTCTGGATGATCTAAATGCGACCATAGAAAAATCCAGGCTCTCTCCTCATATTTTAAGCGATATTAACCGAACGATTACTTATGACCGGCTAGCCCCTTCAGCTATCCATGCTATTTCTTCCACATCCTTGTCTAGCATTACAGACGGTAAGATTAAAATTGTACCATTTGGACAGACTCCAC